>DATAOT010000085.1:0-31123 GCA_036265615.1 Aestuariivirgaceae bacterium
GTACCCCTCTCGGCACCGCGCTCCGCGTGCTCGCTCAGGAGAACCGCGACATGCGCATGTCCGAGGCCGAGAAGCGGGCCGCCGCGCTCCCGCCCAAGCTGACGGTGCCGATGGTGCTGTTCTTCCTGCCGGTGATCTTCATCGTTCTCTTGGGCCCCGCAGCCATCATGGTGTTCGGGAAGTGACGCCCGCCTGATCCGTGCTCAGCAGACCCCTTTGGCGACGCGAAGGTCTCACAGATGGCTTTTTACGCTCGCGATCCACTCCTGCGCTGGCTCCGATTGGGCGTATTGCTGACAGAGCTGATCGAGTGACGGCTCGGGGTGGCTTGCGAGATGTTTGACCAGATGTGCAGCCACCAGATCTTTCAGATATTGGGTCCGCTGCCTGCCGCGCGCCAGTTCACGCAAGAGAAGATCGGCTGCACAAATTGGGTCGTAGTGCTTCTCGGCAACGGACAAGTAGATCAAGCGGTCTGACACATTCCGGCCGATCTTCTTGAGGTCCTCCGACGGCAACTCCATCTCCAAGGTTTCGTTCATTTGCAGATACGCCGTAAAATAATGGGATCCGAGGGCGGTCTCTGCCAGAATATAGGCGGGCAACAATTTGCCGTTTTGCACAAGTGCCTGGAAACAACGCGCCCCCTCGGGCCAGTCGAAGGATTCACCGAGTTCGACAGTGATGCCTCCGGCACCTGAGAACTTGATCTTCTCCGTCCAAAGCTCCTTGATCAGTTCGTCCGCGCTGGCGTCTTCGAAGTCGGCACGCGTCATTCCGATCGCATGACAACTCGCGACCATCGCTTCGGTACGTTTCCGGACCGATTCGATATAAACGTCATCGCGTTCCATACTGATTCGCAATTCCGGTGTGCCGCCTTTTTGCTCTTTGATCTTTTGCCTGCCAAATCCTTCTGGAATGAACTTGGCGACTCTCTTCGCAAAATCGACCGAACAACCGTGCAGAACAAAGTAGGCTTTCTTCGCCTTCTTATCGTAACCCGCCTGGATGTTGATCGCAGGAAGCGTTAGTTCCGGCGACAATTGATCGTAGGCCACGACGTCGTTCGCACCCGCAACCAGATGCGCGTATGCGCCAGGTAAGGGGCTGCCATTGCTGCCGTCGCTCGTCGGCTGATGTCCTGTTGACTTGTTGACGTATGTGAAGAAGCCCGTTTCCATTGCTGCAATCCGCTTGATTGGAGATCGTTCTGCGGACTGCTTAGAGCAAAGGCGCAGCGGCGGCTGTGCCGTTTGGCACAGCCCCGCTCGGATTTCCTACCGCGCGAACTGCTTGTACTTGATCCGCTTCGGCATCACCGCGTCCTCGCCGAGTCGCCGCTTCTTGTCTTCCTCGTAGTCCTGGAAATTGCCCTCGAACCACTCGACGTGGCTCTCGCCCTCGAAGGCCAGGATGTGGGTGGCCAGACGGTCGAGGAACATCCGGTCGTGGCTGATGATGACGCAGCAGCCGGCGAAGTCCTCGAGCGCTTCCTCGAGCGCCGCCAGCGTCTCGGTGTCGAGATCGTTGGTCGGCTCGTCCAGCAGCAGCACATTGGCGCCCGACTTCAGCACCTTGGCGAGATGCACCCGGTTGCGCTGGCCGCCCGACAGCGTGCCCACTTTCTGCTGCTGATCGCTGCCTTTGAAGTTGAAGGCGCTGGTATAGGCCCGCGAATTGACCTCGCGCTTGCCGAGCATGAGCACGTCATTGCCGCCGGAGATCTCCTCCCAGACGGTCTTGTCGGGATTGAGCACGTCGCGGCTCTGATTGACATAGCCGAGAGCGACGCTGTCACCGATGCGGATCGCGCCGCTATCCGGTTTCTCCTCGCCGGTCAGCATGCGGAACAGCGTCGTCTTGCCGGCGCCATTGGGGCCGATCACCCCGACAATGCCGCCGGGCGGCAGCGAGAAGCTCAAGCCGTCGATCAGCAGCCGGTCGTCATAGCCCTTGCTCAGATCCTCGATCTCGATCACGGTGGTGCCGAGCCGCTGCCCCGGCGGGATGACGATCTGGGCGGCCGTCGAGCGCAGCCGCTCCTCGTTCACCCTGAGCAGCTCGTCATAGGCCTTGATGCGCGCCTTCGACTTGGCCTGCCGGGCCTTTGGCGAGGCGGCAATCCACGCCTGTTCGCGCTCGATCACCCGCTGCCGTGCCGCATCCTCGCGCGATTCCTGGGCGAAGCGCTTGGCCTTCTTGGCGAGATAGGCCGAGTAGTTGCCCTCATAAGGGATGCCGCGGCCGCGATCGAGCTCGAGAATCCAGCCGGTGACATTGTCGAGGAAATACCGGTCATGCGTGACGATCAGGATGGCGCCCGGATAGGCGCTCAGATGGTGCTCGAGCCAGTTGACCGACTCGGCATCGAGATGGTTGGTCGGCTCGTCGAGCAGCAGGAGGTCGGGCTGGCGCAGCAGGAGCTGGGTCAGCGCCACCCGTCGCTTTTCGCCGCCCGACAGCCGGTCGACCGTCGCATTCCCCGGCGGACAGCGCAAAGCGTCCATCGCCTGCTCCACCTGCGCATCGAGGTCCCACAGGTTCTGGGCATCGATGATGTCCTGGAGCTTTGCCGCCTTGTCGGCATTTTCCTCGCTATAGTCGCTCATCAGCGCATTGTACTGGTCGAGCACCGCCTTCTTGGCCGCCACCCCCTCCATGACATTGCCCATGACGTCGAGGGCCGGGTCGAGCTCCGGCTCCTGCGCCAGATAGCCGACGCTTGCGCCCTCGGCGACCCACGCTTCGCCCGAGAACTCGCGATCGAGACCGGCCATGATGCGCAAGAGCGTCGACTTGCCGGAGCCGTTCGGCCCGAGCACCCCGATCTTGGCATCGGGGTAGAACTGCAGGTGAATGTTCTCCAGCACTTTCTTGCCGCTGGAATAGGCCTTGGTCAGCCCGTGCATGTGATAGATGAATTGACGCGCCATCGGCCGCCTCTTGCTGTCGCGATCGTCTCGGGATAGTGGCTGTTTAGAGCATGCTCTAGCCAAGGCGCCAAGAGGACGCAATGTCGATCTGGGTCAAAATTGCCGAGCAGGTGACGGCGCTGGGCAGCGACATCGCCGCCGGCCTGCGCCGTCTTGCCGGCCGGGGCGAGCCCGGCACCGCCGATCCCGAAAAATCGGTCGGGTTCACCATCGGCATGATCGCGCTCGGCGCCAAGATGGCCAAGGTCGACGGCGCCGTGACCGAAAGGGAGGTGAAGGCCTTCCGCGAGGTCTTTCACATCCCGCCGGACGAGCTTCCCAACGTCGCCTATGTGTTCAACCTCGCCAAGCAGGACGTCGCCGGCTACGAGCTTTATGCCCGGGAGGTCGCCGGGCTGTTCGGCGACCAGCCGGGCGTGCTCGAGGATGTGCTCGACGGCCTTTTCCACATCGCCAAGGCTGACGGCGCCGTGGGGCAGCCCGAGATGACCTATCTCAGGAATATTGCTGAAATTTTCGGCTTGTCCGAGCGCTTCCGCTGCATCCGCGCCCGCCATATCGTCGCCGCCGAGGATGATCCCTATGTCGTGCTGGGCGTCGATCCATGCGTCGACGACAGGGAGCTGCGCCGCCTGCACCGCGAGATCGTCCGCGAATATCACCCCGACCGCCACATCGCCGCCGGCATGCCGAAGGAGCTGATCGAGATCGCCACCCAGCGCCTTGCCGCCATCAATGACGCCTGGGAAAAGATCCGCGCCGAGCGCGGCATCTGACCGCTGATTGACATGTGCCGCTTCTTGACGGCGTGCCCGATGGTCCTTAACTCAGGCGAGCCAGCTGGCCGGATGACCGCCGCCGCAGATCCCGAAAGGGAGCGGGGGAGGAAAGTCCGGGCTCCACGGAAACACGGTGCCGGGTAACCCCCGGCGGGGGCGACCCCAGGGAAAGTGCCACAGAAAACAAACCGCCAACGCCGCCACTGGCGGCAGGCAAGGGTGAAACGGTGCGGCAAGAGCGCACCGCCGGTCCGGCAACGGAACGGGCAGGGCAAACCCCACCGGGAGCAAGACCGAATAGGGACGGCACGGGCTGATGCCCATCTCGGGTTTCCGGATCGCCGTCCGGGTTGGTCGCGCGAGGCATGCGGCAACGCATGTCCCAGATGAATGGTCATCCCGCCCTGGTGGGTGGACAGAACCCGGCTTACAGGCCAGCTGGCTTTCTCCTTTGCGCCGAGATGAATCGTCGACGAAACCGTTTGTTAAGCGCGTCGAGAGCAGAGTTCGGCGAGGGCATCAACCATTTCTTCGCCATGTTCGTCCCGGGATCGCGATGACTTCGACAGAGAATCCGCAGAGAGCGAGCCGGCACCTGCCGGTGATGCCCGAGGCGGTCATGGCGGCGCTCGCGCCGAAGGACGGCGGCATCTATGTCGATGGCACGTTCGGCGCCGGCGGGCATGCCCGCTTGTTGCTGGAACGGGCGCAGACGACCGTCTACGCCATCGATCGCGATCCGAGCGCCATCCGCGACGGCAAGGCGCTCCAGGAAGCTTTCGGCGATCGGCTCGTGCTGATCGAGGGTCGCTTCTCCGACATGATCGATCTCATGGCCTCGGCCGGCGTCGAGCGCGTCGACGGCGTCCTGCTCGACATCGGCGTCTCGTCCATGCAGCTCGATGATGGCGGGCGCGGCTTCTCCTTCGCACATGACGGTCCGCTCGACATGCGCATGGCTGGCCGGGGCGTGAGCGCCGCCGATGTTGTCAACACCCTCGATGAGGCCGTCCTCAAGCGCCTGCTCCGGGTGCTTGGCGAGGAACGCCGCGCCCATGCCGTGGTGCGCGCCATCGCAGCCGCGAGGGCGCGCGCGCCGATCACCCGCACGGGCGAGCTTGCGGCAATTGTCGAGAAGGCCGTCGGGCGCCGGCCTGGCGAGCGCATCAGCCCGGCGACCCGCACCTTTCAGGCGTTGCGCATCTATGTGAATGGCGAGCTCGGCGAGCTCGCTGCCGGGCTTGTCGCGGCCGAGCAGCTGCTGCGCCCCGGCGGCAGGCTCGCGGTGCTGACCTTCCATTCGCTCGAGGACCGCATCATCAAGCGCTTCCTCAAGGAGCGGTCCGGCTCGACCGGTCGGCCGTCCCGCCACAGCCCGCCCATCGAGCAGCAGCCGGCGACCTTTATCGACATCCTGCCCGGCGGCGTCACCGCCGCGGCTGGCGAGATCGCCGCCAATCCGCGGGCCCGTTCGGCGCGCCTGCGCGCTGCAGAGCGTACCGCCGCTGCCCCAGGCCCGCCCGATCGCGCCCGTTTCGACGCGATCACAGAGCTCGAGGCAGGCCGCGGGTGCTGAGAATCCTCAACATAGTCCTGGTGCTGATGGTACTCGCCGCCGCCTTCACCCTCTATTCCCTCGAGCACGAGACGCGCCGTGGTGAACGCCGCATCGCCGAGTTGAAGCGCAGCATTTCCGACGAGCAGGAGATGATCCGCCTGCTTGAGGCCGAATGGAGCAACCTGACGCGGCCGCACCGCATCGAGCAGCTGGCAAGCCAGCATCTCGATCTCGTTCCGCTTTCGCCTTTGCAGCTCGTCGCGGAGAGAGATCTCGGTTCCCGCCTGCCGCTCCGGCCCGCCAGTGGTGGCGACACCGAACCGGGGAAGGACCCGATCGCCGACATGCTGAAGGTGCTGAAATGAGGCGCGCTCCGGCCGATCTGCTGGGATTGGGCAGCCGCGATCTCAAGGGCCGCCGGCGCATCCGCCTCCTCATGCTGACCTTTGCGATGATCTTCCTGGTCATTGCCGGCAAGCTCGCGATCCTGTCGCTGATGCCGCGCGACGAGAAGCTGCCGGGTGGCGCCGAGGCCCAGAAGATGCCGCGGCCCGACATCGTCGATCGCAATGGCGAGGTCCTGGCCCGCGACATCCGCGTCGCCTCGCTCTATGCCGAGCCCAACAAGCTCATCGACATCGATGAGGCGGTCGAGCTGCTCACCGCCAATGTTCCCGACCTCGACGCTCGCGAGCTCCGCCGCAAGCTGTCGCTCGACCGCAGCTTCATCTGGCTCAAGCGTCAGGTGTCGCCGAGCGAGCAGCAGCTCATCCACGACCTCGGCATTCCCGGCATCGGCTTCCGCGACGAGACGTTGCGGATCTATCCGCGCGGGCGCCTCGCCGCCCATGTGCTCGGCTATGTCGATGTTGATTCCCACGGTCTCGCCGGCATCGAAAAATATCTCGACGGCCGCGGCGCGCTGTTCACCGCCTCGCTTGCCGATCCCGAAAGCCGCACCCTCGCCTCCGTCCAGCTGTCGATCGACTCCCGCATCCAGCACGCGCTCGCCGATGAGCTGCAGAAGGCGATCACCCATTACCGGGCGCAGGCCGGCGGCGGTGTCGTCCTCGACATCACCAATGGCGAGGTCCTCGGCATGGTCTCGCTGCCTGACTACAATCCTAACGAGCCGATCGAGGCTCAGGAGAAGAATGCCGGAAACCGCATGACCGGCGGCGTCTACGAGCTCGGCTCGGTGATCAAGGCCGTGACGTTTGCCATGGCGCTCGATGCCGGCGTGTGCGATTTCAACACCCGCTACGACGCCCGTTTTCCACTGATCGTCGGTCATGCCAGGATCAACGATTTCCATGCCGAGCGACGCTTCCTGACGGTGCCGGAGATCTTCATGTATTCCTCCAACATCGGCACCGCCAAGATGGCGCTCGACGTCGGCATCGACGGTCATCAGGCCTTCCTGCGCAAGGTAGGGTTGTTCGACCGCCTGCAGACCGAGCTGCCCGAGGCGGCAGCGCCCCTCCTGCCGCACAGGTGGTCGACAATCACGACCGTAACCGCGGCATTCGGTCACGGTTTTGCCGTACAGCCGCTCCAGGGTGCCGCGGTGGCGGCTGCATTGTTGAATGGCGGCAAGCTGATGACGCCGACGTTCCTCAAGCGGGACCGGGAGGCCGCCGAGGCTGTGGCGGTGCGCATCATCAAGCCTGAGACGAGCAGGAAGATGCGGGACCTGTTCCGGCTCAATGTCGAGAAGGGGACCGCAACCAAGGCGGATGTGCCGGGACTGAGGGTTGGCGGCAAGACCGGAACGGCGGAGAAGGTGATCAACGGTCGCTACAACAAGAACCATCGCTTGAATTCCTTTGTCGGTGCCTTCCCGATGGACGATCCGCGATATGTCGTGCTGCTGATGCTCGACGAGCCGCAGCCGGTGCCGGAATCCATGGGCTTCGCCACTGCTGGCTGGAACGCCGTTCCTGCCGCCGGCAAGCTCATCGCCCGCATCGCCCCGCTGCTCGGCGTCGAGCCTGCTCTCACCGTCGGGGAGCGCGAAAAGCTCGAAAAGGCCGCCACCGCCAAGACGGCTCTGAGGACGGTCCACTGACATGCGCATGGCGCTTGGCCACCTCGCAGACGGGATCGTCGATCCCCTGCCGCCGGAACTGGCTGCCGGCACCATCTCCGGCCTGACCGCCGACAGCCGCGCGGTTCATCCCGGTTATGTTTTCGCCGCTCTCGCGGGGACCGAGATCGACGGCTCGCGCTTCATTCCCGATGCCCTCGCCAGGGGTGCCGTCGCGGTGCTGGCAGGCCGCCATGCCGTGCCGATGGAGATCCCCGTTCCGGTGATCGTCGCCGACAATCCCCGGCGCGCCCTCGCCCTGATGGCGGCACGGTTCTACGCCGTGCAGCCCAACATCGCCGTCGCCGTGACCGGCACCAACGGCAAGACATCGGTCGCCGCCTTTGTGCGCCAGATCTGGGAGAGAATGGGGTTCGGCGCCGCCAGCATCGGCACCGTCGGAGTGGTCTCGCCCTCCGGCAAGCGGGCGCTCGCCCACACCACCCCCGATCCTGTTCACCTCCACGCCGTACTGGCGGAGCTCGCCGAGGAAGGCGTGACCCATGTGGCGCTCGAGGCTTCGAGCCACGGTCTCGCCCAGGCGCGGCTCGATGGCGTCCGGCTTGCCGCCGGGGCCTTCACCAACCTGACCCGCGACCATCTCGACTACCACTCGACCTTCGAGGATTATGCTGCGGCCAAGCTCAGGCTCTTCACGGAAGTCCTCGATCCGACGGCCACGGCGGTGATCAATGCCGACACCGACGCCGCGGCGGAATTCGTTGCCGCCGCCCGCGATCGCGGCCTCATCGTCCACACCGTCGGTGTGAGCGGCGATGACCTGCGCCTCCTCAGGCAGACCCGCGACGGTCTTGGCCAGCAGCTCAGGATCGGAATCGGCAACGCCGTCTATGAGGTCTATCTGCCACTCGCCGGCGCCTTCCAGGCATCGAATGCCGTGATCGCTGCCGCCCTTGTGATCGGCGCCGGCGGCGATCAGGCCCTGGCCATCCGGGCGCTCGAGTCTCTCAAAGGTGCGAGCGGCCGCCTCGAGCTTGTCGCCGCCACCGCCGACGGCGCCCCGATCTTTGTCGATTACGCGCACACGCCGGACGCCCTCGAGACGGTGCTCGCCACCCTCAAGCCCTATGCCGGCGGTCGGCTCAAGGTGGTGTTCGGTTGCGGCGGCGACCGCGACCGCGGCAAGCGGCCGGAGATGGGGGCCATTGCCGCCCGCCTTGCCGATGAGATTTATGTCACCGACGACAACCCCCGGGGCGAGAGCCCCGCCGCGATCCGGGCCGCCATCCTGGCGGCCTGTCCGGGCGCCATCGAGATCGGCGACCGAGCCGAGGCGATCTTTGCCGCCATTGCCGGCCTGAAGAGCGGCGACGTGCTGGTGGTTGCCGGCAAGGGCCATGAAACCGGCCAGATCGTGGGCAAGGAGGTCTTGCCGTTCAGCGACCAGGAGGTCGTCAAGGCGGCGGTGGAGGGGA
This sequence comes from Aestuariivirgaceae bacterium, assembly GCA_036265615.1. GTDB lineage: Bacteria > Pseudomonadota > Alphaproteobacteria > Rhizobiales > Aestuariivirgaceae > DATAFF01. The sequence continues at coordinate 8,796 of DATAOT010000085.1, forward strand.
GGCCGAAGCCATGAGCGACAAGGCTCTGTGGACCCCTGAGGAGGTTCGGGCCGCCACTGGCGGCTCCTTCTCGCGAGCCCAGGACGTGCCGGCGATCGGCGTGTCAATCGACAGCCGCAGCCTCGAGCCCGGAGATATTTTCTTCGCCATCGCCGGTCCCTCGCATGACGGCCACGATTTCGTCGCCCCGGCCCTCGAGCGCGGCGCCGCCTTTGCCGTGATCGCCAGAACCGCCGCGCCGCGGCTTGGCGAGGGCGCCTTTCTTCTCGTCGATGACCCGCTTGCCGCGCTCGCCGCCCTCGGCCGTGCCGCGCGGGCGCGGACGAGCGCGCTGATCGTCGCGGTCACCGGCAGCGTCGGCAAGACCACCACCAAGGAGGCGCTGCGCATTGCCCTCGCGGCAAGCGCGCCCACCCATGCCTCGGTAGCCTCCTACAACAACCATTGGGGGGTGCCGCTGTCGCTCGCCCGGATGCCGCGCCGGACCGTCTACGGGGTCTTCGAGATCGGCATGAACCACGCCGGCGAGATCACGCCTCTGACTGCTCTCGTCCGCCCCCATGTCGCAATCGTCACCGCCATTGCCGAAAGTCATCTGGGTCATTTCACCGGCCTTGCCGACATTGCCGATGCCAAGGCGGAAATCTTCGGCGGCGTCGAGCCCGGAGGTGCCGCCCTGATCAATGGCGAAACGCCGTTTTACGAACGTCTCGAGCAGGTGGCGCGCCGCGAACGAATCGCCAGGGTCTACCGCTTCGGCGCCGCGGCGGATGCCGATGTCAGGCTGCTCGAGGGCGATTTTGCCGCCGAGCATAGCCGGATCGCGGTTTCGGTTTTCGGCGAGCGGCTGGTGCTGCGCATCGGTGCGCCGGGCCGGCATGTGGCGCTCAATGTCCTTGCCGTGCTCGGGGCGGTCAAGCTGTGCGGCGCCGATCTTGCTGCCGCTGCCGCAGCCCTGTCGTCATTGACGCCGGGGAAGGGCCGCGGTCTGCGCCACCATCTCCCATTGGCCGAGGGGGTCGTGACGGTGATCGACGAGAGCTACAATGCCAACCCGGCCAGCATGCGCGCTGCCTTGGCGCTTCTCGCCAGGGCGGAAATCGGCCCCGGGGGGAGACGAATCGCCGTCCTCGGCGATATGCTGGAGCTGGGAGAAGGCTCGAATGCCCTGCACCGCGCCCTGGCCGAGGACATGGACGCCGCCGGTGTCGACAGGATCTATGCCTGCGGTTGCGGCATGTCCGAGCTGGTGCCGGCGCTGTCGGGTAGGATTGCGGTCCTGCACAGGCCGCATTCGGCAGATCTGGTCGAGCCGTTGAGCCAGGCGCTCAGGGCTGGTGACGTGGTGATGGTCAAGGGGTCGCTCGGCTCCCGCATGGGGGTCGTGGTTGAAGCGCTGAAGGAGAGATTGACGGCGGCCGGCGGCCGCTGAGGGGCTCCTTAAGGAAGGACGCGGGGACAGGGACGGGGAAGCGGTCGAGATGCTTTACCAATTGCTGTCGGGACTCGCTGGAGAGGTCTCGGCACTCAATGTGTTCCGCTACATCACCTTTCGCACCGGCGGTGCGATCGTCACCGCGCTTCTGTTCGTCATGCTGTTCGGTCCCTGGCTCATCTCGCTGCTCAGGCTCAAGCAGGGCAAGGGTCAGCCGATCCGCTCCGACGGCCCGCAGCGCCACATCGTCGAGAAGCAGGGCACCCCGACCATGGGCGGCCTCATGATCCTGGCCGGAATCCTTGCCGGCACGCTGCTCTGGGCCGATCTCACCAACCTCTATGTCTGGGCCGTGCTCTCGGTGACGCTGGGCTTCGGCGCGATCGGCTTCTACGACGACTACCTGAAGGTCACCCGCCGCCAGTCCGACGGCTTCTCCGGCCGCGTCAGGCTGCTGATCGAATTCGCCATCGCCGCCGCCGCGGCGCTGCTCTTCAAGGAGCTCGGCTCGCCGCAGCTGTCGAGCGCCCTTGCGCTCCCCTTCCTCAAGGACGTGCTGATCCAGCTCGGCTGGCTGTTCGTGCCGCTCGCCGCCCTGGTGATCGTCGGCGCCGGCAATGCCGTCAACCTCACCGACGGGCTCGACGGCCTTGCCATCGTGCCGGTGATCATTGCCGCGGCAAGCTTCGGGGTCATCGTCTATTGCGTCGGCAATGTCGGCTTTGCCGAATATCTGCAGCTGCACTATGTCCGCGGATCCGGGGAACTCGCCGTCCTGTGCGGCGCCATCATCGGTGCCGGCCTCGGCTTCCTCTGGTTCAATGCGCCCCCCGCCATGATCTTCATGGGCGATACCGGCTCGCTGTCGCTTGGCGGTGCGCTGGGCGCCATCGCCGTCGCCGTCAAGCACGAGATCGTGCTCGCCGTGGTCGGCGGGCTGTTCGTGCTCGAGACCGTGTCGGTGATGGTGCAGGTGGTGTCCTTCAAACTCACCGGCAAGCGCGTCTTCGCCATGGCGCCGCTTCACCATCATTTCGAGCAGAAAGGGTGGAGGGAGCCCACCATCGTGATCAGATTCTGGATCATCGCCGTTGTCCTGGCGCTGGTCGGGCTTTCGACCCTCAAGCTGAGGTGAGCGCCGCCATGTTCCCCGCCACCCGCTTCAAGGGCAGAAAGATCGCGGTGTTCGGCTTGGCGCGCTCCGGCCTTGCCTGCGCCGCCGCGCTGAAGGCGGGCGGTGCCGATGTCGTGGCCTGGGATGATGGCGCCGATGCCCGCAACGATGCGGCCGCTGCCGGCATTCCGCTCGGTGACCTTGCCGCAGCCGATTTCCAGCCGTTCTCGGCATTGGTGCTGTCGCCCGGCATTCCCCTGACCTATCCCGCCCCGCATTGGAGCGTCGACAAGGCTCATGCCGCCGGCGTCGACGTGATCGGCGATACCGAGATCTTCATTCGCGAGATCGCCGGGACCGGGTCGCGGCTCGTCGCCATCACCGGCACCAATGGCAAGTCGACCACCACGGCCCTCGCCGGCCACGTGCTGCGTCAGGCCGGGCTCGATGCCCATGTCGGCGGCAATATCGGCACGGCGGTGTTCCAGCTGCCGGCGCCTGCGCCAGGCCGCGTCTATGTGCTCGAGCTCTCCTCCTATCAAATCGACCTCACGCCCGGGCTGAAGCCGGATGCGGCGATCCTGATGAACCTCACGCCCGACCATCTCGACCGTCATGGCAGCATGGCCGGCTATGCCGCCGTCAAGGCCAGGATCTTCGCCCGACAGTCCACCGGCGATGTCGCTCTCTGCTCGCTCGACGACGCGTGGTCCGCCGCCATAGCCGAGGCGCTGCCGGCGGCCTCGAGCCATGTCCCCTTCTCCGTGCTCAGGTCTCTGGCCGACGGCATCAGCGCCCCCGAGGGGGTGCTCGAGGACCGGCGCGACGGCAGGCGTCTCGCCCGGCTCGACCTCCGTGGGCTCGGCGCGCTGCGCGGCCGCCACAATTGGCAGAACGCCTGCGCCGCCTATGGCGCCGGCCGCGCCTTGGGCGTCGCTGCCGAGGCGATTGCCGAGGGTTTTCGGAGCTTTCCCGGCCTGGCCCATCGCATGGAGCAGGTTGGCCAGCAGGGCAACGTCATCTTCGTCAACGACAGCAAGGCCACCAATGCCGACGCCGCGGAAAAGGCGCTGCTCTCCTTCGACACGATCTACTGGATCGCCGGCGGGCTGATGAAGGCCGGTGGCATAGAGCCGCTCAGGCCGCTGTTCGGCAAGATCGTTCGCGCCTATCTGATCGGCCGCGACGCTCCGGCTCTTGCCGAGACGTTGGAGGGCAGCACTCCCTATCGCATCTGCGGCACGATCGAGAACGCAACGCAGGTTGCCGCGAGCGATGCCCGGGCCGACAATCGTGCCGACGCCGTCGTGCTGCTGTCGCCGGCCTGCGCCTCCTTCGACCAGTTCCCGAATTTCGAGGTCCGCGGCGATGCCTTCCGCAAGTCGGTGCGCGAGCTGATCGGGGAGGGCGGTCCATGCTGATCTCCCGCGCCGACCGCGGCCTGCTCGCCAATTGGTGGTTCACCGTCGACCGGGTGCTGCTGATGACCGTGCTGCTTTTGATGGCGCTTGGCGCGCTGTTCTCGATGGCCGCAAGCCCGCCGGTCGCGGCGCGGCTCGGCCTGCCCGATTTCCACTTCTTCAACCGCCAGCTCGTCTATCTGGTGCCGAGTCTCATGGTGCTGTTCGCCACCTCGCTGCTCGACCTCAGATCCGCCCGGCGCGTCTCGCTCGTCATCTTCATTCTCGGGCTCGGCCTGATGCTCGCCGCCATCATGATCGGCCCCGAGATCAAGGGTGCTCATCGCTGGATCGGCATCGGCCCGATCGCGCTGCAGCCGTCGGAATTCGTCAAGCCTGCCTTTGTCGTGATGGCCGCCTGGTTCCTCGCCGAGGGCGACCGCACCCCAGGCATGCCCGGCTTGGCCGTCGCCTGGCTCCTCTTCCTCGCCTTTGCCGGCCTGTTGGTCAGGCAACCCGATTTCGGCCAGACCGGCCTTGTCAGCCTCGTCTTTCTCGCCATGTTGCTGATCAGGGGCATTTCCTGGCCCTCTCTTGCGGGGCTCGGCGGCACTGGCGTCGGCCTGGCCTTCCTCGCCTATGAAACGGTCCCCTATGTCCGCTCGCGGGTCGCCGGCTTCATCAATCCCGACAAGGGCGACAATTTCCAGGTGAAGACCGCGATGGAGGCCTTCGGCAATGGCGGCCTGCTCGGCACCGGCCCTGGTGGCGGCGTGGCCAAGCAGATCCTTCCCGATGCCCACACCGACTTCGTCCCAGCGGTGATCGGCGAGGAGTTCGGCTTTCTCGCCCTGATGGTGCTGCTCGGCCTGATCGCTTCCGTGGTGATCCGCGTGCTGCAGCGTGCCAAGCGCGAGGCCGATGCCTTTGCGGCCCTCGCCATGGCCGGCCTCGCCACCATGTTCGGCCTGCAGGCATCGATCAATCTCGCGGTGAACACGGCGCTCATACCTGCCAAGGGCATGACGCTGCCGTTCATCTCCTACGGCGGTTCCTCGCTCGTGGCGACCGCCTTTGCCATGGGGCTGGTCCTGGCGATGAGCCGGCGCCGTCCCGAGGCGGTGCTGCCGGCCGGCACGGTTGCGACGGCGGCATGAGGTGAGGCAGGAGGCCATGATGGAACAGCTGCCGGCACGTGGAGATCGTCAGGTGGTGGTGCTTGCGGCCGGTGGCACCGGCGGCCACCTCTTTCCGGCCCAGGCCTTGGCCGAGGTCCTGACCGCCCGCGGCTATGTCATCCACCTCATGACCGACAAACGCGGCATGGAATATGGCGGCAGGTTCCCGGCCCGTGAGCTGCATCATATCCCCTCCGCCACGATTTCCCTCTCGAGGCCGTGGCTCCTGCCGATGCGCGCCTTCCAGCTGACGCGGGGCTTCGCGCGTGCCACCCGGCTGCTGCGCGACCTCGCACCGAGCGTGGTCGTGGGATTTGGCGGCTATCCCTCGTTCCCGCCGATGATCGCCGCCCAGCGGCTGAAAATCATGACGGTGATCCATGAGCAGAATGCGGTGATCGGGCGCGCCAATCGGGCTGTGGCCCGCGGTGCCACCGCCATCGCCACCTCCTTTCCCAAGGTCGAACGGCTGCCGCCGGCGCTTGCCGACAAGGCCACCATGACCGGCAACCCGGTCCGGGCGAGCGTGCTGGCGGCGCGCCATCGTCCCTACAAGGCGCCGGGCGCCGGCGAGCCCTTCAACCTTCTGGTGTTCGGCGGCAGCCAGGGGGCGCGCTACTTCGCCGAGCTGATGCCGGAGGTGATCGGCCATCTGCCGCATGCTGTTCGCCGCACCCTGACGGTGGTCCAGCAATGTCGCGAAGAAGACCTGAAGAGCGTCCGCGCCGAGTATGAGCGGCTCAATGTCAAGGTCCAGCTCGCGCCCTTCTTTGCCGATCTGCCGGAGCGCATCGCCGCCGCCCATCTGGTGGTGGCCCGCTCCGGGGCATCGACCGTGGCCGAGCTCTCGGCCATCGGCCGGCCGGCGGTGCTGGTGCCCTTGCCGCACTCGCTCGAAAGCGACCAGCTGAAGAATGCCGTAAGCTTTGCCGCCTCGGGCGGCGGCTGGATCCGCGAGCAGGGCACCTTCCTGCCAGCCGACCTCGCGACTTTTCTCACTCATCTGCGCTATGCCGGCGAGGATCTCGAATCCCATGCCGGCTCGGCGCGTCGCCAGGGTCGCCCTGACGCCGCCGAGCGGCTTGCCGACCTCGTCGAGCGTCTGGCACGCGATGCAAGGACTGCGGCGAAGACCGGCGCAGACGAGCCCGCAGCGATAATGGAAAGGACCGAGCCATGAAGCTTCCGCGCGAGACTGGCCCCATCCACTTCATCGGCATTGGCGGCATCGGCATGAGTGGCATTGCCGAGGTGATGAAGACTCTGGGCTACACGGTTCAAGGTTCCGATCTGGCCGACAATTACAATGTCGCGCGGCTGCGCAAGCTCGGCATCCCGGTCGAGATCGGCCATCGCGAGGAGAATCTCGGCGACGCCAGGGTCATCGTCATCTCCTCGGCGGTGAAGGCCGACAATCCTGAGCTTTCGGCGGCCCGCGACCGCGCCATGCCGATCGTTCGGCGGGCCGAGATGCTTGCCGAGCTGATGCGGTTCAAATCCTGCGTTGCGGTCGGCGGGACCCATGGCAAGACCACCACCACCTCGCTCGTCGCGGCCCTGCTTGACGGCGGCGGTCTCGATCCGACCGTGATCAATGGCGGCATCATCAATGCTTATGGAACCAATGCCCGCCTCGGCAAGGGCGATTGGATGGTGGTCGAGTCCGATGAATCGGATGGCACCTTCGTCAAGCTTCCGGCCGACATCGTCATCGTCACCAACATCGATCCGGAGCACCTCGACTATTACGGTACGTTCGATGCCGCCCGCTCGGCCTATCGCGCCTTTGTCGAGAACATTCCCTTCTACGGCTTTGCCGTCATGTGCATCGACCATCCCGAGGTCCAGTCGCTGATCGGCACCATCAGGGATCGCCGCATCATCACCTATGGCACGAGCCCGCAGGCCGATGCCCGCCTCGTCTCTCACCGCTTCGAGGAGGGCGAGAGCCTGTTCGGCGTGCTCCTCAGCGACCGGCGAACCGGCGCCGAGCGCCTGATCGATGACCTGCGCCTGCCGATGCCCGGCGGCCACAACGCCCTCAACGCCACCGCCGCGATCGCGGTGGCCGAGGAGCTGGGCGTATCCGATGAGGCGATCCGCAGTGCCCTCGCCGGTTTTTCCGGCGTGAAGCGCCGCTTCACCCGCACCGGCGCCCATGACGGCATCACCGTTTATGACGACTACGGCCACCATCCCGTCGAGATCGCGGCGGTGCTGATGGCAGCGCGCGAGGTGGCGGCGGGGCGTGTCATTGCCGTCGCCCAGCCGCATCGCTACACGAGGCTCGCAGGCCTCTTCACCGAGTTCTGCACCTGCTTCAACAATGCCGACGCGGTGATCGTCGCGCCGGTCTACTCGGCAGGCGAGCAGCCGATTGATGGAGCGACCCACGATGCCTTGGCCCTCGGCCTCAAGTCGCGCGGGCACCGCAATGTGCAGAAGATCGACGACGCGGCCGAGCTCGCGCCGCTCATCGCCCAGATGGCACGCCCCGGCGATATCGTGATCTGCCTCGGCGCCGGCACCATCACCCAATGGGCTTATGCGCTGCCCATGCAGCTTGCGGCACTCGACCGCGCCGCAAGGCAGGCCGCCGGAAAGGGGGCGGCGTGATCACCGCGCTCGATGGCGAGGCGCTGCTCCGCCGCTTGCCGCAGGCTCGCGGCCGCCTCGAGGCCAATCGCGGCCTTGCCGAGTTCACCTGGTTTCGCGCCGGCGGGCCGGCCGAGGTGTTGTTCACCCCCGCCGATGACGCCGATCTTGCCGAATTTCTGCGCCTGCTCGATCCGGCGATCACGGTGACGGTCATCGGCGTCGGCTCGAATCTTTTGGTGCGCGACGGCGGCGTTCCCGGTGTCGTCATCCGGCTGGGGCGGGGATTCGGCGGGCTGAGCCATGATGGCAATGGCCGCGTCACGGCCGGGGCCGCGGTGCCGGATGTGCGGGTGGCGCGCTTTGCCCTCGATCATGCTGTCGATGGATTAACCTTTCTGAGAGGTATACCCGGCACGATCGGCGGCGCGCTTCGGATGAACGCCGGGGCCCATGGTGGGGAAATGAAGGACGTTCTGGTCGAGACCGTGGCCATCGATCGCGAGGGCGCGCGGCGCGTGCTGGCACTCAAGGACATGGGCTATTCCTATCGCCACAGCGCGGCGCCCGAAGAGCTGATCTTCACCGCTGCCGTGCTGCAGGGCCGGCCCGGCGACCCTGAGGACATCGCCCGCCGCATGGAGGACATCACCTCGGCGCGCGAGGCCTCGCAGCCGATCAAGAGCCGCACCGGCGGCTCCACCTTCAAGAATCCCCCCGGCAATCGCGCCTGGGAGCTGATCGACCGCGCCGGCCTGCGCGGCTTCGCCATCGGCGATGCCCGGGTGTCGCGCATGCATTGCAACTTTCTCATCAATGAGGGCGAGGCCACCGCGAGCGAGATCGAGGAACTCGGCGAGACGGTGCGCCGCCGGGTGCGGGAGCAGTCCGGGATCGAGCTTGAATGGGAGATCAAGCGCATCGGCCTCAAGCTCGTCGAGGCGGCCTGAGCCATGGCGAACCGCGTTCCCGAGCTCACCAATGTCGTCGTGCTGATGGGCGGCTGGTCCGTCGAGCGCGAGGTGTCGCTGGCAAGCGGCAAGGCCTGCACCAAGGCGCTCGAGGAGGTCGGCTTCCGCGTCGCCCAGGTCGACCCCAAGCGCGACATTGCCGAGGTCCTTGCCGCCCTCAGGCCCGATGTCGTCTTCAATGCCCTGCATGGCCGCTGGGGCGAGGACGGGATGGTCCAGGCCATCCTCGAGACGCTCGAGATTCCCTACACCCATTCCGGCGTCCTGGCCTCCGCCTTGGCGATGGACAAGCCGCGCGCCAAGGAAATCTTCCGCGGCGCTGGCGTGCCCACCGTCGAGCACAGGGTGGTCGACATCGAGACCGCCGCGCTGAGCCACGTGATGAGCCCGCCCTATGTCGTCAAGCCAGCCAACGAGGGCTCCTCCGTCGGCGTCCATATCGTCCATGGCGGCGCCAACGCGCCGCCCACTGCCCTTCTCGAGCAGCGCGCGGTCTATGGCAACGGCGCAGTCATGGTGGAGCGCTTCATTCCCGGTCGCGAGCTCACCTGCGCGGTGATGGGCAATGTCGCCCTCGGCGTCATCGAGATCCAGCCGGCGGTCGGCTTCTACGACTACCGCGCCAAATACGCTCCCGGCGGCTCGGTCCATGTGCTGCCGGCGCCGGTGCCGCCGGACGTCTACCGCAAGGTCCAGCAATATGCCCTCAACGCGCATATGGCGCTCGGCTGCCGCGGGGTCAGTCGCGCCGATTTCCGCTATGACGATGGGCCCGGCAAGGAGGCCGAGCTTTACATCCTCGAGGTCAACACCCAGCCGGGAATGACCGGCACCTCGCTTGTTCCGGAACTCGCCCAGCATGCCGGCCACAGCATGCAGGAGCTGGTGAGATGGCTGATCGACGACGCTTCGCTCGACCGGTGAGCCAGCCCGCCGCGGTGCCGCGCCGCCGGCGCCATGCCGCGTGGCCGCACGCCCTGGCGCGCTGCGCCGCCCTCCTGTTCATCGGCTTCGCGATCGTTTACGGCCTGCTCGCCGGCGGTCATCTCGAATCCGAGAAGGGACCGCTGAGCGAACTCTCGGCGCGCTTTGCCCACGCCATCGGCTTCTCGGCCGAGCAGGTCCGGATCACCGGTCTCGATCGGCACCGACCGGAGCAGGTGCTGGCGGCCATCGGCGTCAAGCTGGGCGGCTCCCTCATCGGCTTCGATGCCGGGCGCGCCCGCCGCATGATGCAGAACATCGACTGGGTCGAAAGCGCGACCATCCACCGCATCTATCCGAACGAGCTCGACATCGTCGTGCGCGAGCGCCGGCCCTTCGCCATCTGGCAGCGCGGCGGCGTCTACTACGTCATCGACCGCTCGGGCGCGGCCATCGGCCCGCTCGAGCCCGGCGAGGCGACGAATCTCCTGCTGGTCACCGGCGAGGGCGCGCAGCACGCCGTGGCAGATCTTGTTAACCAACTGGAAGCCCACCCCGCCCTATTATCCAAATTGAGGGCGGCTTCGCGTGTTGGCGGCAGGCGATGGACACTCCATCTGGCGTCGGGTCAGCGGCTGCTCCTGCCGGAGTCTGGCGAGGCGCAGGCGCTCGACCGCTTCGACATGCTGGAGAAGCGCTTCGGCATTCTCGCCCGGGCGGTGAGCGATATCGACCTCCGGCTCGCCGAGCGGGTCACCTTTGTGCCGCTGCCCGCCGACAAGCCGGCGATGTCCGTTCAAGGCGGCAATGCCGCCCGCCAGCTCAGCCTGCGCTGATGTGGGGAAGGTGATCATGACCGTTGTGCCCCTGGCGCGCCGCGAGCGTTCGACCAAGCAATCGGACAAGGGTCCGAAGATTGTCGCCGCCCTCGATATCGGCACCACCAAGACGTGCTGCATGATCGGCGAGGTGGTCCCCGGCCGCCGCACCCAGACCGGCGAGCAGATCGAGACCCGCGTCAAGGTGCTCGGCATGGGCCACCAGGCGGCGCGTGGCGTCAAGGGCGGCGTCGTGGTCGACCTTGATGAGGCGGAGCGCGCCATAAGGGTCGCGGTCGATCAGGCCGAGCGCATGGCCCGCCAGACCATCACCGAGGTGTTCGTCAACGTCTCGGGCGGCCGCCCGCTCTGCCAGGGTTTCGTCGGCAGCGCCGAGACCGGCGGCGAGGCGGTGCGCCCCGAGCACATGAACGAGGCCGTGGCCCGCGCGCTGGCCAGCTGCGACCCCGGCCGCCGGGTGCTCCTCCACGCCACCCCGGTGCGCTTCGGCATCGACGATGCCAAGGGAGTCGAGCGGCCCGAAGGAATGTTCGGCGAGACCCTGAGCGTGGATCTCAACGTCGTCACCGTCGAGCGCGGCGCCCTGCGCAATCTGACCCTCGCCATCGAGCGCTGCCACCTCAAGGTCGGAGCCTTCGTCATCGCTCCCTATGCTGCCGCCAAGGCAGCGCTCGTCGATGACGAGCAGAAGCTCGGCACCATCCTCATCGAAATGGGCGGCGCCACCACCAGCATCGCGGTCCTTCAGGATGGCGCCCTGTGCTTCGCCGACGTCATCCCTGTCGGCGGCCAGCACATCACCAACGATCTCGCCCGCGGCCTGTCCACCACCATTGCCCATGCCGAGCGGCTGAAGACCATGGCCGGCAGCGCCATGTCCGCCATCTGCGACGAACGCGAGATGATCGCCGTGCCGCTGCTCGGCGAACGCGGCCCGGACAAGGTGCATCGCGTACCCCGTTCGATGCTCACCGGCATCATCCGGCCCCGCCTGGAGGAAACCTTCGAGCTGGTGCGCGATCGCTTGAAGCAGGAAGGGGCGGCCAGCGCCGCCCGCCGCGTGGTGCTGTCCGGCGGCTCGAGCCAGCTGCTCGGGGCCCGCGAGCTCGCCGCCCAGATCCTCGAGAAGCAGGTCAGAGCCCATCGCTCGATCGATCTCATGGGCCTGCCCGATCTCGCCCGTTCGCCGGCCTTTGCCGTAGCCGCCGGGCTGCTGCGCTATGCCCTCAATCCCGACCGGCACCTGAGCCTGCGCGGCCGCTTCGGCGAGGATGCCGGAAGCTACCTGCTCAAGGTCGGCAAGTGGATCAAGGAAAGCTTTTGATCCGAACGGTCTCGAAACTCGAGAAACCTTGAAAATTCCCGCTCTTGGTAAGGCCCTGTTAACCTTTTGTTATCGATTGCGAAACCAAGATGCCGACGAGGGAAGTGTACGAGCGGGACATCGGCAATGACCATAAACCTGACCGTTCCGGATCTGGCGGAGCTGAAACCGAGGATCACCGTCTTCGGGGTCGGCGGTGCCGGCGGCAACGCGGTCAACAACATGATCGAGTCCCGGCTCGAGGGCGTCGAGTTCGTGGTCGCCAACACCGATGCCCAGGCTCTTATGCAAAGCGCTGCCACCCGCCGCATCCAGATGGGAACGGTCATCACCCAGGGTCTCGGCGCCGGCTCCCATCCCCATATCGGCGCCTCCGCCGCCGAGGAGGCGCTGCCCGAGATCATCGATCATCTCGCCGGTTCGCACATGGTGTTCATCACCGCCGGCATGGGCGGCGGCACCGGTACCGGGGCGGCCCCGGTGATTGCCCAGGCTGCCAAGGAGCAGGGCATCCTGACCGTCGGCGTCGTCACCAAGCCGTTCCAGTTCGAGGGCACGCGCCGCATGCTCATGGCCGAGCGCGGCATCGAGGCGCTGTCGAAGCACGTCGACACCCTGATCGTCATCCCCAACCAGAACCTGTTCCGCGTCGCCAATGAGAAGACCACCTTCGCGGCCGCCTTCGCCATGGCCGATCAGGTGCTCTATTCCGGCGTCGCCTCCATCACCGAGCTGATGACCAAGGAAGGCCTGATCAACCTCGATTTCGCCGATGTCCGCGCCATCATGAGCGAGATGGGCAAGGCGATGATGGGGACCGGTGAAGCCTCGGGCGAGAAGCGCGCCGTCGAGGCGGCCGAGGCGGCCATCTCCAATCCGCTGCTCGACGATGTCTCGATGCGCGGTGCCCGCGGCCTTCTCATCTCCATCACCGGCGGACCCGACCTCACCCTTTACGAGGTCGACGAGGCGGCAACCCGCATCCGCGAGGAGGTCGATCCTGACGCCAACATCATCCTTGGCGCCACCTTCGACGAGGCTCTTGAAGGCACCATGCGCGTCTCGGTCGTCGCCACCGGTCTCAACAAGGCCGAGGAGGAGGCCCGCGCTGCCGCCGCCGGCGAGCCGATCGAGCAGCCGAAGCAGCCGCCGCTCCTGCGCCCGATGACGTCGCGCAGTTATGGCTACACCGGCGCTCTGCCGCCGCAGCCGATGAAGCGTGCCCACGATCCGCGTGCCGCGATGGCCGCTCACTCCCAGGCTGCGGCTGCCTTTGCTCCGCCTCCGCCGGCCTTGGTCGAGGAGGAGGACATCGAAGACGAATTCGAGGCGGACGCAGACAGCGATCCAAGCGCCGAGATTTATGGGGAGGGCGAGGTCGCCATGCCGGCAGAACCGGCACGGTCCTCGCCGCCGCGCAGCCCCCGCCTACCCGCACCCGACGAGTTTCCTCCGATCGCTCAGCGCCAGATTGCCGCGCGCCAGCGAGAGATCGAGCAGATTGCCGACGAGGGGCAGAAGCGGAGGCGGGGGCTGCTCGACCGGCTGGCCGATACATTCGGCCGCCGGGACGAATCGCCGTCGCACCACGACCGGGAACCGCAGCTTGGCAGCGAGCGCACCGATCAGCGCAGCCGCGCTGGCGTCGCTGCGGCACCCGCGCCGCGTGCCGCCAATGTCGTGACCATGCAGCCGCAGATCGATCCCTCGATCGACGACGACCAGCTTGAAATCCCTGCCTTTCTCCGCCGTCAGGCAAACTAGGCCACTGCTCCAGGCGATAACGTCCTGAGGCCACAAAACCGCCGGGATTGGCGCTTCATCTCGCTCGTGGATTGGCGTGAGCGGGCGCTGGCGGCTCACCAGCAGATCGGCTATCACGGGCGGCTCGGCATGGGGAATGGCCGGACCGTCCTTCGGTCGAGCCCATCGAGGTGCGGGGAGAGCGGAATTGAGACGCGGCAAGCCGTTTCGACTGGCAACGGCCGGTTTCCGGGCTGTGACACTGCTCGTTGCCGCGCTCGCGATGAACGCCTGCTCCAGCCAGATCGATCTTTATGACTATCTCGGCGGCGGCAGCTCGAGCGGCGCCACCACCGGCTCGACGACCCCGGCGCCGCCGGTTGGCGGCACCACGCCGGCGCCCCCGGCCGGCGGCACCACGTCCACTGCCGCCGGACTGCAGGCCACCGGCAAGGCTCTCTCGCCGGACATGGCGGCGGCCGACGATGCCAAGCCGATCGCCGATCTCTACAACAAGGCCCTGAAGAACCTCCAGGAGGGCGGCTACAAGGAGGCTGCCAAGGGCTTTGCCGAGGTCGAGCGCCAGCATCCCTATTCGAGCTGGGCCACCCGGGCCACGCTGATGACGGCCTATGCCCAATATATGCGCAATGCCTATGACGACGCCACCAATGCGGCACAGCGCTTTATCACCTTGCACCCCGGCCACAAGGACGCCGTCTACGCCTATTACCTGGTTGCCATGTGCCAATATGAGCAGATCCGCGACATCAAGCGCGACCAGTCGATCACCGAGAAGGCGCTGACCGCCCTCGATGAGGTGGGGCGCCGCTTCCCCGGCACCAATTATGCCCGCGATGCCGAGGCCAAGGCCGTGCTGGCGCGCGATCATCTCGCTGGCAAGGAGATGGAGATCGGGCGCTATTACAGCCGCAAGAAGGCCTATCTCGCCGGCATCAACCGCTACAAGACGGTGCTGACCCGCTACCAGACCACCTCGCACACGCCTGAGGCCCTCTACCGCCTGACTGAGGCCTATATGGCGCTCGGCGTGCGCTCCGAAGCACAGGCCGCCGCGGCCGTTCTCGGCCACAACTACCCCAACAGCGACTGGTACAAGGACGCCTATCAGCTGCTCGCCAATGAAGGCCTTGCGCCGCAGGCGAGTTCAGGCTCCTGGATCAGCCAGCTTTTCTGAAGGACCCGCCGCGTCGCCAGCACCGGGTCTTTCCGGCTATAAGGGGCGCATGCTCAACGCGCTGTCGATTCGCGACATCGTGCTTATCGAAAGACTCGATATCGCGCTCGAAAACGGGCTGACCGTTCTGACCGGCGAGACCGGCGCCGGGAAATCGATTCTGCTCGATGCCCTGGGACTGGCGCTTGGCAGCCGCGGCGATGCCAGCCTCGTGCGCCATGGCGCGGCGAAGGGATTGGTCACCGCCGCCTTCAACCCCGCGCCCGGGCACCGCGCTTTCGCTCTGCTGGAAGCTCAGGGCATTTCGGCCGACGGTGAGATCGTTCTCCGGCGCGTTCAGGGGCGGGATGGATTGAGCCGGGCCTTCATCAATGATCAGCCCGTGAGCATCGCCCTGCTGCGCGACGTCGGCGGCATGCTGGCCGAGATCCACGGTCAGCATGACAATCGCGCCCTGTTCGATGTCGGCCGTCACCGCGAACTGCTCGACGCCTTCGGCGATCTCGGATCAGAGCTCGATCGGGTCGCTCGCACCTTCGAGGCGCTGCATGCCGCCGAGGCCGCGGTCGAGCAGCACCGCCGCATGGTCGAGCGTGGCGAGGCGGAGCGCGCTTTCATCGAGCATGCCGTGGCCGAGCTTCGCGCCTTGGCCCCGATGGCTGGCGAGGAGGAAAGGCTCGCGAGCCAGCGCCAGCTGATGATGAATGCCGAGCAGTTTGCCGATGCCATGACCGAGGCGCGTCGCGCCCTCGATGCCGAAGGCGCGCTTTCCGGGCGCCTCAACGGGGCATTGCGCAAGCTCGAAAGACGAAGGCAGCAGGCGGCGGGCCTGCTCGATGAGCTGACCGCCGCCCTCGAGCGGGTCATCACCGAGGTTGCCGAGGCCGCCCGCATTCTCGATGCGGCGGAGCGCTCGGTCGCCTTCGACCAGGGCGAGCTCGAACGGGCCGAGGAGCGGCTCTTCGCGCTCCGTTCGCTTGCCCGTAAGCACAAGGTTCAGGTCGACGAGCTTCCGCCGCTGCTCGCCCGCCTCGAGAGAGAGCTGCGGGCGCTCGAGGATGACGGGCGCAGTCTTGCCGAGCTCGAGCGCAAGCGGGCGGCAGCCCGCGCCGGCTATGACGCTGCCGCGCAGGAGCTCAGCCGCGCCCGCAACTCTGCCGCCCGTCGTCTCGACCAGGCGGTGGCCCAGGAATTCGGCCCTTTGCGGCTCCAACGGGCCCGTTTCGTGACCCGCCTCGAAACCGAACCGGCCAAGCCTTCGCCGCACGGAATCGATCGCGTCGAGTTCCTGGTTGCGGTCAATCCTGGTACGCCGCTCAGCCCCTTGACGAAAGTGGCTTCCGGAGGTGAGTTGTCGCGCTTCATGCTGGCACTCAAAGTGGCATTGTCGGCCAAGGCTTCGGCGCCGACCCTGATCTTCGACGAGATCGACACCGGCGTCGGCGGCGCCGTGGCCGACGCCGTCGGTCAGCGTCTCGCCCGCCTCTCCTCCGGGCTGCAGGTGCTTGCGGTCACCCATTCGCCCCAGGTCGCTTCGCGCGCCGCCAGTCATTTCCTCATCACCAAGATTCCCGCCGCAGGAGAAGTTGACAGCGGCGAGGCGAGCCGCGTCGTCACGCGCCTTGATCAGCTCCATGGGCCTCAACGCCGCGAGGAGATTGCCCGCATGCTCTCCGGTGCCGAGATCACCGACGAGGCGCGCGCCCAGGCCGAGCGCCTGCTGGCGGCGGAGTGACCGGCCGATGCCGCGCAGGAAACTCAAGCCCGGTGGCGGCCATGAGGACGCGAGCATCGCCGGGCTGACCTCCGCCGAGGCAGAGGCCGAGCTTGCCCGTCTCGCCCAAAACATCGCCCATCACGATGAGCGCTACTTCAAGCACGACGATCCCGAGATCAGCGATGCTGATTATGATGCGCTGCGTCGTCGCAATGCCGCGATCGAGGAGGCCTTTCCCGATCTCGTGCGGCCCGATTCGCCGAGCCGTCGCGTCGGAGCGGGTCCGGCGGAGAAATTCAGCAAGGTCAGGCATCGGGTGCCCATGCTGTCGCTCGGCAATGCCTTTGCGCCCGAGGAGGTCGAGGAATTCGTGGCCCGCGTCCGCCGTTTCCTCAAGCTCGCCGACACCGCTGCGCTGCAATTCACCGCCGAGCCCAAGATCGACGGGCTGTCGATCTCGCTGCGCTATGAGAGAGGCCGCCTGGTCGAGGCGGCAACCCGCGGCGACGGTTATGAAGGCGAGAACGTCACCCGCAACGTCGAGACCATCCGCGACATCCCGCGCCGCGTGAAGGCGGCCGACATGCCCGAGGTGTTCGAGGTCCGCGGCGAGATCTACATGACGCACAAGGACTTCGCGGCCCTCAATGCCGAGCAGGCGAAGGCCGGCGACAAGGTCTTCGCCAATCCTCGCAATGCTGCCGCAGGCTCCTTGCGTCAGCTCGACCCGGCCGTCACCGCCGCCCGCCCGCTCCGCTTCTTCGCCTATGCCTGGGGCGAGACCAGCGCGCTCCCGGGCGACACCCAGTGGGATCTGCTTCAGGCCATGCGGCGCTGGGGATTTCCGGTGAATTCTCGCACGCTGCTGTGCGACAGCTTGCAGGGCCTGATCGAGCATTATCGCTTGATCGAGGTCGAGCGCGCGCGCCTCGGCTATGACATCGACGGCGTCGTCTACAAGGTCAACCGCCTCGACTACCAGGCGCGGCTCGGTTTCGTCTCGCGCAGCCCGCGCTGGGCCATCGCCCACAAATTCCCGGCCGAGCAGGCCACCACCGTGCTCGAGGGGATCGAGCTCCAGGTCGGCAGGACCGGTGCGCTGACTCCGGTGGCGCGGCTGAAGCCCGTCACTGTCGGTGGTGTCGTGGTGGCCAATGCCACCCTCCACAACGAGGATGAGATCGCCCGCAAGGACATCCGCATCGGCGACACCGTGATGATCCAGCGCGCCGGCGACGTCATCCCGCAGGTGCTCGGCATCGTTCCCGAACTCCGGCCCAAGGGCGCCAAGCCCTTCGTGTTCCCTGAGCTCTGTCCGGTCTGCGGCAGTCATGCGGTGCGCGAGCTCAATGACAAGACCGGCAAGCTCGATGCCGTGCGGCGCTGCACCGGCGGCCTGATCTGTCCGGCCCAGCGGGTCGAACGACTTCGCCACTTCGTGTCGCGCAATGCCTTCGACATCGAGGGCATCGGCGAGAAGGTAATTCAGGAATTTTATGATGAAGGGCTGCTAGCATCGCCTCCTGATATCTTCACCCTCGAGGAGCGCGACCGCAGCTCGAAGACGCCGCTGAAGGAGCGCGAGGGGTGGGGCGAGACCAGCGCCCGCAATCTGTTCGCTGCCATCGACGCCCGGCGCACCATTGCCCTTGACCGCTTCATCTACGCCCTCGGCATCAGGCATGTCGGCGAAACCACGGCGCGGCTGTTGGCCCGCTCCTATGGCGCTGCTCAGGCCTTCCTCGCCGCCATGCGAGAGGCCGCCGGCGATCGCGACAGCGAGGCGTTCCACGATCTCGACAACATCGGCGGAATCGGCGAGACCGTCGCCGAGGCCATCGCCGATTTTTTCGCCGAGGACCACAACATCGCCGTGGTTGACGGGCTTTTGCGCCATGTCAAGGTCGAGCCGCTCCCTGCCATGGACACGACCTCTCCCGTGACTGGCAAGACAGTGGTCTTCACCGGGGCGCTTGAGCGGATGACCCGCGAGGAGGCCAAGGCGATGGCCGAGCGGCTCGGCGCCAAGGTCTCGGGCTCGGTGTCGAAAAAGACCGACCTCCTGGTTGCCGGTCCCGGCGCCGGCTCGAAGTTGAAGGATGCCGAGCGGCACGGTATCGAGGTGATCGATGAGGCGGAGTGGTTCCGCCGCGTCGAGAAAGGCTGAGGGGAGATGGCGTTCGAGTGGTCCGAGTTTCGCCGCGGCGTGATCGACATCCTGCCCGTGGTCACCGCAGCCGTGCCGATCGGCCTGCTGTTCGGGACGCTGGCTGCCGCCAAGGGAATCGCGCCGACGGAAGCGGTACTGATGAGCGCCAGCGTATTTGCCGGCGCCGCGCAGTTCGTCGCTGTCGATCTGTGGACCAACCCGGCGCCGGTCCTGCTTCTTACCCTCACCGTCTTCATCGTCAACATCCGCCATGTCCTGATGGGCGTGTCCTTCGCCCGCCATATGGGAAGATTCCCGCCGGCAGTGCGGCCGCTCGCGATGTTCTTCCTGGTCGATGAGAACTGGGCCTTTGCCGAGCGGCGGGCGCTCGCCGGACCGCTGCCGCCCGCCTATTGGTGGGGCATGGGTATCGCCATGTGGATCCAGTGGGTATTCGGGACCGCGCTTGGCGCCTTTCTCGGCCGCAGCCTCGGCAACCCCGCCGCCTTCGGCTTCGACTTTGCTTTCACTGCCACCTTCATCTGCATACTGGTCGGCTTCTGCCGCACCTGGCGGACCGGCGCCGTGCTCGCCTCGAGCGGCAGTGCCGCGGCCCTCGCCAAGCTCACCGTCCCCGGCGCCTGGTATATAGCCATCGGCGGTCTTGCCGGCGTCGCTGTCGCCTATCTTCTGGCCGGCGAAGCCGGTGCGCGAGAGGCTGAGGCCGAATTGTGAGTGCCGGTTATGTCACCGAGCTTGCGATTGCCGGCATGGCGGTCGCCACCTACCTCACCCGGGTCTCGGGCCTTTACCTCATGCGCTTCATGAAGGTCGAGGGACGGACCAAGGCGGCGCTTGATGCCGTGCCGCCCGCCATTCTCATGGCGGTGATAGCACCCGTGGCCTTCGCGACCGGTCCGGCGGAAACTGCCGCCGCGGTCGTCACCGCCATCGCCGCGCTGCGCCTGCCGCTCATCGTCGCGGTAATCATCGGGGTGGCGAGCGTTGTCGCGCTCCGCCATCTGTTCGGGTCGTGAGTAGTGAGGTCGTGAGTAGTGAGGTCGTGAGTAGTGAGTAGTGAGTAGTAGGTGGGCAGCGCTCGGCCCCGGACTATTCACTATTCACTATCCGCTACTCACTCACTTGCCCTCGCGGACATTGAGGCGATTTGGCCAGGGCGATGCCTCGTCCTGCGATTTCGGCCGGTGCTGGTTGCGCTCCTTGGCCTTCTGCAAATCGGCCTCATTGGGGATCGGTGCGACAACCTGCGGCGAACCCAAGGTCGAGGTGACCGGCGGCATCGGCTCGACATCGATCGGCGCTGCGTCGCTGGACTGACCGAAAGCCGGCGTCTGACGCGGCTTGCGATCGGCATCGCGTTGACGCTGTTCCTCGGCCTTGCGGAGCTGCTCCTCCTGCTTCTTGCGATCCTGCTCGAGCTTGCGCGCTTCCTCCTCGGCGCGCTGCTTCGCCTGGCGCTCGGCCTCCTTGCGGCGCTGCTCCTCGTCGATCCTGCGGCGCTCGTCATCGACCTTCTGGCGGGCCTCGGCCTCGGCAATCATCCTCGCCTGACGCTCGGCCTCAATCCGGGCCTGCTCCTCGGCCTGACGCCGCGCCTCCTCAGCCGCAGCCTCGCGGGCCTGGCGCCGCAGCGCCCGCTCGGTGAACTTGATCGCCTGGTCGCGGGCGTAGGCCTGCTCCTCGGCGAGAATCCGCTCCTGCTCGCGCTGCAGTTCCTCGAGCTTGTCGATGCCCTTGCTCAGGGCGCCCACGGAGATGCTGGACTTCAGGCTGCTCACGTCATAACTCGCCTGCAGCGATTCGAGAGGACCAGCCCAGGCGACCTCGAAGGACGGCTCGCCGGCAAGCTTCTTCAGCGTCAGCGCGGCACTGACGTCGGCTTCGGCGGCAGCGGTGTCAAACACCAGCTTGAGCCGGCCCTCGAGGTCCTCGCCGGTGATCTTGAGCGGCTCGGTCGAAACAACCCCTCCTTGGATGGCGATCCCGGTGCTGCCACCGGTGAAGCGCAGCTCGCCGGCGCGCAGCACCCCGTCGACCAGCTCATCGATCTCCGTCGGAGTCTTGGCGGCCTCGAGGCCGCCAGCGAAGGCCACCGGGTCGACGCCGCGCAGCACGCCAGCATCGAGCGCGAAGGTGCCGTCGCCGTCCATGGCCGCGAAGAGGCCGCCGATGCTGAGCCCGGTCGAGGCGAATTTTGCGGCAAGCCGGGCCTCGCCCTTGAGGGCCGGCCGGCGATCCTGAGCCAGCAGCAGGGTTGCGAGATCGGCATTCAAGTCGATGGACCCGTTCACGCGGTAGCCCTTGCCGTCGCGGGCCATGGCGGCGGTCAGCGACGAGCGATGACCGGGCAGCGCCTCACCGGCAACAGCGAGATCGAGGCCGTCATGCGTCTCCTTGGCCGCGAGACGGGCGGCCTTGAATGTCAGGCCCTCGATCACGCTCAGCGTTTCGCTCTCAAGCTCGAGGTCGAGATCGACGGCATCGGCAAGAGCCGGGCCGAAGGGCTTCGCGGCCGCCGGCGGCTCGCCGTCGCGCGGCAGAAGAATCAGCGCCAGGACAGGGGCGAGGCTCAACCGGCCCGTCTTGCCCGCGGCCTTGAGCGACAGGCGATCGCCGGCGAGGCCGAGTGTGCCGCTGCCGGTGAAGGTCGCGCCGGCGGCGGCGCCGTTGACGCCGGTGACCTCGATGCGGTCCGGCGTCGCATCGATCTCACCTTCGGCCGAGAGGACGCGACCGGCCGGCCCCTGGTCGAGAATGGGCAGCCCGAGGGCGCGGTAAAGGCCATCGAGGCGCTCGGCGAAGATGGCGAGCCGACCGGTGGCGGCAGGCTTGTCATGCAGAGCGAGGCTCCCGGAATAGCGCAGCTCGCTGCCGAAGATCGCAAGCTCGGCGGTGGTGGCGATGCCGGCGTCGAGCGAACCCCTGCCGCTGAGCTTGAGGCGGGCCGCTTCATCACCGCCGGCAACCGGGGCGAAGCCGAACAGCGCCGCAAGGCCGCGGCTGTCGGCGCTCGAGCCGTCGAGATCGGCCTCGAAATTGCCAGTGCGCCAGCCGTTGAGGCCGCCGGAATATTTGACGGAGAGCGTGCCGGAGGTGGCGCCATAGCCGCCTTCGAGGCGGATGCCGCCATTGGTGATGCCGTCGCGCTCGCGGGCATCGCCCCGCAGTGTCAGGGTCAGCCGCTCTTGGCGCGCCCAGGGCGGATCCGCACGGTCGCTGCCGGGCGGCGGCAGAACCCCGATCAGGCGCATGAGGCCGCGCGGATCCGGGGCGGCGACTTCGCCGACGAGCGATCCTTCGAGGCCGTCCTCCGGCAATTTGAGGAGGCCCGAGACAGTCACGCGCGCACCATCGACCTCGCCGATCTCGACTGTGCGCATCTCCACTGCGCCGCCGCTCGCCGCAACATCGACGGCGATGTCCTTGGCGGCGATACTGTTGATCACCAGCTCGTCCGCCTGCAGCGTGAGCTGGATGTCGCCGAGCTGCAGGAGCTTCGGCACGGACCGGATCCAGTCCCTGGCAATCGGCCCGGCTGCAACGTTCACATAGCGGCCGGGATCGATGCGGTCGGCAGCGAGCCGCAGGGACAGCGAAGGGCTGTCGGCCATGGTCAAGCTGAGATTGCCGTCGGCCTTGGCGCCATCGAGCGTGATCTCGGCTTCGCTGAAGCGGATGCGGTCGGCGCTCGCATCGAGCCGTCCCGACAGGTCGAGCTGG
>DATAOT010000086.1:0-4722 GCA_036265615.1 Aestuariivirgaceae bacterium
GACGGCGCCCCCAGGCGCCGTACTCGGGGTGGAAAAGCCGGTCACGCTCACCTACGACAACGGCCAAGGCCTGATCTTCCGGCGGACGATCTCGGTCGATCCGGAATCCCTGTTCACTCTGCGCCAGGAGGTGGAGAACCGAACGGGCGCGCCGATCTCGCTTTATGCTTATGCCCGCGTGCAGCGGCAGGGGACGCCGCATGTCCAGGGCGTCTATGTCCTGCATGAAGGGCTGCTCGGGGTGCTCGGAGGCAGCCTCAAGGAAATCACCTATGCGAAGATGAAGGATCATGCCGAGCCGGACGTCACTCCGTCGCAGGGCGGATGGCTCGGCATCACTGACAAATATTGGGCGGTGTCGCTGGTGCCGGACCAGATGGCCCAGATCGTCGGCAGCTTCCGCCACACGCTCAACGGCGGGCTCGACGTCTACCAGGCGGACTACCTCAACAAGGAGGCGCTGACCGTGGCGCCCGGCACGACCGGAGCGGTCGAAAGCCGGGTGTTCGCCGGTGCCAAGGTGGTCGAAACCATCAACGACTATGCCAGGACCCTCAAGATCGATCGGTTCGATCTGATGATCGACTGGGGATGGTTCTACTTCATCACCAAGCCGATGTTCTGGGCGCTGCATTCGATCAAGGGCTTCACCGGCAATTTCGGGCTGGCGATCCTGATCGTGACGGTGATGCTGAAGCTTCTGTTCTTCCCTCTCGCCAACAAGTCCTACGAGGCGATGAGCAAGATGAAGAAGCTCCAGCCGGAGATGGAGACCATCAAGCAACGCTTCAGCGATGATCGGATGAAGCAGCAGGAAGCGATGATGGAGCTGTACAAGCGGGAAAAGGTCAACCCGCTGGCCGGCTGCCTGCCGATGGTGGTCCAGATTCCAGTGTTTTTTGCGCTCTACAAGGTGCTCTACGTCACGATCGAGATGCGGCATGCGCCATTCTATGGCTGGATCAGGGATCTGTCGGCGCCCGACCCGACGACGCTTTTCAACCTGTTCGGACTGATCCCCTGGACGCCGCCGCATATCCTGTTGATCGGCGTGCTGCCGCTGATCATGGGCGCCACAATGTGGGTCCAGATGAAGCTCAACCCGCCGCCACCCGATCCCGTGCAGGCGCAAATTTACAATTACATGCCGCTGATCTTCACCGTGATGCTGGCGTCGTTTCCGGCGGGCCTCGTTCTCTACTGGGCCTGGAACAACCTGCTGTCGATCCTGCAGCAGTCGGTCATCATGCGAAAGAACGGGGTTCGGGTGGACCTGCTTGGCAACATTCGCAACAGCCTGCCGTTCCTCAAGCGCAAGGGCGAGAGCCGGTCGGGCGCGTGAGATGGCTGATGGCGCGGAGGACCGCCACGAGGAAGGCAGGACGCTCTTTGCAAGACCGGCGGCGTTTCTCCTCGGGGTCGCCGACCTTGCCGGTCTGCCGCCGCCTTTTCCGGCTGAAGTCGCCTTTGCCGGCCGCTCCAATGTCGGGAAATCATCGCTGATCAATGCGCTGACCGGCCGGCGCGATATTGCACGGGTGTCGAACACGCCCGGGCGCACCCGCGAGCTCAATTTCTTCACCCTCGAGGATGGCAGCCTCGCACTGGTCGACATGCCGGGGTACGGATATGCCCGCGCCGAGAAGCGGCTGGTGCGGCAATGGCAAGAACTGGTCAGGGATTACCTGCGCGGACGACCGTCTCTCAAACGCGTTTTCGTGCTGATCGATGCGCGGCACGGCATCAAGCCGGCGGATGAGGCGATCTTCGACCTGATGGACGAGGCAGCAGTCAATTATCAACCCGTGCTGACCAAGATCGACAAGCTGAAACCCGGTGAGCTCGACGCGATGATGGCGGAAACTGCGGAGCGCCTGCGCAGGCGACCGGCGGCGCATCCCGAGGTGCTCGCCACCTCGAGCGTAAAATCGGCCGGATTGCCGGAGCTCAGATCGATCATTGCGGCCCTGATCCCGGCCAGCGGTCGGTAACCAATGCGCCGATCTCAAGCCGGCGAGACCTCTCGCAAGGCTGTTCGGTGGGTGCCATTCACTATATAAGCCAAGCCATGGACAAGCCCGTGACGGCAGCAGCAATCGATCGCGCCGATATCGCCCGGATCCTCTCCGAGGCTCTGCCTTTCATGCAGCTTTATGACGACCAGACGGTGGTCATCAAATATGGTGGCCATGCGATGATCGATCCGGAGCTGTCGCGGCACTTTGCCAATGACATCGTCCAGCTCAAGCTCAGCGGCATCAACCCGATCGTGGTGCATGGCGGCGGGCCGCAGATCGGGCGGATGCTCGACCGCATGGGCGTCAAGTCGGATTTCATCGATGGCCTTCGGGTGACCGACCAGGAAACCATGAGCGTCGTCGAGATGGTGCTGTCGGGATCGATCAACAAGGCCATCGTGGCATCGATTCACCGGGCGGGCGGCAAGGCCGTGGGCATATCGGGCAAGGACGGCAATCTGCTGATCGCCAAGAAGCTTGAGCTGGTCAAGGAGGATCCCAGGACCGGGCAGGCCATCGTCTATGATCTCGGTTTTGTGGGCGATCCCGACCGGGTCAATCCGTCGATCCTGAGCACCATCATCCACTCCGATGCCATTCCCGTGATTGCGCCGATCGGGGTTGGCGAGGATGGCGAGACCTATAATGTCAACGCCGATATGGCGGCGGGGGCGATCGCTGCGGCAGTTCAGGCGAAGCGGCTCCTGCTGCTCACCGATGTGGCCGGCGTGCTCGATTCGAAGAGCCAGCTGATCGAGGAGCTGAGCATCGGCGATGTGCCTTCGCTGATCGAGCGCGGGGTCATAACCGGCGGCATGATTCCCAAGGTCAAGAGCTGCGTCGAGGTGGTCGAGGCGGGGGTGGAGGGCGTCGTCATCGTCGATGGCCGGGTGCCGCATTGCGTGTTGATGGAGCTGCTGACGCCGCATGGCGTCGGCACGCGGATCTCCCGGCCAGCCCCGAATGCGGGCAGGGCCGCCGGCAGGAGTTGATGGAAAAGCGCGGCTTTGGCGAGGTCGAAACGTGGATTTTCGATCTCGACAACACGCTTTATCCGGCGAGTTGCCGGCTGTTCGATCAGATCGATCTGCGGATGGGCACGTTCATCGCCGAGCTCCTTGGCGTCGATCGGGCCGCAGCGAAAGCGGTTCAGAAGGACTATTTCTACCGCTATGGCACGACGCTCAGGGGTCTGATGCTCGAGCATGACGTGCCGCCTGACGCTTTCCTCGACTATGTGCATGACATCGATCATTCGCCCATCCCGGCCGATGAACCACTGGCCAGGGCGCTGGAAGCGCTGCCCGGCCGCAAGCTGATCTTCACCAACGGCACGGTGGCGCATGCCGAGAAGGTGCTGGGGCGCCTCGGCGTGGGCGGGCATTTCACCGGCATTTTCGACATTGTTCATTCCGAATTCATTCCCAAGCCGCAACTCGAGCCTTACGAGAAATTCGTCGCGGTGCATGCGATCGAGCCGCAGCGGGCGGCAATGTTCGAGGACATTGCGCGCAATCTCGAGATCCCGCACCGGCTTGGCATGACGACGGTGCTGGTCACCTGTCCCGACAACGCCGACAGCAATCTGCTGAACGCTCAAGCCGGGAGCACAATGCATCATGTCGATCATGTCACCGAAGATCTGGCGGGATTTCTATCGCGCATCGAAGGGGCTTCGGCCGGCGAGCAGGAGCAGAGACGAAAGGCTAGGGTCGCTGCTTCGGCCCAGGATTCAGCGGTCGAAGCGGGGCAGGGGTGTGCTGCAAGCGTCACCCCGCGATTGAAACACAACCGCCCGGCGGAGTAGCTTCACCGCCGTTCCAGGAGATCGAGGTTGTCATGAGCGATGTTCAGGGGGTGATCGAGCGGGCGTGGGAGCAGCGCGACGCGATCAACAGCGCGACACGTGGGGAGATCCGCGACGCCGTCGACCAGGCGCTCGCCGGACTCGACAGCGGCAGCCTGCGAGTAGCCGAGAAGCGCGACGGCGGTTGGCACACCAATCAATGGTTGAAGAAGGCCGTGCTCCTGTTCTTCCGGCTCAACGGCATGTCGGCGATAGCTGGAGGGCCTGGCGGAGCACAATGGTGGGACAAGGTGCCCTCGAAATTCGCCGGTTGGAGTGAGAACCGGTTCCAGGCGGCGGGATTTCGCGCGGTTCCCGGCTCGCTGGTTCGGCACTCGGCCTATATTGCGCCGGGGGTGGTCCTGATGCCGTCCTTCGTCAATCTCGGTGCCTATGTCGATAGCGGGACCATGGTCGATACCTGGACCACGGTTGGATCATGCGCCCAGATCGGCAAGAATTGTCACCTGTCGGGCGGCGTCGGAATCGGCGGCGTGCTCGAACCGCTGCAGTCCGATCCGGTGGTGATCGAGGACAATTGCTTCATCGGCGCCCGCGCCGAAGTCGCCGAAGGGGTGCTGGTCGGCGAGGGCTCGGTGCTGGCCATGGGGGTCTATCTCAGTGCATCGACGCGGATCATCGAACGATCGACCGGCGAGGTGTTCTACGGCAGAGTGCCGCCCTTCTCGGTGGTGGTGTCGGGAACGCTTCCCGGCAAGGCGCTGCCGGATGGCAGCCCCGGCCCGGGCCTCTATTGCGCGGTGATCGTCAAGCGGGTCGATGCCAAGACGCGGGCCAAGACTTCGATCAACGATCTATTGCGCGACTAGTCGCGATTGTGCCGAGCATGAACCCTGT
>DATAOT010000087.1:0-11479 GCA_036265615.1 Aestuariivirgaceae bacterium
TAATCAAACGATTGATTAAATCAAGCGTATGAACGAGGCGCAACCCGACACCCGGACCCGGCTGCTCGAAGCCGGTCTCGATCACTTCGGCCGCGTTGGCTTCGAAGGCGCCAACATCCGGGCCATCGCCGCAGCGGCCGGTGCCAACATCGCGGCGATCAACTACCATTTCGGCGGCAAGCGCGGCCTTTATCTCGCCGTCGCCAATCACATCGTCGAGGGCATCTCCGGCGCCATCGGCCCGATCGCAGCCGAGATCATTGCGATCGCGGCAAAGCCGCGGCTCGCACCAGCGGAGGCGCGAGCGGCGCTCGAGCAGTTCGTGAGGACGGCCGGCCGGCTTCTCGCCACGAGTCCGCAGGCGGAGCGCTGGGCGCGATTCATCCTGCGCGAGCAGCTCGATCCGACCGACGCATTCGAGATCATCTACAACAGCATCATGGGGCGGATGCATCGCACGCTGACGGCTCTCGTCGCGGCGGTGCTCGAGCTCGATCCCGAGTCGGAGCAGGCGCGGCTCGAGGCTTTCTCGCTGCTTGGCCAGGCGCTGATCTTCCGCTTCGCGCGGGCAGCGGTGCTCAGGCGGATGGGCTGGGAGGCGATCGGCGAGGAGGAAGCAGACCGGATCGTCGCCCAGCTGGCGCGGGCGGTGTCGCGTCTTGGAGCACGGTGATGAGCTCGTTCATCTGCTCGCTCGGGCTTGTCGCGGCAATCCTGCCGTTCTGCCATTCGGCAGCGCCGGTTCACAATGGCTATGTCGAGGGCGAATATGTGCTCATGGCGCCGCGCGAGGCAGGACGGATCGAGCGGCTGGCAGTCAGCGAGGGACAGAGCGTCAAGGCCGGCGATCTCCTGTTCCGGATCGACGCCTCCGAGATCGACCGTCAGGTCGAGGCGGCAAAAGCCAGGCTGGCGCAGGCCGAGGCGCAGCTCGCCGATCTCGAGACCGGCGAGCGGCGGGAGGAGGTGGCAGTGCTCGAGTCGGCGCTTGCCGCCCAGGAAGCCTCGCTCGCCGATGCCAACCGGGTGCTGGCGCGGCAGAGGGATCTCTATGAGCGCCGGGTGGTTTCGAAGGCGGCGCTCGATGATGCAATCGCCAAGCGGGACGCGGCCGACGCGCTGACGCAGCAGGCACGCCACCGCATCGAGGTCGCCAAGATGCCGGCGCGCGGCCGGGCGATCGATGCGGCCCGCCAGAGCGTCGAGTCGGCGCGCGCCGACGTCGCGATGATGACCTGGCGGGAGTCGCAGTTCGAAGTGCGGGCGCCGGCCGACGCCGTGGTCGACCGGGTGTTCCGCCGCGAGGGCGAGATGGCGGCGCCAGACAAGCCGGCGATCCAGCTGCTGCCGCCGGGCAACCGCAAGATCCGCTTCTTCGTCAACGAGCAGGAGCGGGCATCCTTCGCGCCGGGCACGACGGTTCTCGTGTCATGCGACGGCTGCCCCGACAATCTGAAGGCGAGCGTGAGCCGCATCGCCAGCCAGGCGGAATTCACGCCGCCGGTGATCTACAGCGTCGAGAGCCGCGACAAGCTGGTCTATGCCGTCGATGCGCGACCCGATCCGGCGGCGGGCGTGACGCTCCATCCCGGCCAGCCGGTCGATGTGAGGCGCGAGTGAAGGTCATCGAGGTCAAAGGCCTGACCAAGAGCTTCGGCGGCAAGGTCGTCGTCGACCACATCGACCTCGATGTGTCGGAAGGGGAGATCGTCGGCTTTCTCGGCCCCAATGGCAGCGGCAAGACGACGACCATTCGAATGCTGTGCGGCCTGCTCAAGCCGGATGCGGGGCAGGGCACCTGCCTCGGGCTCGACATCCTCATCGAGAGCGACAGGATCAAGCTCCAGGTCGGCTACATGACGCAGCGCTTCTCGTTCTACGAAGATCTGACGATCCGCGAGAATCTCGAATTCGTGGCCCGGCTCTATCGGCTGCGGCCGGTCCAATCGGTCGTCGATCGGACGCTCGAGCGGCTCGGTCTCGTCAGGCGGCAGGACCAGCTCGCCGGGACGCTGTCGGGCGGGTGGAAGCAGCGCCTGGCGCTGGCCGCCTGCATCATGCACGAGCCGAAGCTCTTGCTGCTCGACGAGCCGACCGCGGGCGTCGACCCCAAAGCACGCCGCGAATTCTGGGACGAGATCCACGCACTCTCCGGCCAGGGCCTGACCGTGCTCGTATCCACCCACTACATGGACGAGGCGGAACGCTGTCACCGCATCGTCTATATTTCCGCCGGCAACGTCATCGCCAGGGGGACGGTCGAGGAGGTGGTGCAGAACGCGCACCTCACCACCTGGCTGGTCGAGGGGGCGGGGCTCGCAGCGCTTGCCGAGGAGCTGAAGGAGCGCCAAGGCATCGACCAGGTGGCGTCGTTCGGCAACACGCTGCATGTCGTCGGGCGCGACGAGCAGGCACTCGGCGCGGCGATCGCCCCGTTCCGTCACCGTTCAGATCTGACGTGGCAGCAGGGCGAGACCAGCCTCGAGGACGTGTTCATCCAGCTGATGAACGGGGAGCGAGGTCCATGAGCAATGCCCGACGCTTATCGCTTGCCCGGACGCTGGCGATCTTCCTCAAGGAGCTGATCCAGATGCGGCGCGACCGGCTGACGCTCGCCATGATGGTCGGCATACCGCTGGTCCAGCTCGTGCTGTTCGGGTTCGCCATCAATACCGACCCGAAGGCGCTCCCGTCCTATGTGAAGGTCGAGGAGTCGAGCCGCTTCTCGCGGGCGCTGCTCGCCGGCCTCGTCAATTCCGGCTATTACCGGATCGACGGCAGCATCGCCACGGATGCCGCCGGCGCCCGGCTGCTGCAGGACGGCAAGGCGTCCTTCGTCGTCACCATACCGGCCGGCTTCGAGCGCTCGATCCTGAGGGGCGAGACGGCAAAGCTGATCGTCGAGGCGGATGCGTCGGATCCGGCGGCTGCCTCCAACGCCATCGGTGCGCTGAACGAGATCGCAGCCCAGAGTCTCGCCGGCGAGCTTTCCGGTGCGCTCGCACCGCGCCAGGAAGGACCGGCGGTCGAGGTGGTGGTGCACCGGCTCTACAATCCCGAGGGCATCACCCAATACAACATCGTGCCGGGGCTCATCGGCACCATCCTCACCATGACCACTGTGCTGTCGACGGCGTTGGCGCTGACGCGCGAGAGCGAGCGCGGGACGATGGAGAATCTCCTGGCCATGCCGGCCCAGCCGGCCGAGATCATGATCGGCAAGATCACGCCCTATATCGGCCTCGGCTTCGTGCAGGTGGCGGTCATCCTCATCATGTCGAAACTCGTGTTCCACGTGCCGATGGTCGGTTCCTTGGCGCTCCTGGCACTCGGGCTCCTGCTCTTCATCGCCACCAATGTCACCGTCGGCTATCTGTTCTCGACCCTTGCCCGCAACCAGATGCAGGCGATGCAGATGACCTTCTTCTATTTCCTGCCGTCACTGCTTTTGTCCGGCTTCATGTTCCCGTTCCGCGGCATGCCGGAATGGGCACAGTGGATCGGCGGCTTCCTGCCGCTCACGCATTTTCTGCGCGTGGTGCGCGGCGTCCTCCTCAAGGGTGCGCCATTCGCCTCGATCGCACCGGAGCTCGGGGCCATTCTCCTGTTCTTCGGCGGCGTGGCGCTGCTGACGCTGCTTCGCTTCCGGCGGACGCTGGATTAGAAAGTGAGGCAGTAGGGAGTAGGCAGTAGGCAGTAGGCAGTAGGCAGTAGGCAGTAGGCAGTAGGGAAGAGCACCGCTCACTGCCTATTGCCTAATGCCTATTGCCTTACTTGATCTTCGTTTCCTTGAAGTCGACGTGCTTCTTGGCAACCGGGTCGTATTTCTTGAACGACAGCTTGTCGGTCTTGGTGCGCGAGTTCTTCTTGGTGACGTAGAAATAGCCCGTGCCGGCGGTCGACAGCAGCTTGATCTTCAATGTCGTGGCCTTGGCCATGGCTCATCTCCGGCGGCGAATTCAGGCCCGCGGGGTATGGCCCGGAAGGACGGCCGGTGTCAAGCGCGCGCCCGCTCAAATCGTGTCATAGTGCCAGCTGCGGCCGCGCCAATACTGAAAGCTTATGGGGACCGCCGGGTCGAACGGCTTGGGCGCGGCCAGGGCCTCGTCGAGTCGGCGCAGGATCTCCCGGGTGATCGAGGGCAGGTCGAGGGCGCGCGCCTCCTCGATCGTCACCCAATAGGGGTCGAGCAGCTCCTCGGAGGCGGCCCGCACCGGCTCGTCGGCATTGACCGCGGCGCTGGCCTCGGCAATGAAAAACCGCGTGTCGAAGCGGCGGGGACGGCCGGGCGGGGTGATGGCCCTGGCGAAGAGCCGCATGCCCGACAGGTCGGGCCGGTAGCCGGTGTCGAGGAAAGCCTGCCAGGCGGGCGAGCGACTGGACGGTCGGGCTTCTGCCGACGGGCGACCGATGATGATGCCGACCTCCTCGAAGGTCTCGCGAACGGCGGCCATCGCGAGGCCCCGCGCACGCGTCAGCGTGGCGGGCCCTCGCATGCGCGCCAACAGCTTGTCGCGCACCGCCGGATCGAGATCGGCGATCGGCTCGATGCGACAGTCGGCCGGGTCGAGGCGGCCGCCGGGAAAGACGAATTTGTTGGGCATGAAGGCGTGCGAGGCATGGCGCTTGCCCATCAGCACCCGCGGTGTGGCCATGCCGTCGCGGCGCACGATGATGAGGGTGGCGGCGTCGCGCGGGCGAAGGGCCCGGGAGGCGTCAGGCGGCTTCAATCTGATTGACCTCGGGACGGCGGCTTTGGGCCAATGCAGCATATTCGAAGCCATGCATCCTGAGCGCCCATTGCAGGGCGACGATCGCGCCCTTCACGTTGGGCAGGATCATCACGGTCATGATGATGGCCAGCGGCACCCAGAGGCTCAGATGAACGAGGATGGTGGGATGCCAGAGGTGCTCGGCAATCAACGCGAGCGGCAACACGACATGGCCGATGAGAAACATGGTGAAATAGGGCGGGGCTTCATCGGCGCGGTGATGATAGAGTTCCTCGCCGCAATGGCTGCAACTCTTGACCACCTCCAGATAGGAGGAGAACAGCGCTCCCGAGCCGCAATGCGGGCAGAGGCCGGAGAGGCCAAGCCCGAGCGAGCGCCATACAGGGCGCTTGTCCGCCGAATGGTCGGCGGCGGCGGAATCGACTCCCGATCGCGTCATCGCCCAAAGCTATCCGAGCAAAAATTGTCCGATATTCCACCATCCGCCGCAGCGTCAGGATGACGCAAGGGCTGCCGCCCTTCAGCGCCGTTTCCGCGGTCCGCCGCTTCGATTGGAAGGTCGGCCTTTGCGGCCGGGGGCGGCACCCTTTCGGCCGGCGCTGACCATGGCGAAGCGCAAGCCGCCAGCCACCGGGGTCGCCTCCACCAGCCGGACCTCGACGCTGTCGCCAAGCCGGAAGGTTTCGCCGGTCCGCGCCCCGACCAGCGCCCGCATCGATTCCTCGTGATGGAAGTAATCGGTCTCGAGCGAGGCGACCGGCACGAAGCCGTCGGCGCCGGAGTCGTTCAGCGAAACGAACAGCCCGGCGCGGGTCACGCCGCTGATCTTGGCCGCGAACACGGCACCGACCTCGGAGGCCAGATGCTTGGCGATCATGCGATCGACGGTGTCGCGCTCGGCTGCCATGGCGCGGCGCTCGGCGGCCGAGATGATGTCGGCCGTCTCGCCGAGCCGGTCGATGTCCTGCGGCGACAGGCCGTCGTCGCCGAGGCCGAGCGCGCTGATCAGGGCGCGATGGACGATCAGGTCGGCATAACGGCGGATCGGCGAGGTGAAATGCGCATAGCGACGGAGGTTCAGACCGAAATGGCCGAGGTTGTCGGGGCTGTAGACGGCCTGCGCCTGGGTCCTGAGCACCACCTCGTTGACGATGTGCTGCTCGTCGCTGCCGGCCACCCGCTCGAGGATGCGGTTGAAGTGCTGCGGCTTCATGACCTGGCCCTTCGGCAGGTCGATGCCGATGGTGGCGAGGAAATCGGCAAGGGCGCGGACCTTCTCCTGCGAGGGCGGCTCATGAATGCGGAAGAGCAGGGGCATCTTGTGCTCGGTCAGCGTCTCGGCCGCGGCGACATTGGCGGCGATCATGAACTCCTCGACAAGGCGATGCGAGGTGAGCCGCTCCGGCGTCACCACGCGCTCGATCAGGCCATGGGCATCGAGGATCAGCCGACGCTCCGGCACATCGAGCTCGAGCGGCGAGCGGCGGCGACGCGCCGCCTCGAGGGCCGCATAGGCGGCCCACAGCGGCCGCAGCACGGGCTCGAGCAGGGCGTTCGTCCTCGCGATCGGCCGACCGTCAATCGCGCCTTGCGCTTCCTCGTAGGAGAGCTTGGCAGCCGAGCGCATGACGACCCGCTCGAAGCGGTGCTTCAGCTTGTTGCCTCGAGCATCGAACAGCATGAAGCAGGCGAAGGCCGGCCGCTCCTCGCCTTCCCGCAACGAGCAGAGATCGTTGGAGATGCGCTCGGGGAGCATGGGCACCACCCGATCAGGAAAGTAGACCGAATTGCCGCGGATGCGGGCCTCGCGGTCGAGTGCGGTTCCTGGATGCACATAGGCCGCGACGTCGGCGATGGCGACGGTAATGCGGAAGCCGCCGCGATTGCCCGGATCGTCGTCGGGCTCGGCATGGACGGCGTCGTCGTGATCGCGTGCGTCGGGAGGGTCGATGGTGACGAGCGGCAGCTTGGTCAGATCGCGCCGGCCGCTGCGGGAGGCGGGAGCGAGCCGCGCCGCCTCGGCCAGAACCGCCGGCGGGAACTGGTCGGGGATTGCGTGCTGGTGAATGGCGATGAGGGAGATGTTGCGCTGATCGTCGGCGGCGCCGAGTCGTCGGCGGACCCGGGCGGAAAGGAGGCCCCGGCCGCGGTCCTGGACGAGCTCGGCCTCGACCAGCTCGCCCGGTCGCGCGCCGTGGTCGTCGCCGGGCCGGACCCTGAGTTCGGCGCGCGCCTTCTTGTCGGCCGGCACAATGCGGAAGCCGTCGGTCTTGGAGGTGCGGAACACGCCGATGACACGGTTGGCCCGGCTGGAAAGCTTGCGGATGACGGCAGCGGAGTAGGGATAATCCTTGTCGTGACCAGGCGTGATCTTGGCAAGCAGCCGATCGCCCTTGGCCGGCGGCTGCAGCTCGCTTCTCGCGCCCAGAGCCCGCCGGCCGGCAAGGAGGATGCGCGGCGGCTTGCCATTGGCGCTGTCCCATTCCACCGGCTCGGCGATCAGCTCGCCATCGCTGTCGGTGCCGGTCACCTCGATCACGGCGACCGGCGGCAGCGAGCCGGGCCGGTCGAGCCGGCGCGACCGACGCTCGAGCTTGCCGTCGGCCGCCATCTGCTTGAGCAGGTCCTTGAGTGCCGCGCGCTGGTCGCCGCGGATGTCGAAGGCACGCGCGATCTCGCGCTTGCCAACCTTGCCAGGCGAGGCGGCAATGAATTCGAGGATCTGCGCCTCGCTCGGCAGGGCGGGGCGCGCCGGTTTCTGCTTCGACTTCGCGGCGGGCTTCCGGTTCACGCCGGTTTCGAAGCCGCACGCGAGCGCTTGGCCGGAGCCTTGGCAGCAGCCTTCTTCGCCGGCTTCTTGCCGGCGGCCTTGCTCGCAGGCTTCTTGGCCTCGCCTGTCGTCGCCTTGGCCTTCCCGGCGGGCTTCCGCGCTGCCCGGCCCTTGCCGTTCTTGGCCTTGGCATCGATCAGCGCCACCGCTTCCTCGAGGGTCACGGTTTCCGGAGCGGTGGTCTTCGGCAAGGTGGCGTTGATCTTGCCGAATTTGACATAAGGGCCGTAGCGGCCGGCAAAGACCTGGACGGGGCCGCCGCCTGAAGGATGCGGACCGAGATCGCGCAGGGCGGCCTGGCTCGCGCCGCGGCGGCCGGGGCCGCGATTCTGCTTTTCGGCGATGAGCGTCACCGCCCGGTTGAGACCGACGGTGAAAATATCCTCGAAGCTCTCGAGATTGGCGAAGGTGCGCTCATGCTGGACGAAAGGCCCGTAGCGGCCAAGCCCGGCGAGGATCGGCTGACCGGTCTCGGGATGACGGCCGATCTCGCGCGGCAGCGACAGCAGCTTGAGCGCGAGCTCGAGATCGACATCGTCGGGCTGCACGCCCTTGGGCAGGGAGGAGCGGGCCGGCTTCTCGCCGTTCTCGCTCTTTCCGAGCTGGACATAGGGGCCGAAGCGGCCGTCCTGCAGGGTCACCGGCAGGCCGGTCTCGGGATCATCGCCGAGAAGCTTGCCTTCGGCGGGAATGGCGCTTTTGTCCTCGCCATCCCCCGGCGACCCGAGCTGGCGGGTGTAGCGGCATTCGGGGTAGTTCGAGCAGCCGATGAAGGCGCCGAACTTGCCGAGCTTGAGCGACAGGGTGCCGGTCTTGCAGGTCGGGCAGGTCCGCACCGGGGCGCCGTCCGCGCCGGCCGGGAAGATGTGCGGCGCAAGCAGGTTGTTGAGCGCTTCCAGAACCTCGCCGATGCGCAGGTCCTGGATGCCGCCGAGCGCCGCCGTGAAGTCGCGCCAGAAGTCGCGCAAGACCTCCTTCCAGTCGATCTCGCCGGCCGAGATGCGGTCGAGCTGCTCCTCGAGATTGGCCGTGAAGCCATATTCGACATAGCGGGCAAAGAACGACTCGAGAAAGGCGGTGACGAGCCGGCCCTTGTCCTCGGGGATGAGCTTCTTGCCCTCCTGTCGGACATAGCCGCGCTCGCGCAGAACGGTCAGGATGGCCGTATAGGTCGAGGGCCGGCCGATTCCGAGTTCCTCCATCTTCTTGATCAGCGAGGCTTCGGAATAGCGGGGCGGCGGCTCGGTGAAATGCTGCTCGCCGGCAAGGGAGGCAACGCCCAGCCGATCGCCGCGGGCCACCGGCGGCAGGCGGCGCGACTCCTCGTCCTCCTCGTCGTCGCGGCCTTCCTGGTAGAGCTTGAGGAAGCCGTCGAAGCGGATGACCGAGCCGGTGGCGCGGAAGACATAGCTCCTGCCGTCGCGGCCCGTCGCCACGCAGTCGACAGTGGTGCGCTCGAGATCGGCGCTCTCCATCTGGCTCGCCACCGTGCGCCTCCAGATCAGCTCGTAGAGCTCGGCCTGGTCGCGGTCGAGAGCACGGCGGACATGATCGGGATGGCGGAACAGGTCGGTCGGGCGGATCGCCTCGTGAGCCTCCTGGGCGTTCTTGGCCTTGGTGCGATATTGCCGGGGGACCCCGGGAACATAGGGCTCGCCATAGCGGCTCTGGATCACGTTGCGCGTCGCCGCAATGGCCTCAGGCGCCATCTGCACCCCATCGGTGCGCATATAGGTGATGAGCCCGGTAATCTCGCCATCGATCTCGACGCCCTCATAGAGGCGCTGGGCCACCTGCATGGTGCGGGCGGCGGCAAAGCCGAGCTTGCGGGAGGCCTCCTGCTGGAGCGTCGAGGTGGTGAATGGCGCTGCGGGATGACGCTTGGCAGGACGGCTGTCGACCGATGCGACGGAGAAAGCGGCACCGCCAAGGGCTGCCTCGATGGCGCGGGCCGCCGTCCCGTCGGCAATGTCGAGCTTGCCGAGCCGGGTGCCGTCGATGGCATTCAGGCGCGCCCTGAACTCCTCGCCATTGCCGGTTCTGAAGGTCGCCTCGATGGTCCAATATTCCTGGCGGCGGAACGACTCGATCTCGAGCTCGCGGTCGCAGACGAGGCGCAGCGCCACCGACTGGACGCGCCCGGCCGAGCGGGCCCCAGGCAGCTTGCGCCACAGCACCGGCGACAGCGAGAAGCCGACCAGATAATCAAGCGCCCGCCTTGCAAGATAAGCCTCCACCAGTGCGGCATCGATCTGGCGCGGATTGCGCATGGCCTCCTGCACCGCCTGGCGGGTGATGGCGTTGAACACGACACGCTCCACCGGCTTGCCCTTGACCACGCCGCGGCGGTTGAGGAGCTCGAGAACGTGCCAGGAAATTGCCTCGCCTTCGCGATCCGGATCGGTGGCGAGGATCAGCCGCTCCGAGGCCTTCAGGGCGGCGGCGATCTCGGCGACACGCTTGGCCGACCGGCCATCGGTCTCCCAATCCATGGCGAAATCCTCGTCCGGCCGGACCGAGCCGTCCTTGGCCGGCAGGTCGCGCACATGGCCGTAGGAGGCAAGAACCGTGAAGCCCTTGCCGAGATATTTGTTGATGGTTTTCGCCTTGGCCGGCGATTCGACGACGACAACGTTCATGGAGAGGGGTTCCGGCAAAGAGGACGCCTCATAGAAGATCGGTCGAACGATGGGAAGTCCCATCTACGTAGAAGCAACAATCAGACTTTGCAACTTCTAGTTTCTTCAAAACGTGTATCGGATCGTTCACCGTAACTTTGGGTTGCGTACACCTTTGACCCGCGCACCGTGTCCCGAACATCCTCGACACCCGAATGGCGATGTCAGATCAACGCCGCAACAGCCTTGGCACCCGCATCGCCGCCCGCGTCACGCAGCAGCGCCGATCCTCTTCAGCCTTGCCGCCGATCGAGGGCGCCCATCTTTGCGAGTATGTGGCCGACATGGCGCTCGAGCTCAGCCAGCTCACCAAGGCGGCAGAACTCGAATTCCTGTCCCACCTGCTCGAGATGGTGTTCGTCGAAGCGTTCACGCTGTCACAGAAGATGCGCGAATAGCATTTCGTTCGAGGACCGGCTTTTTCAACCCGCGATGCGTATCATTGCTCCGGTTTGGTGATATCGTCGCTCCCGTCTGAGCGTCGCACCGATGTCGGAGCGGCCATGCTGGGGGAAAAAGCCATGAGTGATGCGAGGCGGCGTCAGCCGCAGGAGACGCGGGCGCATGAGGATGCGGGCCGCGTCAATGCTGCTTGCGAGCAGATCAACCGGTTCTCGGATGACGAGATCTACGACCACATCGTCGCGATGGGTCTGGAGCTGCGCCGCCTGACCAAGGGAGCGGACATGCGCTTTCTCACCTACCTCCTCGAGATGGTGGTGGAGGAAGCGGCGACCGCGCCAAGGCGGACGCGGCACTAGGGATTAGGCGAAGAGCGAAGAATTCCCCTCCCCCAGGAGGGGAAATTCTCCAACCGTCACTCCGCCAGTACGACCTGGTGGCTGGCCAGGCGCTGGATGCGTCCGGCGAGCTCGAGCTCGAGCAGGGCCGCCACGACCAGGCGGGCTGGCGCACCGGTCTCGGCGATGAGATCATCGACGCCAACCGGAGCGGCGCCGATCAGGGCGAACAGGCGTTCGTGCAGTTCGAGCGGCACCTCGGGGTGGCCAGCAGCGATGGCATGGTCGAACGGATCCTGCATGAACACCTCCGCGGGCGGCGACGGGCGGCGCAGGAGCTCGCTCAACCCTTCGACAACGTCCTCGACCCGCCCCACCAGCTGGGCACCTTCCTGGATGAGCCGGTTGGTGCCGGCAGCCCGGGCATCGAGCGGCGAGCCGGGCACGGCGAACACCTCGCGATGCTGCTCGATGGCGTAGCGGGCGGTGATGAGCGAG
>DATAOT010000088.1:0-3876 GCA_036265615.1 Aestuariivirgaceae bacterium
CCCGGCATTGACGATTCGAAAAAGCTTGATGCTGTTGCTCGCGACCAGTTGGCCGCTGAAATCAAGGCAACAGCCGTGGCATGGTCGGTCGGGTTTGCCGAGGTCGAAGAGATCGACTCGATCAATATCTATTGGGCCGGACTGCTGGCGATGCGGCGCGCGGTGGAAGGTCTGCTGCAAAGGCCGCAACATCTTCTGATCGATGCGAGGTGGCTGAAAGACCTGGCAATTCCCCAGCAGGCCATCGTCAAGGGCGATTCCAAGAGCCTCAGCATTGCGGCCGCGTCGATCCTCGCAAAAACGGCACGGGATGCGCTCATGCGCGAGCTGGACGCGCTGCATCCGGGGTACGGCTTCTGCAAGCACAAGGGCTATCCAGTGCGCGAGCATATTGCCGCGCTCAAGCGATTGGGGGCTTCACCCGTCCACCGGCGCTCGTTCGCGCCGGTGCGTTCAGTGCTGGGCCTGCCGCCGCTGCCACCGTGGCCAGATCCGAAAGAAAGAGCTGCGATGTGCGGATGCGAGCCATCCATCGATGATGGCCACCTTGGGTCATAGCGTCGATCGTGCGAGGTCCGCAAAACATATCCGGTCTGACAACGCCGCAGCGCAACACAGGCTGGGTCTACCTGATAACATCATGCTCTAGGCCCGGAATTGCCCGAGCCGACGCAGATGATTGTCGCATGAACGGGTGCCGGGGCGGGCGGGATGGAGGGCTGCAGAGCCGGCCGGCGACCAGTCGATCAGCGTTCCATTTCCGGACGACAGCGCAAAGCCGCGATCGGCCGCCGGGGCAATGCCGCAACCATCCTCGAGCGTGACCTCGCCGGCAATCCTGCCCGTCGCAGCCTCCCAGAGAATGATTCGCCCGCCCTTGGGACAACTCGTCGCCACGAGGTCGCCGCGCGCGTTCGTCGCCACTGATCCCACGTAATTCTGGCAGGTTCTGGCCAGAGGCTCGGGCAGTGCGAGCGTGGACAGCGAGGATCCCGGGCAGTATCGCCCGACGATCGGCGGCGTTTCGGCGCCATCGCCCTCCCACTGAGCCCCGAACCACACAGTACCGGTGCCATCGACGCTGAGATGGCGCAGCGACAGCAGTCTGAGCGCTTTCGGCAATTCGACCAATTCGGTGATGTCGCCATGCTCGAAGCTGATCTGCGCCAGCGACGACACCATCGTGTCAAGATCAAGCTTCTCCCGCCCGGTTTCCGGATTGGTCATAATCCCGCCATTGGCGACGACCAGCGAGCTCCCGTCGGGGTGGAGGAGCAGCTCATGCGGGCCGACGCCGCCCGAATGAATTTCGCCGATCCGCCGATACCCGTCGCTGCTGTCGTAAAGTCCGATCCGGCCCTCCCCGCTCGCGACATCGTTCTCCGTGGCATAGAGAATGCGACCATCTGACGAGAACACGCCATGTCCGTAGAAATGACGTCCGATGGGTGAGACGATGGTGCTTTCGACCTCCCTTCTCCCAAGATCGATGACGAAGGCGAGGGTCCCCGGGCGCCGGGCGAAGATGACGGCCCGGTTCAACACACGCGAATAGGTGGTGTCATGAAGGCGCGTCTCGACCGGCAGCACGGCAATGTCCTGCCCTCTCGCATCGAAAAGCACGGCGGCAAACGATCCGTCGCCCTGCCGGCACCCGGATACATAGATGCCATCCTCGCCGAAGCCTGCCAGCGCCGGTGTGATGAAATCCGCCGCACCGACGGCCGCAACGGCCTGAATGAAGGATCTGCGATCAATCGCCATCGAGTGCATTGAACCCCCCAGAAAGGCCGGCGGCCGGCGCCAGCTGAATACCGATCAGATCCTGCACGATCTTCGTCGCGGCGAGCACCTGCCCCACGCCGGCGCGACCCTCGGGCGTCACGATCGTGGTCGCCAGCGGCTGCCCTGCGTGCTCGAGCGCCTGCCGCGCGCGTTCGAACTGAACAGCAATGGTTGCGTCCGCCGAAGCATGGTTGCTGCCCGCCAGTCCAGGCAGGTCCAGCATAGTGAGAAACTGCCGCAGCGCGGAAAGCGTCGCATCGAGATACGCATCGGTGCAGCCAGAGCGCCAATAGGGCAGCTTTTCCGGTCGGGCAGCGTCCCTGCCGAGCGCCGTCATCAGCCGCTGATCCCTGAGCTGAACAAAGCCCGTCAACACCGCCTTCAACAGCTCGTTCGCTGCCTCGCGCGAGCTCGAATAATAAGCGTTGCCAGGGCCCGCCGACAACATCAGGGCCCGCCAGCCGTCCGGCGCCGTCCAGCCGCGCAGAATCTCCAGGCTGAGCTGCTGCAAGTTGGCGGCAATGGCAAGGGCAAGCTTGCAGTCATTTTCGGTGATTGGGGCAGCATCCTCGCCGAACAGCAGCGCCTCGAACGCCGGCAGGCCCTGAATGGCGGCGCTCGCCTTGGCGAGGCGCAGCGGATCGAGCAGGGCCGGATCGGGTTTCGCTCTGAGCCGCCGCAGCTGGCGCGCCCCGGTGCCCGATGAATCAGGCCAGAAGGCAAAGCGCTCTGCCTGCTGGTTCTGCGCGAGCGGACCGAACAGAAGGAAATCGACGTGAGCCCAGCGCTCGAGCACATGCATGAGAACGGCACGAAGCGCCGCGCGCTGTGTTTCATCTGGTCGCGCGCAATAGGCCGCGGTTGCCGGTTCGAGCTTCTCTGTCGCGGACTCGAGTTCGCCGAAGGCTGGCACGACATAGCCCTCGACGGTGCGCTTGACCGCCACGGCATAATTCTCCTCCGATGGCGCCGCCTGACCGGCACCGCAGAAAAGCATGAGCGCAATGGTGAGCCAAAGCGCCCGCATTACAGCCCTTCGAGATAGCTGATGAGCGATCGTCTGAGCGGCGCATCGAGTGCCTCATAGCGCTGCCGGCTCGCGAGCGCCTCGCCGTCATGCCAGCGGACCGCCTGGTCGACCGTCGCAGCCCGACCGTCATGCAGCAGCCGGCGACCGGCGCGTCCCAGTCCGACAAGTGGAGCGGTGCGCCATTCGCCGGGCCTGGCACTGCCTTGCGTGGTGCCATCCGATAGACCCGCTCCCATGTCATGCAGCAGGAGATCCGAGAAGATCACGACCTTGCCGCCCTGAACCGAACCAAGCTCTGGAACATGGCAGCCGGCACAGCCGAGCTGGGCAAAGAGCGGATGCGGAGCGCCAGCTGCGATGCTAGGCTCGGGCCGTTGGTTCACGAGAAAGCTCCGCAGCGCATCGACGACCTCCGGCGCGACCTCCTCGCCATCGCTGGCGCGCCCATGCGGGGCATTGAGGCAGGCGATCTCGACGGCGGTGCAGTCGCCGGCTGGCTGCGGCACATCCCTGGTCGACATCCCGAGATCGATGGCGAACGCCGAGGCGATCTGCCGATCGAGGCTCCCTCCGGTCGCCCGCCAGCCATAACGCCCGAGCTTCGGGTGGCCGTCCTCTTTCACCACGGCGGGACGGCCTGAAATGCCGTCGCCGTCGCGATCATCCGGATCGGCATGAGCGAGAATCGCGGCATCGCTCGCCTGCGCGATCGACCGGATGGCAGCGAGATCCGGTGCCAGGCGCACCGCCATCACCGTATGAGGATCAAGCGCTCCCGCCGTGAGCGCGACATAGGGCAGCACAACCGGTCGTCCTTCCGCCTCGGCCTCGACAAAGGCGACCCTGCCCTCGGGCGTGAAGCCCGGAAGAGCCTTGTCCTGGATTTGAAACCCGTAGACCGGGTCTGGGTTGCCGTCCCTGCTCTGAAGATGAATGACCCGCGCCATCCCGCCATTGCCGCTGCGACCATGGCAGGAAGAGCAGCTTCGGGCATTGTAGAGCGGCCCAAGCCCGTCGGACGCCGCCGTCGATGCCGGCGCGCCGACCCAGGCACGCCGGAA
>DATAOT010000089.1:0-2306 GCA_036265615.1 Aestuariivirgaceae bacterium
GGGTGCGGCCAAGATGCTCGAAGCTGGCATCGCGCAGAAATTCGGCGGCATTCTCGACGAAAGGGTGACGCGCACGATGTTCGGGCAGACGGGTGGTCAGGATGGCGGCAGCGTCGCCCTGCTGCGGCCGGATGGCAGCCCGTATCCTGGCTCGCCCTTCATCGGCGGCGGTCTGCCCGGCCCGTGGGCGGCGACGATCGATGGCAATGACAATGTCTGGATCTCCAATTTCGCCGGCGCACACGCCCCGATCGTGGAGCTGTGCGGCGTCCGCACCGAGACCTGCCCGCCCGGCTTCAAGACCGGCGATCAAATCTCACGTAATTGCTCAGGCAACAGTTTAGGGGCGGGGTGCGAGGTGTAGCGGGTCCTATTTTCGGTCGAATCGAGCGGCAAGTGCGGCGTCGGCGATTGCAGCGGTGAACTCATCTGGGTCGAACTCTTCGCCGATCCGCTCGCTCTGTTCGGCATGTTCCGGATGAGCGGGATCAGCCAGGATTTCGAGGAGATGCTGGTATCCCCAGGGACCTCCGACATCAATAGCCTCGCGCGCGTGTCCTGGCGAGCCAACGATACAAGGTTCGGCGGCGCCACGGCTCCACCGAGATCGCGTCCTTCGCCATCGTCACGTGGTCGGTCATCCCCTGCCGCAGGGTTGATTGGGACACCTCGTAAGCGGACGATTTCCGCCTGAGAGGTGTCAGAAAATGGACAAGCAGCAGAACATCGAAGCGAGGCCGGGCGACGCGGAGCGACCGCAAGAGTCTGGCGCAGCGTCGCCCGGCCGAGGTGGCAGGATGTCGCGGCAACGCAAAGCCGCAGCGGTGTTGCGGTTGTTGCGGGGCGAGGACCTTGAGACCGTCTCTCGCAGTCTCGGCGTCACTGCGGCGACGCTGAGCGGCTGGCGTGATGCGTTCCTTGCCGCCGGCGAGGCAGCCCTGGCGACGAAGTCAGCGACGGGCGAGGAATTGGAGAGCGATCGACTGAAAGCCAAACTCGGTGCGGCGCTGATCGAGCGCGATCTGCTGCACGAGAAGATCGCCGTGCTGGAGGCCAACCGCCCTTTGTCGCGACGGACGTTCAGGCCATGAGCAAGATGGCTTCGCCGGTAACCGGCAAACCTTATGGGCTGGCGGCGGTCTGCCGTGCTTGGCGCATTGCCCGCTCTGGCGTTTACCGCCAGCGCACTCCGTCCTCGGCACCGCGACGGCGTGGACCGATGGGCGCGTTGTCGGATGCCGCGTTGGCCGCAGCGATCAAGGCCGTGCTCGCCGCCAGCCCGTTCCATGGCGAGGGCCATCGCAAGGTGTGGGCGCGGTTGCGCTACGCCGGCATACGGACCTCGTTGCGCCGGGTGCTTCGCCTGATGCGCGAGCACGACCTGCTGGCACCTGGCCGGGTCGGCTCACCGCGAGGCCCACGCAGCCACGACGGAACCATCGTTCCGGACACTATCGACACCATGTGGGGCACCGACCTTACCGCCACCTTCACCGGTGAAGGGCCGGCGGCAGTATTCATCGCGGTGGATCATTGTTCCGCCGAGTGCGTCGGCATTCATGCCCATGCGCGAGCCACGCGCTTCGAGGCTCTGGAACCAATACGCCAGGGCGTGCGCCGATACTTCGGCGGCTTCGCGGCCAACGTCGCGCACGGCCTCGCGGTGCGACACGATCACGGTTCGCAGTACATGTCGGACCACTTCCAACGGGAGATCGCGTTCCTCGGCATCGAAAGCTCACCCGCCTTCGTCCGTGCGCCTGAGGGAAATGGCTGTGCTGAACGGTTCATCCGAACTTTGAAGGAGAACCTGTTGTGGGTTCGGCACTTCCAAACGATCGAGGAACTGCGGCAGGCACTGCTCGAATTCCGTGAGACCTACAATACCACTTGGCTGATCGAGCGGC
Organism: Aestuariivirgaceae bacterium; assembly: GCA_036265615.1. Lineage (GTDB taxonomy): Bacteria > Pseudomonadota > Alphaproteobacteria > Rhizobiales > Aestuariivirgaceae > DATAFF01. Next base: position 1,908 of record DATAOT010000089.1, read on the forward strand.
ACGGCTTCATGTCGCCGTCCGATTTTCGGCAGAGACAACTTCAACCAGTCGCGGAGGCGGCATAGGCTTCAACTCGGTGTCCCATCAACTGCGGGCGCTACAGTCGTGCATCAGCGGATCGCGGCCGAAGCCTTGCGGTCTGCCGATGACATGCCGGCGATCCAGGGTCCTCACGGTTCCCGTGAAGTAGGTTTGCCAGCGTGCCTGGGTCTCAGGCCGCGTAGGGGCCAGCGTGCTGCCTCGCAAAGGCGATGCAGCCCTTCGTTGCCTTACACTTTTCTCCACAGCGTCGGCGCCCTGAAGTTTCCAATTTTCCAGTTCAATCCCCAGCCCCCTGGCGCGAGACTCGGGTTCATGAGTGGATCGCCGGTCCTGCGACGTCCGGCTCTTGCATCCGTG
>DATAOT010000090.1:0-4027 GCA_036265615.1 Aestuariivirgaceae bacterium
GTCCGCGACGCGGCCATGTACGGCACCGGGCAGCTGCCCAAATTCGCCGATGACCTGTTCCACACCACCGATGGCCGCTGGCTCATTCCGACTGCCGAGGTCTCCCTAACCAATCTCGTCCGGGAATCGATCCTCGAGGAGGGCAGCCTGCCGATCCGCGTTACCGCGCTCACTCCCTGCTTCCGGGCCGAAGCCGGGGCGGCCGGCAAGGATACCAGGGGCATGATCCGCACCCATCAGTTCAACAAGGTCGAGCTCGTCTCGATCACCACGCCCGAGACGTCGCGCGACGAGCTCGAGCGGATGACGGCCGCCGCGGAGGAAGTCCTGAAGCGGCTGGCGCTGCCCTATCGCGTGGTGCAGCTCTGCACCGGCGACATGGGGTTCGGCGCCCGCATGACCTACGACCTCGAAGTGTGGCTGCCCGGCCAGAGCGCTTACCGCGAAATCTCGAGCTGCTCGGTCTGCGGCGATTTCCAGGCGCGCCGCATGGAAGCACGCTATCGCCCTCGCGCCGGCGGCGGATTGCGCTATGTTCATACCCTGAACGGCTCGGGCCTGGCAGTCGGTCGCACGCTGATCGCCGTGCTGGAGAATTATCAGCAGGCCGACGGTACCATCCTGATCCCCGACGTGCTTCGCCCCTATATCGATGGCAGCGAGATCATTGGCCCCGATGGCTGAAGCCCCCCTGACTGTGCTGGTGACCAATGACGACGGCATTCACGCCGACGGCCTGGTCACGCTGGAGACCATCGCCCGCACCCTCACCGACGAGGTGTGGATCGTCGCGCCGGAGGTCGAGCAGTCCGGTGCCTCGCACTCGCTGTCGCTTGCCAATCCGATCCGGCTGCGCCGCCTCGACGACCGTCGCTTCGCCGTCCAGGGCACGCCGGCCGATTGCGTGCTCATGGCTTTGCGCAAGGTCATGCCGCGCCCCCCCGATCTCGTGCTCTCGGGCGTCAATCGCGGCCAGAATCTCGCCGACGACGTGACCTATTCCGGAACCATAGCCGCCGCCATGGAGGGCACCGCTCTCGGCCTGAAGTCGATCGCACTCAGCCAGAGCTATGGTGTCCACTCTGAGGGACGCCTGCGCTTCGAGGTTGCCGCGACGCATGGGCCGGCCCTGGTCAAGCGCCTCGCCGGTGTCGATCTCGGCCCCGGCATCCTTCTCAACGTCAATTTTCCGGACTGCGACCCCGACGCCGTCGAGGGCTTGCAGGTGACGCGCCAGGGCAAGCACGATCAGAGCCTCCTCGTGGTCGAGGAGCGGGTCGACACCCGCAGCCGCCCCTATTTCTGGCTCGGCTTCAAGCGCGACCGGTCCGATGCCGCGCCGGGAACCGACCTGCGCGCCATCTATGACCGCCGGATCTCGATAACCCCGCTTCACATGAACATGACCCAGCTCGAGGCCATCGACGTGCTGCGGACCAGGCTCGAAAGCCAGCCCGGTGCCCGTTGATCACCGCAAAGTTCAGCTCATCATGGGGTTGCGCAAACAGGGCATCCGGGACCTGCGCGTGCTCGACGCCATCGAGCGCGTTCCGCGCGACATCTTCGTCGAGCAGCCGTTCCTTGAGGATGCATGGTGCGATCAGTCGCTTCCGATCGCCTGCGGCCAGACCATCTCGCAGCCCTTTGTCGTCGCCTTCATGACCCAGACGCTGAAGGTGAACGACCGCATGAAGGTTCTCGAGATCGGCACCGGCTCAGGCTACCAGACGGCGATCTTGAGCTGCCTTGCCAGGCGGATTTATTCGGTCGAGCGGTTTCGCTCGCTGCTGCGCGGTGCCGAAGAACGCTTCCGGCTGCTCCATCTTCACAACATCACCACCATGGCCGCGGACGGGACCAGGGGATGGCCGAAGCAGGCCCCGTTCGAACGGATCATCGTCACGGCCGCTGCAAAGGTTGTTCCGAAGCCCCTTCTTGATCAGCTCGCGGATGGCGGGATCATGGTCATCCCGGTCGAGGTGCATCCCGGCAGGCAGGAGATCCAGCGGATCGTCAAACATGGCGAGAAGCTTGATATCGAAGGGCTTTTGCCGGTTCGCTTCGTTCCGCTGCTGCATGGCATGCCGCCCGAGGCCTGAGGGCCGCTCCATTTTTCTGCGACTTGTAGTTACACCAGAAACTTGATCTTAACCTTGCTGCTTCACCATCGGCTCCAGATGTTCGTCAGTGGGGTCGGGAGTATGCCGAAATCGCCAATTTCCGTGGCCAAGCCCTGGTTCACGCGCAGCGCTCGCCTGGCGCTTGTCGCCTGTGCGGCGGGCGGCATGGCTGCCTGTTCGAGCTCCGTCGAGCGCTTTGCCGACTACCCGCCCGTCAATACCAATTCGGTCTCGCCCAGTGCCGCGGCCGTGAGCTCCGAAAGCGTGCAGGGGCGCCCGCTCGATCAAGGTCCGCTTCCGTCTGCAAGGCCCGCCTGGCAGGGCTATTCGGCTCCCGCTGCACAGCCGCCGCGGCCTGTCTGGCAGGGTTCCCCGGCTCCCACCGCGCAGCCGCCGCGGCCTGTCTGGCAGGGCTATTCGGGCCCGCCTCAGGGTGCGACGCCGGCACCGGCTGCCGCCGTCATTCACGACCCGGCGCCCGTCCATGGCAGCGCTGGCACCTGGTCTGGCCGGGTGACCGTGCACCGTGGCCAGACGCTCTATTCCATCGCCAGGACCTACAAGGTTCCGGTCGGCGAGCTGGCGCGCGCCAACAACATCACCACCCGCCACGCCGTGAGGATCGGCGAGACGCTGCATGTGCCAGGGCAGGGTGGTGGCGCGCAGGATGACGAACCGCGCTACCAGGCCGCCTCGGCGCCGGCACCGCGACCGTCGCATGGCGAGAGCACGGGCCACACCGTTCGCTCCGGCGAGACGCTGTTCTCGATCGGCCGTACCTACAACATCAGCCCCTATGCGATTGCCGAGGCCAACAACCTGCCGCGCAACTACTCGGTCAAGACGGGCGAACAGCTCCAGATCCCGGGCGGCGCTCATCATGTTGCTCGCAATGACGCCGCGCCGGTCGAGCATACGGCCTTCCGCCAGAAGCCCGAGCAGCAGCAGGCGCCGCAGGAAGCCGAGCCGCAAATTGCCGAGGAACCGGCAGCCGATGCTCCCGCTGCCGACCAGAGCGACGACGCATCCGCCGCTGCCGAAGACGCGCCGGCGGCCGAGCAGCAGGCGCCAGCCTCCGGGCCGGAGCCTGCGGCCGATGCCGGGTTCCGCTGGCCGGTCCGCGGCAAGGTCATTGCCACTTTTGGCCAGAAGCCGAACGGCACCCGCAATGAGGGCATCAATATCGCCGTTCCCGAGGGCACGAGCGTGCGCGCCGCCGAAAGCGGGGTCGTCGCCTATGCCGGCAACGAGCTCAAAGGCTACGGCAACCTCGTTCTTCTGCGCCACGAGAATGGCTGGGTCACCGCCTATGCCCATAACAAGGATCTGTTCGTGCGGCGCGGCGACACCGTCAAGCGCGGCGATGTCATCGCCAAGGCCGGCCAGACCGGCTCGGTCACGAGCCCGCAGGTCCATTTCGAGCTGCGCAAGGGGGCGACCGCCGTCGATCCGGTGAAGTACCTGTCCTCCGCCACCGCCGCCAATTAGGCAGTGGCAGTAGGCGATAGGGAAGTTTGCTGATCACTGCCTAAGGCTTATTTTCCTATCGCCGGCGGCTACGACAGCACTTGACCAGCCGCCGCGCCGCGGATAACAGCCGCGAGCTTTCCCTCTCAACCCGGAGACCAGGCATGATCACCCTTTGGGGTCGGCGGAATTCCATAAACGTTATCAAGGTCTTGTGGGCTGCCGCCGAAGCCGGCGTCGAACTCGAGCGCATGACCGTCGGGGGATCCTTCGGCGGTCTCGACGACAAGGCCTTCCTGAAGCTCAACCCGATGGGGCTCGTTCCGGTGATCCGCGACGGCTCGATCACCCTGTTCGAATCCCAGGCCATCGTCCGCTACATCGCCCGCCGCTATGGCCGCAAGACCATCCAGCCGCGCGGTCAGAAAGCGATGGCGCTT
>DATAOT010000091.1:0-4652 GCA_036265615.1 Aestuariivirgaceae bacterium
CCAAGGACGGCGCCCACATTGACCGTCTCGCCCGGCCGGACGGCGATCGTCTGGAGGACACCAGCAGCCGGCGCCGGCACCTCGACCGTAACCTTGTCGGTCTCGAGCTCGACCACCGGCTCGTCGGCCTTGACAGCCTCGCCTTCCTTCTTGAACCACTGGCCGATCGTCGCCTCGGTCACCGACTCGCCGAGGGCCGGCACCTTGATCTCGATCATCGTCGTCTCGCCTTTTCCCAAACCTCGATTGTCACCCCAGAGCTTCCTCAAGCAGCGTCTTCAGCTCCAGCATGTGCTTGCTCATGAGCCCGGTCGCGGTCGCCGCCGATGCCGGCCGGCCGGCATAGCGCGGACGCTTGCTCGTGGCGCCGATCTTGAGCAGCACCCATTCGAGATTGGGCTGGACGAACATCCAGGCGCCCATGTTGTAGGGCTCCTCCTGGCACCATACCATCTCGGCGTTCTTGAAGCGCGACAGCTCGGTCACCAACGCCTTGTGAGGGAAGGGATAAAGCTGCTCGACGCGCATCAGATAGATGTCGCCGATACCGCGCTTCTCGCGCTCCTCGAAGAGATCGTAATAGATCTTGCCGGAGCACAGGACGACGCGACGGATCTTCGAATCCTCGGCGAGCCTGATCTTCGAGTCGGGCGAGGACTGGGCGTCGTCAAAGAGCACGCGATGGAACGACGTGCCGTCGGTCATCTCGTCGAGGCGGGAAACCACCCGCTTGTGACGCAGCAGCGACTTCGGGGTCATCAGGATCAGCGGCTTGCGGATGTCGCGCTTCAGCTGGCGGCGCAGGATGTGGAAGTAGTTGGCCGGCGTCGTGCAGTTTGCGACCTGCATGTTGTCCTCGGCGCACATCTGGAGATAACGCTCGAGGCGCGCCGAGGAGTGCTCCGGGCCCTGACCTTCATAGCCGTGCGGCAGCAGGCAGGTCAGGCCCGACATGCGCAGCCATTTGCGCTCGCCCGAGGAGATGAACTGGTCGAAGACGACCTGGGCGCCATTGGCGAAGTCTCCGAACTGAGCCTCCCACAGCACCAGGCAATTGGGCTCGGCCAGCGAGTAGCCATATTCGAAGCCGAGCACCGCCTCCTCGGAAAGCATGGAGTTGATGACCTCGAAGCGCACCTTTTGATCGCGCACGAGGTGATTGAGGGGGGTGTAGCGGCGCTCCGTCTCCTGATCGATGATGACGGCGTGGCGCTGCGAGAACGTGCCGCGCTGGACGTCCTGCCCCGACAGGCGCACCGGGAAGCCCTCGTCCAGCAGCGTGGCGAAGGCCAGGGTCTCGGCGGTCGCCCAATCGATGCCGGCGCCTTCCATGATGCTCTTGCGACGGGCCTCCAGCACACGCAGAAGCGTGCGGTGGGTGGTGAAGCCCTGGGGCAGCCGGGTCACGCGATCGCCCAGCTCGCGCAGCTTGGCGGCGGACACGCCGGTGAGGCCGCGACGGGGATCATCGTCGATGGTGGTGGCGGCCTTCATGCCGGCCCAGCGGCCGTCGAGCCAGTCGGCCTTGTTGGCCTTGTAACTGTCGGAGCCGGCGAAGGCGTCGTCGAGGCGCTTGCGGAAATCGGCCTTCATGCTGTCGATGTCGCCAGCCGTCAGCACGCCTTCCTCGACCAGGCGGCGGCCATAGATCTCGACCACGGTCGGATGCTTGGCGATGCGCTTGTACATGCTCGGCTGGGTGAAGGCCGGCTCGTCCGACTCATTGTGGCCGAAGCGCCGGTAGCAGAACATGTCGATGACGACCGGGTGCTTGAACTTCTGGCGGAACTCGGTCGCGATCTTGGCGGCATAGACCACCGCTTCGGGGTCGTCGCCATTGACGTGGAAGATCGGAGCTTCGATCATCTTGGCCACGTCGGAGGGATAGGGCGAGGAGCGGCCCCAGATCGGGCTCGTGGTGAAGCCGATCTGGTTGTTGACGATGTAATGCAGCGAGCCGCCGGTGCGGTGGCCCTTGAGGCCCGACAGGCCGAAGCACTCGGCGACCACCCCCTGGCCGGCAAAGGCAGCGTCGCCATGGATCAGGAGCGGCATCACCCGGCGCCGGTCGCCGCCATTCTGGTCCTGCTTGGCGCGCACCTTGCCGAGCACCACCGGATCGACGATCTCGAGGTGCGACGGGTTGGCGGTGAGCGACAGGTGAACCCGGTTGTTGTCGAACTCGCGGTCCGAGGAGGAGCCGAGGTGGTACTTGACGTCGCCCGAGCCTTCGACCTCCTCCGGCGTCGAGGAACCGCCCTTGAATTCGTGAAAGATCACCGAATAGGGCTTGGCCATGACGTTGGCGAGCACGTTGAGCCGGCCGCGATGGGCCATGCCGAAAACGATCTCGTGAAGCCCGAGCTGGCCGCCGCGCTTGATGATCTGCTCGAGGGCCGGGATCATCGCTTCGCCGCCATCGAGGCCGAAGCGCTTGGTGCCGGTGTATTTGACATTGAGGAAGTGCTCGAAGCCCTCGGCCTCGATCAGCTTGTTGAGGATGGCGCGCTTGCCTTCGGCGGTGAAGCGGATGCCCTTGTCGGGACCCTCGATGCGCTCCTGGATCCAGGCCTTCTGGCGCGGATCGGAAATGTGCATGAACTCGACCCCGAGCGTCGAGCAGTAGGTGCGCTTGAGGATGGCGATGATCTGGTTGAGGGTGGCGCGCTCGAGGCCGAGGACATTGTCGATGAAGATCGGTCGGTCCATGTCCTGCGGGCCGAAGCCATAGGAGGCCGGGTCGAGCTCGGGATGGGTCTCCGGATCCTTGAGGCGCAGCGGATCGAGATCGGCCGCGAGGTGGCCACGGATGCGGTAGGCGCGGATCATCATCAGGGCGCGAACCGAATCGAGGGTCGCCTTGCGCATCTCGGCGGCCGACACGTCGGGGGCGGCGCCGGCGCCGTCCCTGGGCTTGCGGAGGGGGCGGTTCTCGCCATCGCGCGCCACCGCCGGCCAGTTGCCGTCGAAGGCGGAAACGATCTCGCCATTGGAGGTCTCCGGCCAGTCGGACCGTTCCCAGGAGGGGCCTCTGACCTGCTTCAGGGCGGTGTCGCGGTCTTCCGCCAGCCCGGCGAAGAACTGCCGCCACTCGGGATCAACGGAGGAGGGATCGCTGAGAAATCGGGCGTAGAGCTGCTCGATGAAATGGGCGTTGGCGCCATAGAGAAACGAGGTGCGTTCGAACGCCTCGTTGAGATCTGTCTTCGTCATCGTTCTCCGGACCGGCGGGGACCCCGCCGGCCTTCCTGTTGTCGGGTGCCGGAAGGCACCTCGATTGAGCCCCCGTCCGGCGTTGCTCAGCCGTTCAGCAAGCGCGCGAGCGTCGTACCCAGCGCCGCGGGGGAATCGGCAATCGTCACATCGGCACGCCGCATCGCCTCGATCTTGTCCTCGGCGCCACCGCGGCCACCGGAAATGATGGCGCCGGCATGGCCCATGCGACGTCCGGGCGGAGCGGTGCGGCCGGCAATGAAGCCGACCGTCGGCTTCTTGACCTTCGAGCGACGCAGGAAGTCGGCGGCCTCCTCCTCCGCCGAGCCGCCGATTTCACCGATCATGACGATCGAGCGGGTTGCGGGATCGGCCATGAAGAGCTCCAGCACGTCGATAAACTCGGTGCCCTTGACCGGGTCCCCGCCGATTCCGACCGCCGTCGATTGGCCAAGCCCAGTATCGGATGTCTGTTTGACAGCCTCATAAGTCAAGGTGCCGGAACGCGACACGATGCCGACCGAGCCTTTTTTGAAGATATGTCCGGGCATGATGCCGATCTTGCACTCGTCGGGGGTGATGATGCCGGGGCAGTTGGGGCCGATCAACCGGGTTTTCGAGCCCAGGAGGGCGCGCTTGACCTTCACCATGTCCAGCACCGGGATGCCCTCGGTGATGCAGACGGCGAGCGGGACCTCGGCGGCGATGGCCTCGAGAATGGCATCGGCGGCAAAGGGCGGCGGGACGTAGATGGCGGAAGCATCGGCGCCGGTCGCCACCATCGCTTCGGCGACGGTGTTGAAGACCGGGAGCCCGAGATGAACCGAGCCGCCGCGGCCCGGCGTCACGCCGCCGACCATGCGGGTGCCGTAAGCGATGGCCTGCTCGGTGTGGAAGGTGCCCTGGGTGCCGGTGATGCCCTGGCAGATGACCTTGGTTTGACGGTTGACCAGGATGGACATCACGCGGCCTCCTTGACGGCCGCGACGACTTTCCTTGCCGCATCATCGAGATCGCTGGCGGCAATGACATTGAGTCGGGATTCGTTGAGGATCTTGCGCCCGAGCTCGACGTTGGTGCCTTCGAGACGCACCACCAGCGGCACCTCGAGGCCGACCTCCCGAACCGCGGCCAGCACGCCCTCGGCAATGATGTCGCAACGCATGATGCCGCCGAAGATGTTGACCAGGATGCCCTCGACCTGCGGGTCGGAGGTGATGATCTTGAAGGCGGCGGTGACCTTCTCGCGGGTGGCGCCGCCACCGACGTCGAGAAAGTTGGCCGGCTTGGCGCCGTAAAGCTTGATGATGTCCATGGTGGCCATGGCGAGGCCGGCGCCGTTCACCATGCAGCCGATGTTGCCGTCGAGCGCGATGTAGGAGAGATCGAACTTCGAAGCCTCGATCTCCTTGGCATCCTCCTCGCTTTCGTCGCGCAGC
>DATAOT010000092.1:0-11882 GCA_036265615.1 Aestuariivirgaceae bacterium
CATCGCCGCCTGGTCGACCTACGGGTTCGAGACCGCCGTCTGCTACACGCGCGAATTCAAGGATCCGCAGCGCGACACCTTCAAGGCCATCTTCTATTCGGGCCTGCTTTGCCTCGTTCTCTTCACCCTCGTCCCCTTCACTTTCCAGGGCGTGCTTGGCGTTGCGGGCATGCTCGCACCCTCGGTGGTCGATGGCTCCGGCATCGCCGATGCGATTGCCGGCATGGTGGGCGGTGGCGCATTCATTCACGGGCTCCTCGTGGGGCTGATGGTGCTCGCCCTCATCCTCACCATCATGACCGCCATGGCCGGCTCGTCGCGCACCCTCTATCAGGGCTCGGTCGACGGCTGGCTGCCGCGTTACCTGAGCCACGTCAACCCGCATGGTGCGCCGACCCGCGCCATGTGGACCGATCTCACCTTCAACGTCCTGCTGCTTGCCATTGCGTCCGACGTCGCCGGCTACTTCTTCGTCCTCGCTGTGTCCAATGTCGGCTACCTCATCTTCAACTTCCTCAACCTCAATTCCGGCTGGATTCACCGCGTCGATTCCGGCCACGTGCGACGGCCGTGGAAGGCGCCGGGCTGGCTGATCGGCGTCAACACGGTGCTCGCTTTCGTCAACATGGTGTTCCTTGGCGCCGGCGCCAAAGTCTGGGGCTATGCCAATGCCCTGTGGGTGGGCTTCGCCTTCGCGGCGCTGATCGTGCCGGTGTTCGTCCTGCGCCATCACATTCAGGACGGCGGCCGTTTCCCGCCCAACCACCTGGCCGAACTCGGAGTCACGGGCAACGATCTCGGCGAGCGCAAGGCCGGCATGCTGCCCTATCTGGCGCTCCTTGTCGGCTTGGCGGTGGTGCTGGTGTCGAACTGGTATTTCCAGCTTCCGGCCTGATGGTAGACAGTAGGCAGTAGGGAAGAACACCGTTCACCCACCTATTGCCTATTGCCTATTGCCCACTGCCTATTGCCTATTGCCTATTGCCCACTGCCTCGCCTCACTGGAAATCCCGCGACTTCGGAATGATCCGGTTCTGTCGCGGGTGGCGGGCGAGCGCAGCGCGCGAGCCGCCGGGTCCGCCGCGCACCACCTCGTCCGCCCGCGCTACCGGATTGACCAGGAGATCGTCGGGCGCGAGCCGGCTCAGCCAGTGGGTCAGATCCTCGATGCGCTGTGCGATGACATGGATGATGTCGTCCTGCCGCTGCACCCGGCCTTTGACCAGCATCAGCCGCGCCCCCATCACCGCCGAGCGGTAGGTCTCTAGCGCCTTCGGCCACACCACGATATTGGCGATCGAAAACTCGTCCTCGAGCGTGATGAAGACGACGCCCTGCGCCGAGCCCGGCCGCTGCCTGACCAGCACCACCCCCGCCACCGTCACGAGTGCATTGTTCCGCACCGTCTTGAGCGCCGCCATGTCGGTGACGCCGCGGCCGCGGCAGTCTTCCCTGAGAAACTGCATCGGGTGGCCTTTGAGCGACAGTTTGAGCGTCTGGTAATCATTGACCACATGCTCCGACAGCGGCATGTCCGGGAGCATCACCGCTTCTTCATGACCTTGCCCGTCGACCCCTTGGGCCGCGAACAGCGGCAGCGGCCGTGCTCGTGACAGGGCCTTGGCCTGCCACAGCGCCTGCCGCCGGTCGATGCCGAGCGACCTGAAGGCATCGGCCGCTGCCAGCGTCTCGATCGAATGGACGGCGATGCTGGTCCGCTGCCTGAGCTCGGGAAGCGAGCCGTAGGGCTTGTCGCCGCGCCGTGTGGCCACGAGCCGCCCATCCGCCTCCTTAAGCCCGTCCACCGAGCGCAGGCCGAGCTGCAGCACCGGCTCGAGCCCCGAGCCGGTGAGGGTCGCGTCATAGTCGCTGCGGTTGACATCGGGAGGGCTGACCTCCACCCCATGCTCGCGCGCGTCGCGCACGATCTGGGCCGGCGCGTAGAATCCCATCGGCTGCGAATTGATGAGGCCCGCCGCGAAAGCCGCCGGATAGCGGCATTTGATCCAGGCCGAGACATAGACGAGATGGGCAAAGCTCGCGGCATGGCTTTCCGGGAAGCCATATTCGCCGAACCCCTTGATCTGGTTGAAGCAGCGCTCGGCGAAGCTGCGCTCATAGCCGCGCTCGACCATGCGGGCGATCATCTTCTGCTCGAGCCGGCCGATGGTGCCGCGCCGCTTGAACGTCGCCATTGCCTTGCGCAACTCGTTGAGCTCGCCGGGCGTGAAATCCGCCGCCACCATGGCAAGCTTCATCGCCTGCTCCTGGAACAGCGGCACGCCCTTGGTCTTGCCGAGCACCGCATAGAGCTCGTCCTTGTCGCCGAAGGCCGGGTCGGGAGCGGGATATTCCTCGGCCTCCAGGCCCTGGCGGCGCCTGAGATAGGGATGGACCATGTCGCCCTGGATCGGCCCCGGGCGGACGATCGCCACCTCGATCACCAGATCGTAAAAGCTCTTCGGCCGAAGCCGCGGCAGCATGTTCATCTGGGCCCGGCTCTCGACCTGGAAGACGCCGATCGAATCGGCCCGGCACAGCATTTCATAGACTTCGGGCTCCTCGCGCGGCACGCTCGCCAGCGTGAAGTTCACCCCATGCCAGCCGGCGATCAGCTCGAAGCATTTGCGGATGCAGGTCAGCATGCCGAGGCCGAGCACATCGACCTTGAGGATGCCGAGCTCGTCGATGTCGTCCTTGTCCCATTCGATGACGGTGCGGTCCTCCATGGCCGCATTGCCGATCGGCACCGTCTCGTCGAGCCGCCGCCTGGTCAGCACGAAGCCGCCGACATGCTGCGACAGGTGTCGCGGAAAGCCGATGATCTCCTCGGCCAGCGCAATGACCTGCGACAGCAGCGGATCGCTCGCGTCGAGGCCCTTTTCTCTCACCCGCTGATCGGTCAGCTCCTGCGACGGCCCGCCCCACAGAGTGCCGGCAAGCGCCGCCGTGACATCCTCCGACAACCCCATGGCCTTGCCGACCTCGCGCACCGCGCTGCGCCCGCGATAGGTGATGACGGTTGCCGCAAGCCCCGCCCGCTCGCGGCCATAGCGGTCATAAAGATACTGGATGACCTCCTCGCGCCGCTCATGCTCGAAATCGATGTCGATGTCGGGCGGCTCCCTGCGCTCCTCCGACAGGAAGCGCTCGAACAGGAGATCGATTTCGGTGGGATCGACGGCGGTGACGCCGAGGCAGTAGCAGACGGCGGAATTGGCGGCCGAGCCGCGGCCCTGGCACAGGATCGGCTTCTCCCGCGACCGGGCGAAGCGGACGATGTCGTGGACGGTGAGGAAATAGCGGGCATAGTCGAGCTTCTCGATCAGCGCGAGCTCTTTTTCGAGCATCGCCCTGACCTTTGGCGGAATGCCGTTGGGATAGCGCTCCGCGGCCCCTGCCCAGGTCAGCTCGGTGAGATGCGCCTGCGGCGTGAGATGAGCGGGCACCGGCTCGTCGGGATATTCGTAATGGAGTTCGCCAAGGGAGAAGGTCAGGCGCTCGGCAATTTCGACGGTGCGATGGACGGCATGCTCATGGCCGCGGAACAGCCGCAGCATCTCCTCTGGCGGCTTCAGATGCCGCTCGCCATTGGCCTCGAGCCGGAAGCCGGCTTCCGCGATGGTGCATTTCTCGCGGATGCAGGTCAGGACATCCTGCAGCATGCGCCGGTCGGGATGATGATAGAGCACGTCATTGGTCGCGATGAGCGGCGTTCGCTGCTTGCGCGCCACCTCGGCAAGCGCGGCAAGCCGCGCCCGCTCCCCGGCTTTGCGCGTGAGGCTCGCCACGAGATAGGTCGGCTCATCGATCTTGCCCCTGATGGCGCTGATGGCGGCAAGGAACGCCGCCTTCGGCATGCCGGACGGCGGCACGATGGCAAACAGCGAGCCCTCCTGGAATTCCGCCGCATCCTCGAGGGTGAGGATGCATTTGCCTTTCTCGGTGCGCCGCTGCCCGCGCGACACCAGCCGCGTCAGCCGGCCATAGGCGGCCCGGTCCCTGGGCCAGGCGAGGAGGCTGGCAAAGGCCGCAAGCGGCGGCGTCTCGCTCTGCATGAGGTCGAGCCGCACCCCGGGAATGAACTTGACGCCGTTGGCCTTGGCGCTGGCATGGACGCGGACCAGCCCCGCCATGGTGTTGCGGTCGGTGACGGCAAGCGCCGCAAGGCCGAGATGCTTGGCCTGGCCAACCAGCTCTTCCGGATGCGAGCCGCCTTCGAGAAAGGTGAAGTTGGTGAGGGCCTGGAGCTCGGCATATTCGCCTGTCATGGCATCGCTCACGGAAAGAGCCCGTGGATGAACCAGGCCGGCGGCGTGTCGGCCTCCTGATAGAGGCCCTGCCGAAAGAGCCAGTAGCGGCGGCCGGCCTCGTCCTCGACCAGGTAATAGTCGCGCGCCGGGCCGGGCTTCTGCAGCGCCCGCCACCATTCAGCCTCGATCCGCTCCGGGCCGTCCGCCTTCGTCACCCGGTGGCCGGCCCGTCGCCAGGTGAAATGCATCGGCGGACCGTCGGGCACTGCGGCGATGACCTTGACCGGCTCGGGCGGGGCGAGCAGCAGGAGCGGCCGGGGCAGCTCCGCCGCCTCTGGGAACGTGCCATGGCCCTTGCCGAAGGGCGAGCCCCGGCGCTCGGCCCGCTCCGGGAGATGGCTCGCCACGGGCAGGAAGGCGGACAGCCTGCCGCCGCCGTCGCGGTTGGCGATCCGATCGGCCAGCGCTGCCAGTGCCGTGCCGTCGCGAAGCGGGCCTTGACCCGATCCGGCAAGGCTCGTCTGAAGCGGCGCGAGTGCAGCGGTCTCGCTCGCCTCGAGGGTTGCCGCCTCGATGCCGAAGCCGAGATCGAGCCCCTCGAGCTTGGGCTTGAGCAGGCTCGCCATGTGCTCGCTGTCGACCGAGGGGGCGGCGAGCCCGGCCTGGACGGCAACGCGCGAGCCGTCCACCCGGTAGAGCTTGAGCTTGAGCCGCGTGCTGCCGCACCCCTCGCGGGCAAGCGCATCGCTCAGGAGCTTGGTCATCCGGCGCAGCAGGAAGGCGATGACATCGGCAGTGATGGCCGGCTCGTCGAGCGACTGCCGGACTGAGAAGCGCGGCGGCGGATTGAGCGGGACGAGCGGGCTCTTGGTCAGGCCGAGCGCGGCATCGAGCTTCTCCAGCACCTCGCCCTCGATCGTGCTGTCGCGGAACCGCCGGGCGAGTGCTGCGCGGGGCAGCGGATAGAGATCGAGGATCCGCTTCAAGCCGAGCCGCTTGAGCGTGCTCACCGTTTCCGGCTTGAGCCCGAGGGCGGCCACCGGAAGATTGGCAAGCGCGTTGCGTTCGCCGCCCTCCGGAACGATGACCGGCACCTCCTTGCGGGCGGCAAAGCGGCTAAGGCCCCATGCTGCCGCCGGATTGCCGGCAAGCGCCAGCCGCACTGTCAGCCCGAGTGCTGACAGGCGTTCCCGGATGATGTCGAGGAAGCGCGCCTCGCCGCCGAAGAGATGCGGGATTCCGGTGGCGTCGAGCGTGAGTCCGTCCGGCTTGTCGAGCATGATGGAGGGGCTCCACCGCTCCGCCCACCGCGCGAGTGCCTTGAGCGCCGCCTCGTCCTTTTCCGGCTCCTGGATCTCCGACAGAAGATCCGGCACCCGTGCCCGGGCATCGGCCAGCCGGTCGCCCGGTGCAAGCCCTAGCCTCTGGGCCACCCGGTTGATGGCGGCAAGGCGCATGCCCTTAGCCCCGGCGCTGACCAGAACGAACGGCGCTTCCGGCGGCGGCAACGGCTCTCCGGCCTTCTGCAGCGCCCGCATCAGCTGCTCCACCGGAAACAGCGGCAACCAGAGAGAAACAATGCGTCGCATGGTCCCATTCCACTGAAAATTCTCCCGGCTTTCCTCGCCGGCAGCGCAGGAGCTCGAGCCGCCAGGCCGGTTTTCCCGGGGCGCGCTCGTCGAGCGCCGGCGCCAGCGATGGCAGGCTTGCCACCGACCAGCGGCTGCGCGCCGCGCTTGGCTGGCTTGAGGCTTTCGCCATGACGATGATGGCCGGGGTCTGCCCGGCCTGAGCCGCCAAGGCGAGCCGGCGCATCGCTGTCAGGCTCGATCCGGCCGGATCGAGATCGAGGATCACGCCGCTCAACGAACCTGATTTGAGAGCCTCATCCGCCGTCCACAGCGCCGCCTGCTGCTTGCGCAGCGCGACGGTTAGGACCCGCCCTGCCGGCATCCCGATGGCATCGAGGCCCGGGCCATAGAGCCCGCCTGCTTCCATTCCCATGCGCGCGAGGCGGCACCACAGCAGCGGACGCCCTTCCGCGCCGAGCGACAGCAGCCGGCGCATGCCGAGCGCCGCCGCAAAGCCCATGGCCGCCGCGACATCGCCGGCCTCCCGCGGGGCGATTTCATGCACGCCATCGGCGGCGAGGCCGTCGGCCGGCAGCCGCGCATCGACCGCCAAAAGCCCGAGCCGCCATGGCATGACCGGCTCCGTTCCGGCGGTTTCCGCGACGAGACCGGGCACCTCCCCCTCCAGCCGCAAGATGCGGCGCCGCAAGGTTTCGAGCAGCGCTTGTCTTGAGCCGGAATTCTTAATTATGTCCGTGGCTTGCCGGTCCGCAGGGGTGACGGATGCCGGCTCCGCCGCAGGTGCCTGCGCCGGTGTGCTCGCCATGATGAGATCCTTAAATGTTGCTATTTTGTTCTAGCGCAACGCGCCAGATCCCGTCAAGTTCGGCAAACCAAGGGCTACTTTTTCCAATTCCTCTCGTGGTATCACCTGTAGTACTATGAATCGGAAGCGCCTAAATAAGTTCAAGCGCCAACTGCATCAACTGCGTCGTTCCTCGGCGCGAGCATCTGACGTCGAGGCGCTGGCTTTTAAATTGGGCCGGAAAAAACGCGAAGGTAAGCGCAGCAAGGAACCCACGTGGCTGAGTACGGAGTTTGACAACCTTCCTCCGCTCTCCATTCCTCACCATGGAGGCCGCGACTTACCCACAGGAACCAAGAACAGCATCCTGTCCCAGTTGGAAGATGACATCGCTGAGTGGGAACAGAGGCTCGATGTAGAAGATGGTGACCCCGATGAACCCCACTGAAATTCTGCGCCAGCCATATGGGCGAATCGTTGTACCCGACTCTGACGGCACGTATCGCGCGGAGATCGTCGAGTTCCCTGGCTGCATCGCGACTGGTGACACGGCGGCAGAGGCGCTCGCGAATCTAGAGGATACCGCCTGGGATTGGCTTGAGGCGGCGATTGAGCGCGGGCAGCGCATCCCTGAGCCGGTGGAAGCGGCTGGGTACAGCGGCAAGCTGGTCGTGCGTCTACCGAAGAGCCTTCACAAGAAGGCGGCCTATCAAGCTGCTCGGGACGGGGTGAGCCTAAACCAGTTCATTGTTACCAGCATCGCAGAGCAGGTCGGAGCTAAGGCGGCCACATACAATGCAGGCCTAATAGTTTATGCAACGGCTGTTCTAAATAGTGGAAATATCGGCCATCTCGCGCAGCCAGTAACGACGTTGACGCGACAGGCAGTTTTGGGTACCGGCGCGCAGGACTGGCGTTACACCACAACAGACAGAGTCTGATCATGCCAGAAGTTAGCCAGTTCACGTTCAAATATCAGGAGGTGCTGGAAGCTCTCATCCAGAAGGCCGGGTTACATGAGGGCAAGTGGCAACTGGTCATGAGCTTTGGTTTGGCGGCTATGAACATGGGTCCCAACGAGGCCGAACTTGTTCCCGGAGCAGCCGTCGCCGTTAGCAGCATTGGCCTCATAAGAGCGCGTGATGACTCACCGCCCGCACTGACAGCTGACGCAGCTGTGGTTAATCCACTTTCCACCTAGAAGTCGCCTATTGCTGCGGCTTGCCGACCCGGCTGTGCAGCACCCCGACTCCGTCGATCTCGACCTCGATCTCGTCGCCCGCTTTCAGTGCCCGCGTCTTGCCCGGCGTGCCGGTGAAGATCAGATCCCCCGGCTCGAGCGTGAACTGCTGCGACAGCTCAGCGACGATCGCCGCCACCTTCTTGATCATCCGCGATGTGCGGACGCTCTGGACCACCTGGCCGTTGAGCCGCGTCGTCAGCCGGAGATCGTCATAGAGCAGGCCCGGCACGACCCAGGGACCGAGCGGCGCGAAAGTGTCGCTGCCCTTGGCCTTCAGGATCTGCAGCGGCGAAAAGGGATAGCCGCGCTCGGTGACATCATTGCCGGCCGTGACCCCGAAGACGTGATCGAGCGCCTCCTTCACGCTCACCCTGCGCGCCTGCTTGCCGATGACCACCACCATCTCGCCTTCATAATTGAGGTTGGTCGAATCGGCCGGCGGCACGATCTCGCCCTGATCGCCGATGACCGCGCTCGGCAGCTTGGCGAAATAGCCCGGACCCGGGCCGGCATTGCCGGGCAGCGGCGGATTGTCGGGATAGTTGAGGGCAATGCCGATGATTTTGCTCGGCACCACCGGCGCCAGCAGCTTCAGCCCTTCGAGCGGGAAGACGCGGCCGGTCACCTGCGCGGCGGGATCGAGGAAGCTGCGGTCGAGCTCATGCACGCCGCCCGCCGACAGCACGCCGTAGCGGACCTGCCCGTCGGCCTCGAACCGGCCGAACCGCAAGGGCGCATCATCGCCGAGCGTGACCTGAGCCGGGGCCTGCCCCGAGACGACAAGCACCGTCAGCATCGCAAGCGCAATGAGCTTGCCGTGGTTCTTTGGCATCAGCCGACCGGCACCCCGCCATGCAGCGTTCCCCAGAACAGGGTCAGGCCGACCAGCATCAGCAGCACCCCGGCGCCCGCCTTGAGCGTCACGGCGATCGTGCCGAGCCAGGCCGCGTCGCTTTTGGCGAGCTTGAGCGCCAGCCGCCGCGAGCCGACCGCGATGGCGGCGATCGCCGACACGGTCAACGCCGTGCCGAGCGCCATCACGAAGGTCGACACCACGCCGGCCCAGTAGAGTCCGGCGGCGGAGGAGAACAGCAGCACCAGCAGCGCCCCGGTGCACGGCCGGATGCCGACGGCGAGCGCGATCGACAGCGCCCGACGCAGCGACCAGTCCCCGTCGAGCGAAGCCGCCGGCGGCAGATGATTATGGCCGCAATCGTGATCATGCGCGCCGTGCTCGTGGCCGCAAAGAGCGTGATCGTGATGATGATGATGATGATAATGGGCGTGACCGGCCGGTGCCAGGGCCGGCGCGAGCGAGCGCGAGAGAAGACGGCTGGCGAGTGCCTGCCAGGCTAGCCAGAAACCCATTCCGGCGATGAGCAGATAGCTCGTGGCCTCGAGATAGCGCGCCACCTCCCGGGTCACGCCCGACGCGGCGCCGAGCATCCACACCAGCACGCTGACAAGCGCCACGGCCGTGATCGCCTGGATGAGCGCCGAGAGAAAGGCGATGGCGACGCCGCGCCGCAGCCGCTCGCCATTGCCGACGAGCCACGCCGAGACGACCGCCTTGCCATGGCCGGGACCTGCCGCGTGAAACACGCCGTAGCCGAAGCTGAGCCCGATCAGGCTGAAGGAGGCAAGCCAGGGCGCTGTGCGCTTGATGTCGCGAATGGCCACCGACATGGCGCGGTAATATTGCTGCTGCTTGAACAGGATGAAGCCGGTTGGATCGGTCAGGATCGACGGCGCTGTCGCCGCGTTGCGCGGCCCGACCAGGAGCTTGCTCGGATCGATCCGAGGCTTGACCGTCGTCGCCGCCGCCGGCGGTGCCGTCAGCAATGGCGGTTCGGCCCGCAAGCCGGCGTTGGGCAGGATCAACAGCAGCGCCAGCCCCGCAAGCAGCGCGGCAACCCGACAGCACCATTGAGGCCGCGTCATCCTGCCGCTCCCTTCTTGCACACCACCGCCACCGGCTGGGCGAACATGATCCCGAAATCATCCTCCTGGTCCGGCGTCCAGTCCTTCCCCTTGGTGGCGAGCATCGCCTTCGTGTCCTCTGTTGAATTCGGGTCAGGCACGGGTCGAACCTCGATTCGGCAGGATTGCGGCTTGTTGCCAAGGGCTTCCACCGGCTCCTTGCCGACGAAATCGATCGCTATGTAAAAGGTCGGGTCATAAATTCGATAAATGAATTCCGAGGTGCGCGGGTCGACCGGCTTGAGGAACGGCACCACGAAATGCATGCGCAGCCGGCCGTCGTCTCCCATGAGCTGGCCATAGTCGGTGACATCGGCCCATTTCATCTTTTCGCCGTTGAGACGGCCATAGACGAAATAGCTCCACTCCTTGAGATTATCGATGTTTTCCTTGGCCAGCGGCTCGAGCTCGTCGGTGGTCAGCATGCCGTCCTTGTTGACGTCGAGATCCTCGGTCGCCATCGCCGAATAATCCGGGTCGAACACCCATTCGACATTGATCGCATTGATCAGCCCGGCGTCGTTGAACACCACGTCGGACGTCATCTCGATGAAGACATGCGGATGCGCCCCCGCCTGCGGCACGGTTGCAAGCAAGGCCATGGCCGAGGCAAAAGACAACCGCCCGATCATTCTGACCCGTCAGATTCGGTTCGAATGCGCCCGGACCATGCGCAGCGATTGTGCCCAAAAAGTGGAGGCGACCCGGGTTTAGCCGCCTTCCTCCCTGAGCGGCGGCAATTGACTGCCACCTGCGCATTGCCTACTGGCTACTCCGACCCGAGGAGCCTGAACAGCCCGTGACCGACCACCTGCCGCTCTTCCTGCTTGCCTTTCCGGCAGGCCTGGTCAGCTTTCTCTCGCCTTGCGTGCTGCCGCTCGTGCCGCCTTATCTCTGCTTCCTGGCCGGCGCCACGCTCGAGCAGCTTACCGAGGGCGAGGCACCGGCGGCGATGCGGCCGCACGTGCTTTCGGCGGCGCTTTCCTTCGTCGTCGGCTTCTCCGCGGTATTCATTGCGCTCGGCGCTACCGCCAGCGCGCTCGGCAGCCTTCTCCACCAGGCCCTCTCCTGGACGGTGACCGTGGCCGGTCACGACTTCAACGTGCTGGCGAGCCTTGCCGGGCTCGCCATCATCGCCATGGGTCTGCACTTCATCGGCGCCTATCGCATCGCGCTCTTCGACAACGAGCTTCGCTATCATCACCCGGCGCGGCCGGCCGGCAGCTTCGGCGCCTTTCTGATCGGCGTCGCCTTTGCCTTCGGCTGGACCCCCTGCATCGGCCCCGTGCTGGCGACCATTCTTGCGGTGGCTGCATCGGAGGAGAGCGTCGCCCGCGGCGCCGGGCTGCTCGCGCTCTATTCGGCCGGGCTGGGGCTGCCCTTCATCGCCGCCGCCTACGGGCTCGAGGGCTTCATCGGCGCCTTTCACCATGTCCGGCGCCATCTCGCCAAGGTCGAGATGGTCATGGGCGTAACCCTCGTGCTGACCGGAATCATGTTCATGACCGGCGCCATGCAGACTTTCTCCTACTGGCTGCTTGAAACCTTTCCCAATCTCGGCAAGCTCGGCTAGAGCACGATGTCCCGAGATTAACGTATGTCTCATCACGCTCTAAATCCGCTATGCTGACGACCTGAGCCAGCAAGCAGGCGAAACGGGGAAATGCCAGCACCGCTTCAGGGCATCAAAGCCTGCATCTTCGACGCTTACGGAACCCTGTTCGACGTCCACACGCCGGTGCTGCGCGCCTTGGCGGCCCTCGACGATGACAAGGCCCAATCATTATCCGCTACCTGGCGCGACAAGCAGTTGCAATATGCCTGGCTGCGAAGCCTGATGGGGGTCCATGCCGATTTCTGGCAGGTCACCGCCGATGCCCTCGGCCACACCATGCGGCTCTACGGCATCGCGGATCCCGCGCTGCATCAGAAGCTCATGGATCTTTATCTCAGCCTCGACCCCTTCGAGGATGCGGGGTCGTGTCTCGGTGAATTGCAGCGGCGCGCCATGCGACTCGCCATCCTCTCCA
>DATAOT010000093.1:0-4868 GCA_036265615.1 Aestuariivirgaceae bacterium
CTAGCCGCGCTGCTTGTAGCCTTCGGCCGCGAACGGTCCGCCCTGGAACTTGACCTCGGGCGCAAGCGGGTCGCGCTGATCCCCATTCGGGATCAGCGTTGCGGCAAACCGCTCGGCATTGTCCTCAGGCTCATAGGCGACATGCCCTGCCGCTTCGTTGCTCCACCACCGCCGGTCGTTGTTGGAGACGCCGTAGAGTATGGTGCATCCGAGTCGCGGCGCTGCAAAGCAGGCCTTGATCATGCGCAGCAGATCTTCGTAGCTTTGCCATGTCGAGAGGTGGCGAGGGTCGCTCGGCTCGGGCTTCGCCGTGCCGATCCTGAGGCAGGCGATCTCCAGCCCATATTTGTCGGCATAGAGGCTGGCGAGGTCCTCGCCGAACGCCTTGCTGACCCCATAAAGCGAATCCGGACGTGGACGGACGTTCGTGTCGAGGCGGTCGTCGCGGGTATAGAAGCCGATGGCGTGGTTCGAGCTGGCATAGACGATCGGACCGGCCCCATGCTTTCGGGCCGCCTCGAGCACGTTGTAGGTGCCAATGATGTTGGCATCGAGGATCCGCTCGAAATCCGTCTCGTAGGAGATGCCGCCGAAATGGATGATCCGGCCGACTCCTTTGACCAGTCGATCGACAGCCTCCGCATCCGCGAGATCGGCGATCACCAGCTCCTCGCCGGATAGCGCCGGTGCCGGGTCGTTGATATCGGACGAGCGCAGCGCCCCATAGGCCTCGATGAGACGCGGCCGAAGCCATCGTCCGAGGATGCCGGCGGCGCCGGTCAGCAGCAGCGGGAGTGAGGCGGTCATCGGGTCTCTGTCACCTTGTTGAGCAGCCGCGGAGCGTCAGGATTGAAGCCGAGCCGGCGCGACACGCGTTCGGCGCTGACATAGAATGACTGGATGATCGAGATCGGATCGAGCAGCGGATGAGATGTCGGCTGGTAGGGCGGCGTGAGCACCTTCGCTTCGGCCTGCCTGAGCGCGTCCACGCTTGCCCGGGTCGTTGCGGCTGCCGCATCGCCGGATGCGAACACCACGACCGGAAAGCCGGTCTGAACCAGCTCCATCGGACCATGCATCACCTCGGCGGCGGAGTAGGCTTCCGCATGGAGACGGCAGATCTCCTTGAGCTTGAGCGCAGCCTCGCGCGCCATCGCCAGCGTCGGCCCGCGTCCGAGCACATAGAGCGACCGCGCCGTGGCGAGCGTATCCTCGACCGCCTCCCACCGGCAGTGCAGCGCCTGTGCCAGCGCATCCGGAAGTCGGGTCACGGCATCATGGAGCCGTCGATCGTCGGCTGAGACGGCAACCATCGCGGCAAGCAGCGCCACCGAGCAGATGAACGTCTTGGTCGCCGCCACGCTGAGTTCGGGTCCGGCCTTGAGCGGCAGGCAGAGATCGGCTTGGGCGGCAAGCGGCGAGGCCTCGTCATTCGTCAGCGCGACGGTCGGCATGCCGGCCCGCTTCGCTTCCTCCTGGCAGGACAGGATGTCGGGACTCCTTCCCGATTGCGACACGGTGATGAGAATGGTGTCGCGCAAGTCGAGATGGGCGCCGTACACCGAGACGACGGAGGGGCCAAGCGAGCAGCAGGGCAGGCCGAGGATGATCTCCGACAGATATTTGAAATAGGCCGCCGCATGGTCGGAGGACCCCCGCGCGCAAGTCAGGAAAAACGCCGGCTTCGAGGAGCGAAACCGCCCCGCGAACGCCTTGAGGGCGGCCTGGTTGCCCTCGAGCGCCCGGCTCACGGCTGCCGGAGCGTCAAGGGTTTCCTGTGCCATATGGCTGTCGAATGTTGGTATTGGTTCCACGGCGGCCGGTTCTCAGACAGTATTCGTGAAGTCCATTTGACATATTCCTTATCGCCGGACTAGCGTGCCCTCGTCGTTGCGGTGGTCGAGCAGTCGGGAGAAAAGGTAGCGTGATTGCCAGTGCGCCCTTGCTCCAGCTCAAGGAAATCACCAAGAATTTCGGCGCCATCAAAGCGCTGCGCGGCATCAGCTTCGATATCGAGCGCGGCGAGGTGGTGGCGCTGCTGGGCGACAATGGCGCCGGCAAATCCACCTTGGTCAACATCATTTCCGGCGGCCTCGAGCAAAGCTCCGGCCGCATCCTGTTTGAGGGCGAGGAGCGGCGGTTTGCCTCGCCCGCCGAGGCCAAGCAGGCCGGCATCGAGACCGTGTACCAGGACCTGTCGCTCTGCACCAATGTCGATGTCGTCGCCAATTTCTTCATGGGTCGGGAGATCGTCAAGCACCGTTTCGGCATCCCGATCCTGCAGGAGGCCGAGATGGAGGCCGCGGTCGCCAATGCCATGGCCAATGCCGGGACCCGCATTCCTTCATTGCGCATCAATGTCGAGCATCTGTCTGGCGGCCAGCGGCAGGCGATCGAGCTCAACCGCTTCGTCCATTGGGGCGGCAAGCTCGTCCTGTTGGACGAGCCCTTTGCCGCTCTCGGCGTCGAGCAGACCCGGCGCGGGCTTGACGTGATCAAGCGCATCGCCGCCCAGGGAATCGGCGTCGTGATCATCACCCACATCATTGCCCAGGCTTTCCAGGTCGCGGACCGCATCGTCGTGATCCGCCAGGGGAGGGTGGCCGGCAATGTCCCGCGAACCGCCACCAGTCCCGACGAGATCATCCAGATGATCACTGGCGAGGCAATCAACGGCCAGACCCGGCAAACCTGAACCAAAGGGCTGGCGAAGCAAAGGAGAACGGAGGAAGCACCATGAAGCGTCTGTGGAGTATGATGATTCTTGCCTTGGCGGTCCTGGCCGTGGCGATGGGCACACCGGCTTTCGCGGAATCGAAGGGCAAGATCTATTACCTGGTCCCGACCTTGCTCGATGAGTTCCAGACCGAGTCGGTCAAGGCGATCGAGAAATTCCTCAAGGATGTCGGTTATGAGCTCGTGACGCTCAATGCCGACAACAAGACCGACGTGCAGCAGAGCCAGATGAACGACGTCATCAATCTCAAGCCCAAGGCCATCGTGCTGGCGGCCGTCGACTTCAACGCGATCCAGCCCTCGATCGAGAAGTCGCGGGCTGCCGGAATTCCGGTCATGATCTTCGACCGGCAGATCACCGCGACCAAGACTGACCTCACCTCGGTCGCCGGCACTGTCGAAATCGGCCATATCGCCGCCGGCGAGATCCAGCGGCTGCTGAAGGAGAAGAACGGCGCCGTCAAAGGCAAGGTGCTGCAGGTGCTGGGCGACCCGGCCGATCCCTACACCCTCGACATCCAGAAGGGATTCGAGGAGCGGATGAAGGCGTTCCCCGATGTGAAGATCATCTCGCTGCCGGCCATGCAGTGGGAGGCCTCGAACGCCGGGACCATCGTCGCCGACCAGATGATCGCCAATCCCGACATCGACCTGATCTTCGTTCATGCCGCCCATCTCGCGGTGGCAGCAGCGGCGTCGCTCGAGGCCAAGGGGAAAAAGCCGGGCGAGGTGCTCCTCGTCTCGTCGAACGGCGCGCCGGTCGGCCTTGATCTCATTCGCAAGGGCTGGGAGCAGGTCGAGGTCGAGCAGCCGCTGTACGCGCAGGCCGCGGCCATCGGCATGTTCGCCGACAAGGTTGTGAAAAAGCAGGAGATCAAGCCCGGCAAATACAAGGTGCTCGGCCTCGAGTCCGAGATGACCAACGAGTCCTGGGGGCCCAATCTCAAGATTCCGGGTGCGGCGATCACCAAGGCCAACGTCGACGAAACGCGCTTTTGGGGCAATCTGAAGGCGCCTTCCGAGCCTGTCCAGCCCGTCGAATGATGAGCCCTGAATGACCCAGGACCAGACTGCCCCCGGAGCCGCGCGTTCCGGGGGGACTTCTCCTGAGATCGCCGCGGTGCGCGGCCGCGATTACCGCGTCGTCCTCGAGTTGCTTCTCGACAATCTCGTCTGGCTCATGCTGATCATCGTGCTTGCGGTGTTCTCGTTCACCATCCCGAATTTCTTTCAGATCGGCATTTTCGCCAACATCGTCGAACAGTCGACCTTTGTCGGCGTCATGGCGATCGGCCTCGCCATCGTCATCATTGCCGGCAACATGGACCTGTCGGTGGAATCGGTTGCCGCCCTCACCGCCATGGTCACCGGCATCCTGTTCTGCTCGCGCGGCATCGGGCTCGGCATCACCCTCACGCCCGAATGGCTGGTCATCCCGGTTTCGCTTGTTCTGTGCCTCGTCATTGGCGGCATCATCGGCATCATCAACGGCCTGCTCGTTGTTCGCCTCGGGATGAATGCCTTCATCGTAACCCTCGCATCCTATATCTGGGTGCGCGGTTTGGTCGTGGCGGTTTCAGGCGGCCGCTCAGCCCAGGATCTCGCGCCCTCGCTCCGCTTCATGGGCATCGAGACCATCGCCTATGTGCCGCTGATCGCCTGGCTGGCCATCGCCTGCTATGCGCTTTTCACCTTCATCATGGCGAAGACGCCGTTCGGCCGGCACGTCACCATGATCGGCGGCAATCCGGTCGCGACCTTCCGGGCCGGCATCAAGGTAGACCGCCTGGTACTCATCACCTTCATCCTTGCCGGCGCCATTTCGGGGCTGGCCGGCTGGCTCCTCGCCATCCGAACCTCGGGCGCCACCGCCAATCTCGGCGTCGGCATGCTGTTCAACGCCTTCGCCGCGGTGGTTATCGGCGGCGTCAGCCTCAAGGGCGGAATCGGCCGTCTTCCCGGCGTCTATGCCGGCGTGCTGCTGCTCTCCTCGATCCACACCGCCATCAATCTCATGGGCCTGCCCGCACACTATACACAGATGATCCTCGGCGCCCTCGTCCTGGCTGCCGTTCTCATCGACACCGTCAAGCTCCAGATCCGGCAGAAGCTCGCATGAGGCTCAAGCACCG
>DATAOT010000094.1:0-5216 GCA_036265615.1 Aestuariivirgaceae bacterium
GCCCAGACCATCGAGACGGCGATTCGGGCCAATGCCGGGCTCATTTCGCAACGGATCACAGGAACGCCGTCGGAGGGCGAGGACGGCTCCGCCGCCGACGCGTAAAGCAGGAGTCCTCGATGTTCAATGGCAGGAGGCGAAGTCCGCCTCCCCGAGCCCTCGTTCGCCCTCAAGAAGCAGAGAAATTTCAAACGAGCACTCGTTGCCGCATATGCCTGATTTAATTTGGAGATGGGACAATGTATTTTCGAGGATTTCGTGAACGACAGGACATTACTAGAGCGCAACCGCCAATCGACAACAGAGTGCCACTAGGGTGGTCTTCTGATGAGCTTTCCAAGTTCTGGGAGGCGGGCCGAAAAAATCAGTTCGCCACCTTTGTCAAAAAGAGACCCGTCTATAAGCGGCTGGTGGCGATTGACGCTTTGTTCCTGAGAGTAAGCAAGGATTGGTTGAATCCTCCGGATGATATTGCTGCGATGCTTTTCCTGCGGACCCATTCAGCATTTCGGACGGCGGCCGGGCTTGCTGCTGCCGGGCAGGCGGCGGAGAGCTATATGATAAACAGGACAATGCTCGAGTACGCCGCCTATGCTCTCCATCTCAATCGCAACCCCGAGCTGAAGGCGATCTGGCTTGATCGGCACCTCGACGAGAAGACTATGACCGCGTCGAAAAATGGATTCTCTCATCGGAAAGTTGTGAAAAGTGTTAGTGACTTCAATCAGCATGCAGGGACGCGCTTCAGCAAACTCTATCAGCACACCATCGATTTCGGCGGTCATCCTAATGAGCGATCCGTGACAGGAAACCTGGAAGTAGTAGAAGAAGCGGACCGAAGGACAATGTTGATGATAATGCAGCACGGTGACGGGCCCGCCCTCGATTTCGCACTGAGGACCACGGCCCAATGTGGAATGTGTTCCCTGGAAATGTTGCAAGGCGTCTTCAACGCTCGCTTCGAGCTGCTTGGCATAAATGCTGCAATGCTCGAACTTCGCAGAGGACTCTAAGTGTGTGCAGCGGTCTTAAGCAGGAAGAGGCGCGACTGCCCAGGCGCCTCGATAATGCCAATCGGGCCGGGTGGGGGCCCTCACTCTGAGGCCTCTTCACTGTGAAGCCATCCTGCTCAAAAGGACCGCCAGTCGCGTGAGGAAACAACAATGATTGCCGAACGTCCGATCATCACCGGCGGCTGCCAATGCGGTGCTGTCCGCTATGCCATCGACGGCCCGCTCGGCAAGGCGGGCATTTGCCATTGCCGCATGTGCCAGAAGGCATTCGGCTCATGGGGCGCGGCGCTTGTCTCGGTGCCGCTCCACATCTTCCGCTGGTCGCGCGGCACCCCCGGGCTGTTTCGCTCCTCCGCCGTGGTCGATCGCGGTTTCTGCGCCGCCTGCGGCACGCCGCTCTCGATGCAGGAGGATGGCGATGATCATATCGAGATCGCCATCGGCACGCTTGATGATCCCGAGATCGCGCCGCCCACCGACCAGGTCGGGATCGAAAGCCGGCTCTCCTGGTTTGCCGACCTCGCGGCGCTTCCGGGCCGCCGCACCGAGGACAAGCGCACGCCGGAGGAACTCGCCCGGCTGAAGAGCCTGCAGCATCCCGATCACGACACCGCTCAGTGGCAGCCGTCGGAACGCCGGTGAGGACGGCGGCCGTTCCTGCTCGCCTCGATCGGTCAGCCGCATGACGAGCGGCCGCCGGATGGCCTTGTTCTCCGCCCTCCTTCGGCGTCTCGGGATGGAAGCCCATCCGCGGCTGGTCGGCGCCGCGGCAGTGGCGCTCGTTCTGGCCGCGCTGTGCCTGCTCTCCTGCCTCTCGGGAGTGTCCTCGGACACGATCCCTTGCCTCACCTGCCTGCTTCTCGCTTTTGATGGCGGGGCGGCACTGTTCGTCGCGCTCGTTCTCAGAACCATGACCCGGGCATCCCGGAGCGATATGAAAACTCTGGCCAACATCGAGGACGAAAAGCGAAACACCTCGCTCTTGGTCGGCAGCCTTGTGGCCACCGCAACGCTGCTGGCGGTGTTTGCCGAGCTCAGGGGTCTCGACCGTCAGGAAGCGGTGACTGCAGCCGTCCACGCCGGCGTTGCCATAGCAACAATCGTTTTGTCCTGGTCGTTCATGAATTGCATGTTCGCGCTGCATTATGCCCATGAATACTATCGCGATGTCTCGCCTGAGAAACCGAGAGCCGGTCTCGTCTTCCCAGGCCGCAATGAACCGGATTATTGGGATTTCCTCTATTTCTCGTTCGTCATCGGAATGACCTTCCAGGTCTCCGACGTCCAGATCGAGGATCGTGGATTGCGTCGTATTGTCTTGTTTCACGGCCTGCTGGCATTCCTGTTCAATGTCCTTGTCCTGTCGCTGACCATCAACATCGTCGGTGGACTGGTGTCCTCGAACCCGCTGACTCGCGCCTGACCCATGAACAACGCAGACATCGACGCCATCGCCGCCTGGCTCGTCGACCGCGGCCTTGCCGGCGAGCACGAGACCGAGCTCCTGAACGGCTTCTGTGCCCGCTGCGGTGCCGCCGGGCTCTCGCTGTCGCGCGCCGTCACCATCATCGACACGCTCCATCCGATCTATGAGGGGCGGGCCTTCCGCTGGCGAAATGACGGCGTCAAGGAGGATGCGATCGTCGAATATGGCCGCACCAACCAGGGCGGCCAGGCGGCG
The DNA here is from genome assembly GCA_036265615.1 of Aestuariivirgaceae bacterium. Classification (GTDB taxonomy): domain Bacteria; phylum Pseudomonadota; class Alphaproteobacteria; order Rhizobiales; family Aestuariivirgaceae; genus DATAFF01. The sequence continues at coordinate 2,695 of DATAOT010000094.1, forward strand.
GCCAATTGGCAAAGCAGCCCGTTCTACCATCTGCTGACCACCGGCCAGGACGAGATGCGCCGGCATCTCGGGCCGGACGACCCGCTCGATTTCGCCATTCTCGAGACCCTCAAGAACGAGGGCCAGACCGGCTTCATGGCCTTTGTTCATCGCTTTGCCAGCAGCGGCACGATCGGCGAGATGGACAGCGTCTATTCCTGGTGGGTGACCCAGCACCCGGGCGGCTTCACCGAGGCCCAGGCCGCGGCGTTGCGGCGGCTGCTGCCGGCCCTGGCGCTCGGCATCAAATGCGCCTCGCTCAAGCGCATTGCCGGGACCCTGGTCGAGGTCTATCTCGGAAACGATGCCGGCCAGCGGGTGCTCGACGGCAAGATCTCGCGCGGCGTTGCCGACCGCATCAACGCCGTTCTGTGGTTCTCCGACCTGCGCGGCTACACCAGGATCACCGACACCGCCCCGCCGCGCGAGATCATCCCGCTGCTCAACGACTATGCCGACGTCGTCATCTCGGCCATCCACGAGGCTGGCGGCGATGTCCTCAAGCTGATCGGCGACGGCACGCTCGCCATCTTCAAGGCCGACGACCCGGGCGAGGCCTGTCGCTCGGCGCTCAGAGCCGAAGCGAGCCTGCGCCAGCGCCTGGCCGCGCTCAACGCCCGCCGCCTTGCCGAGAGCCGCCCGGTCACCACCGTCTATATCGGCCTCCATATTGGCGAGGTCTTCTACGGCAATATCGGCAGCGAGGACCGGCTCGATTTCACCGTGGTCGGTCCCGCGGTCAACGAGGCGAGCCGCGTGTCCTCGATGTGTCGCTCGGTTGACCGCCATGTCGTGCTGTCGGCCGACTTCGTCGCCGCGACACCCGAGCCCGAGCGATCATGGATCGTCTCGGTGGGCCGCTACGCGCTTCGCGGCGTCGGTCGCGCCCAGGAGCTGTTCACGCTCGATCCGGAACGGTTGTAGAACGTGCATGCTTCGTGTAAGGGTTGCGGCATCTGAAGTCGCAAAGAGCGGAGCAGCATGCAGGATGCCCTTGCCGCCCCGGCCGCCCCGGCCGGGTCCGTCCAACCCCGCGCCGGCCAGATCAGCTGCACCCGCGGCCTTGCCGACTGGCTGACCCGCCACAACCTGTCGCTCGCCTTCACGTCCTATCAGTCGGGTCGGCTCTATCTGTGCGGCAGCGACAATGGCCGGGTGCATTTTCACGAGCGTTTTTTCGTCCGCGCCATGGCGCTATGGGCCGACCCGCAGCGCCTGCTGCTCTCGACTCTCTACCAGGTCTGGCGCTTCGAGAACATTCTGCGCCATGGCGAGCGCGGCCCCGAGGGCGAGGACCGTCACTATCTCCCCCGCTTCGCCAGCACCACCGGCGACCTCGACATCCACGAGCTCGGGGTGATGAGCGACGGCCGGATCATCTTCGTCAACACGCTCTATTCGTGCCTGGCGACCTTGAGCCAGGTCCACAGTTTCCGCCCCTATTGGAAGCCGCAATTCATCAGCAGGCTGGCTGCCGAGGACCGCTGTCACCTGAACGGCATGGCCATGGCGGACGGCCGTCCTGCCTATGTCAGCGCCGTCTGCCGCAGCGACATCGTCAATGGCTGGCGCGATCGGCGAGCCGAGGGCGGCTCGATCATCGATGTCGCCACCAGCGAGATCGTCACCGAGCGGCTGTCGATGCCGCACAGCCCGCGTCTTCATGCCGGCCGCCTGTGGGTGCTGAATTCCGGCACCGGCCATCTCGGCACCATCGAGCTCGGTTCCGGCAGCTTCGAGCCCCGCACCTTCTGCCCGGGCTTCCTCCGCGGCCTCGATTTCCACAATGGTCATGCCATCGTGACGCTGTCGTTGCCGCGCGACTCATTCTCGGGGCTCGCCCTCGACGACGAGCTGAAGCGCCGCGATGCCGAACCGTGGTGCGGCGTTCACATCATCGATCTCAAATCGGGCGACGTCGTCCACTGGATCAGGCTCGACGGCGAGATCCGCGAGCTGTTCGACATCCGCGTGCTGCCCGGGGTGGTGAAGCCGACCTCGACCGGAATTCTAACCGACGCGATTCATTCGGCGATCACGATCGATAGTGAGTGAATAGTGAATAGTGAGTAGTGGAAGCAGCGCGCGGCCCTTCCACTATTCACCACTCACCACTCACCACTCACTCCCTTCACCCGAGCGCCGACCGCACCGCCTCGATCGCCGCTTGCGCGCGCGAGCCGTCCGGTCCGCCGGCCTGCGCCATGTCGGGCCGGCCGCCGCCGCCTGTCCCGCCCAGCACCCGCGAGGCCTGGCGGACGAGGTCGATCGCATTGATGCGGCCGGCGAGGTCGCCGGTGACCCCGACCACCGCTGCCGCCCGGCCATCCTCGGTCACCGCCACCAGCGCCACCACGCCGGAGCCGAGCCGCGCCTTGCCTTCATCGGCGAGACCCTTCAGATCCTTGGGATCGACGCCCTCGACCACCCGCCCCATGAAGCGGATGCCGTTCACCTCGATCGGCTCCATGCCGCCGCCGCTG
>DATAOT010000095.1:0-4508 GCA_036265615.1 Aestuariivirgaceae bacterium
CAGGCGTCGGCAAATCCATGCGTCCAGCGGGCGCAGGTTTTCCCCAAAGATCGGTGCAGCTTAGGTTGGTCGGATGGCAATTCTACGAACGGGATTGCCCGTCCGCGCCTATCGAGCCTGCTCAGGCTGGGATTATCGGGCGATGGCGAGATAAGACGCCACGGAAACCAGGCGATCCTTGAGGGTTCGGACCTCCCAGCCCGAGCCGCCTTGTTCGGCAAGGTTCGGCCCGGCATCAGGGGAGCCCCGGCGCTTCCGCTCGTCGTACTGCTTCAGGGCGGTGCTGATCGTTTCCGGGCTCAAGCGACGCCCGCAGGCGGTGCAAATCACAAACCTACCGGTCAGCTCGTGGAGCTCGCGAGGCGAGCCGATCTTGCAGCTGGGACAGAATACCTGGACAGCTGACATGATTCACCCTCGTGCCGTGCCGGCGCTTTGCGCGGAATCCCGAATGCCGAGCTTCTGTTGGAGGCCGCGGGCCAACGCGGGGCCAATTCGCATTTGGAACGGAAGTTCCAGGATTTTGTCGGATTTCGTAGTTTTTTTGCAAACACCTCGATCCGTGGTGCTTTGTTCTCGAGCGGAGCCCTGCGGCGGAGCACTTTCGATAGCGGCTCAGCCGACAGCGATGAGGGCGATGCCGAGGACTGCAAGAAGCGCTCCAGCCCAGGCTCTGGCCGACGGGACAACACCGGTTCTCAGCCAAACCATCGGCAGGATGAGGACGGGTGCCAGCGAGGACAGCGTCGATACGATCCCGACCTGGCCGCTCGCCAGCGCTGCCATCAAAAGCGACATCCCGAGCCCGGTCGAGATCGCGGCACCCGCCGCACTGATCGCGAAGAGGCGCCAGGAAAATGCGCGATGATCCCGGAGCATGCGAAGCGGCAGCAGAGACACGGCGAGGAAGCACGCCGCGGCGAAGGTCGCGCGGAGGCTCATCGCGGCAAACGGATCGACGTGGTCACTCATCACCGGACGGGCGATCAGATTTGCGATCGCCTGAAACAAGGCTGAACCGACGCCCAATAGAACACCGAGGCCAAGGCCAAGCTCGGAGGCGGAAACGGCGGCATCGCTTCTGCCGCTCCGAGGCCGGACTGCCGGAAGCCCGCCAAACAGGACGGCCAGGGCGATACCGAGAATGACAAGAGCAACGCCGAGAGCCTGAAGCGGGCGGACCGCCTCTCCGAGCACGAGGAATCCGAGCACGAGCGCAAAGGGCGCATTGAGCGAGAAAAGGAGGACCGCGCGGCGGGGCCCGGCAATGAAGATCGCGCCGACGAAGCTCGCATTGGCAAGCACCGTGCCGAACAGACCTGAGGCACAGATATACGGAACATGCCACGCCCTGATGGTGCTCCAGCCGCCGGTGAAGCTCGCCAACGCCAAGAGGAGGAGGGCGGCGGTTGCCGTCTGCCAGAGCGTCAGCGTGATGATGCTGATGCGACCCTTGAGCTCGGCGGAAATCATGCTGCCGAGTGCGAGGCAGAAGGCTGCGCCGATGGCAAGGCTTTCTGATGCGAGCATGATGCGTTTCGATTCCGCTCGCTGCTCAGCTCTTGCCGCGATTCGGATTTCGGCCTGTCCCACCGCCGACTCGCGCATCAGGTCTTGCCCAGATCGGGTTGTGCGTCGCGCTGTTGCGGGCACCGCATTTCGTGCAGACCAGATGCCTGGCCAGCTCAGGCACCGGCATGCGCCTTGGCAGGCACAGGAGCTCGGGGTCGAGATAGAGGTGTCTTTCCGGCCGGCAGGAGGCGCAATGGATCTCGAGCAGCTTGCCCTCATGGATCAGGTCGCCGATGGTGACCGGCTTGCTGCGCAATGGTTGCGGCTTGCGCCGGCTGCGTGGCTTGTTCCTGTCGCGCTCCAGCTCGACAAGCTCCGGAAGCCGGGCGATCAGCTTGGAAATCCGCCTCGCCTCGTCAATCGTCAGTCCGGCTTCCGACTCGGCCATTGCCCCATCGGAGCGGCCATAGACATAGGCCACGGCAACGCCGCTCGCATCGATGATCCGGCAGCCGCCCGGAATCTGTTCGACTGTCCAGGGCTTTGGAAAACGGCGCGCCGGCATCGCTCGAGACTAAGCGATGCAAAGACCGTCAGGAACCGTGCCTGGGTTGCGACAGCCCCGAACTCGCGGCAACCTTCATGGTTCAAGATCCGGAAGGTCGCCAAACGTCAGTGGCAGCGGCACCACCCTGACCCTAACAAAATTTCCTGGCTCGTCGCTGCCGGGCCGGGCCCCTTTGGTGCTCGCGGCATGGAAAAGGCGGCCCCTGAACGGCAGCCGCCTTCCTCCGCATCGCTTCACTTCCGCGAACTTGTCCGAGCAACGGCCTCAGCCTTGAAAGGTTCCGCGGCCGTGAAGTGAGGCGCTCGAGTCGCTAATCGACAAACCTCACGACCTTGCGCGTTGAGGGTGAGATGATCGCGATGCGCTTGCCCATCCGGACATAGCGATAACCTTTGAGCCGCGGGTATTTGGTGATGATCACGTCAGGCACCGGCGCGAGCTCATAGGTGTCCGGCAGGTCCGCCCCAACGACCACGTCGCCGTCATAGGTGCGAACCTTTTCCCTTTCCACATAGGTGTGGAATTCGGGGGCCACTCCCTCGTCGATCACCAGTTCATCGGCAAAGACCGCGGGCGCGATGAGCATCGAGGATGCAACTATGGCAAGAGGAATAGCACGCATTCTTCTCTCCTATCAAAATCTACGGCCGGCCGTCCTTGCCAGTGGCGGAAAACTCAGCCGCTTTCACCACCCGATAAAACAATTCGAACGCCACGCTGTTCCTCGCCAGAATTTTAGAGAATCCTTCACCACACCAGGCTGAACAAAGGCTTTCGGCATGAATGATCCAGAGCCCGCCAACTGGTGGCAGCGGGGCGTCATCTATCAGGTCTATCCGCGGTCCTTTCAGGACAGCAATGGCGACGGCATCGGCGATCTGAACGGCATTGCGGGGCGGCTCGATCATCTCGTCGGGCTCGGCGTCGAGGCGATCTGGATCTCGCCGATCTTCCTCTCGCCGATGGCCGATTTCGGCTATGACGTCGCCGACCATCGCGCCGTCGATCCGATCTTCGGATCGCTTGCGGATTTCGACCGATTGCTCGCGGCGGCGCACGCGAAGGGGCTGCGCATCATTCTCGACTTCGTGCCCAACCACACCTCGGACCAGCATCCCTGGTTCGTGGAAAGCCGCTCGTCGCGGAAGAATGCGAAACGCGACTGGTATGTCTGGCGAGCACCGCGCGGCGATGGCGGACCGCCCACGAACTGGCTCAGCGAATTCGGCGGCCCGGCCTGGACCTTGGACGCGGTCAGCGGGGAATATTACTACCACGCCTATCTCAAGGAGCAGCCCGACCTCAATTGGCGCACTCCGGCAGTCAGGGCAGCGATGCTCGATGTGCTGCGGTTCTGGTTTCGGCGGGGCGTGGACGGCTTCCGCGTCGATGCCATTCACCAGCTGATCGAGGACGACCGGCTCAGGGACAACCCGCCCGATGCGAACTGGCGACCCGGGATGTCGCCGGCGCGCCGGCTCTTGCGCGCCTACACCATGGACCAGCCGGAGGTGCACGAGGCCATTGCGGCGATGCGACAGGTCGCCGATTCGTTCGGCGACAAGGTGATGATCGGGGAAGCCTATCTGCCCATCGATCGGTTGATGGCCTATTACGGTGTCGATCTCACCGGGTTTCAGCTGCCGTTCAACTTCCATCTGATGTCGACGCCGTGGACTCCGACCGCTGTCGCGGCGCTGATCCAGGCCTATGAGCGGGCGCTGCCGAGGGGCGGATGGCCCAACTGGGTGCTCGGCAATCACGACCGCTCGCGGGTGGCAAGCCGGCTCGGGTGCGAGCAGGCGCGGGTCGCCGCGATGCTGCTGCTCACGTTGCGCGGCACGGCGACGATCTACCAGGGCGAAGAGATCGGGATGACGGACGTCGCGATTTCGCCGGAACAGGTCGTCGATCCATGGGAAAAGAACGTTCCAGGCCTTGGTCTCGGGCGCGATCCGGTCCGCACGCCGTTGCCGTGGGACGCAAGCCCCAAAGGCGGCTTCACCAGCGGCGAGCCCTGGCTGCCGCTCGGACCGGAACATGATCGGGTCAATGTGGCGTGCGAGGCGCGCGATCCGCAGTCGATGCTGTCGCTCTATCGGGCGCTGCTGGCGCTGCGGAGGCGCGAGGAAGCGCTGGTCACCGGGCAGTGGGAGCCGGTCGCGGCGGGCGAGCAGGTCCTGCTCTACGAACGGCGCCGCGGCAGCCGTGCAGTGGGGGTCGCCCTCAACATGACGGCCAAGGCGAGCGAAGCATCGATCGCCGGACCGGCAACCGTGCTGCTATCGACCCATCTCGATCGGACGGGCAGGGAAAGCTCCCCCAAGCTGCGCCTTCGGCCGCATGAGGGCTTGATCTTCGAGCGATGAGTCAGCCCCGGCCGATCCTGCCGGCAATGAGACGGGAGCAGCCGACAAGAGCGTCGGCG
>DATAOT010000096.1:0-5244 GCA_036265615.1 Aestuariivirgaceae bacterium
ACTCCAAGAGCCGAACGACTTGAGGCTGATGATTGCCCATGACGGCCCATTTGAGTGCTGTATAACCCCAGAAGTCGGTGAGATTCACATTCGCACCCTTTTGCACAAGAAGGGTGAGGAGGTCCGGATCCGCACCAAGGCGCGCAGCGTCTGGAAACACCATATTGAGCAGAGCAGGATACGTCTCAACGAGAGTTTTCAAAAGATCTATGTGCTTCAATAACGCGCCTGAGCAATCGCCAGTCCAACCCGCACCGCGAGAGATAATCAGCTTGATGGTCGGAAGCATCTGCTGATCTATGGCATAAAAAAGCACCTGGTTCCTTTTCGCATCGAATATCTGGACGTTCGCGCCGGCGGCGATCAGTGCCTGGCAGGCAGCTTCATTGCCCGTTTTCGCTGATCTGATCAGCGGCGTATCACCGGTATCCTCATCCCTCTCGTCGATGGCGGCGCCCGCCTTGATCAGCAGTGGAATGCATGCGGGGTGCTTGGACTGGGCGGCGAGGAAGAGCGGCGTCAGGCTGCCGGCTTTGATGCCCGTGCAGGGCTTCGTCACGTCCGCTCCGCAGGCCAGGAGATCGGGAATGAGGTGGACCTTGCCCAGCAGGATCGCGCGAGCCAGAAGGGTCTTATCATCCATCCCTTTGGCATTGAGAAAGATGCGCTGGGCCTCGCTGATGCTCTCGCCCGGAGTCAGGTGGTAACGGTAATTGCGGTAGAAATCGAGGACGGCGGCCTCATTGTCGGCGCTGATCCCTGAAATTGGGAAAAATTCGAGAAATCGGGTCCTGTCCTGCTCTGTCATCGGGCCGATGATCTTGATGATCTTCTCTTCGTCGGAGAGTGTGACTTCCGGCACTTGTCCCGTAGTCACCGAAGATTTTCCAACGTAACCTGGCGCAATAGAAGTCATTTCCTTCCCCCATATGCTTACGTGATAATAAATTGAAATCTCGCGGACCCCTGTGCCGAACGGCACAGTCCCGCTATAGAGCAGCCATGGACCAGCCGGCGCATGCTCCCCTGATGGACGAGGCGGCGCTGCTTCAGCGTTGCGAGGCCGCCATGGCGACCGCCGGCAGCGACCCGGCGGCGCAGCGCCGGGCGCTGGTGCCGCTCATTCGCGAATTTGCCTCGACAAGCCGGCGCGAGGCGGAGGCCAGGCTCATCGCCGATGGCCAGGGGACGGCCTGCGCGCGCGCCTTGAGCGATGCCCAGGACATGCTGGTCCGCACGCTGTTCGCAATGGGGGGCAGAGTCTACAAGGCGCACAATCCGTCGGCTGCCGAGCGCATCGCGGTGGTTGCGGTCGGCGGCTATGGCCGCGGGACGCTGGCGCCGGGCTCCGACATCGATCTCCTGTTCCTCCTGCCCTACAAGCAGACGGCCTGGGGCGAGAGCCTGGTCGAGTTCCTGCTCTATCTCCTCTGGGACTCCGGCTTCAAGGTCGGCCATGCGGTCAGGAGCATCGATGAGGCGCTGCGGCTGGCGCGGTCCGACAGCACCATCCAGACAGCGGTGCTCGAGGCGCGCTATCTGTGCGGCGACCGCGCTCTCTACGAGGAGCTCGAAAAACGCTACCGCAGCGAGATCAAGGCGGCGACGATCAAGGCGTTCATCGCCACCAAGCTCGCGGAGCAGGATGCGCGGCATGCCCGGACCGGACAGTCACGCTATCTGGTCGAGCCCGACGTCAAGGACGGCAAGGGGGGCTTGCGCGATCTCCATACGCTGTTCTGGATCGGCAAGTTCATCTATGCGGTGAAGGATGCGCAGGGGCTGGTCGAGAAGGGCGTGTTCAACCGCTCCGAGCTCAAGCGCTTCGAGAAATGCGAGGATTTCCTGTGGGCGGTGCGCTGCCACATGCACTTCCTGAGCAGCCGTGCGAGCGACAAGCTGACCTTCGACATCCAGAGCGAGATCGCGCAGCGCTTCGGCTACACGGCTCATGGGGGACTCAGGCCTGTCGAGCGCTTCATGAAACATTATTTTCTCGTCGCCAAGGATGTCGGCGACCTGACGCGGATCTTCTGCTCGGCGCTCGAGGCCCGCCAGATGAAGCGCGCGCCGGGCCTGTCGCGGTTTTTCCGGCCGTTCGTGGCGAGCGACATCCGCGCCATCGGCAACGATCCCGATTTCCGTCTCGATGCCGGGCGCCTGACGGTGGCCGACAACAGCGTCTTCGCCCGCGATCCGGTCAATCTCATCCGGCTGTTCCATGTCGCCGATACGAACAATCTGACGATCCATCCCGATGCGTTCACCTTGGCGCGGCGGTCGCTCAGGCTGGTGAACGAGGCTTTGCGGCAGGACGGCCAAGCGAACCGGCTGTTTCTCGCCCTGCTCACGCAATCGCGCGACCCCGAGGCCGTGTTGAGGCGGATGAACGAGGCCGGCGTGCTCGGCCGCTTCATCCCGCCCTTCGGTCGCATCGTGGCGATGATGCAGTTCAACATGTATCATCATTACACGGTCGACGAGCATCTGCTGCGCGCGGTCGGCAATGTGGCGGAGATCGAGGCCGGGGCGCTGCGCGACGAGCATCCGCTGTCGAGCGAGCTGTTTCACACGCTGTCGCCCGCCGGCCGCAACGCGCTCTACGTCGCGACCTTCCTTCACGACATCGCCAAGGGCCGCAAGGAGGACCATTCGACCGCCGGCGGAGACATCGCGGCGGCGCTCTGTCCGCGGCTCGGTCTCTCGCCTTCCGAGACCGAGACGGCGGCGTGGCTGGTGCGTCATCATTTGGTGATGAGCGAGACGGCGCAGATGCGCGACCTCAACGATTTCAAGACGATCCTCGATTTCGCGGCGCAGGTGCAGAGCCCGGAGCGGCTGAAGCTGCTGCTGATCCTCACCGTCGCCGACATCAGGGCGGTCGGGCCCGGCGTGTGGAACGGCTGGAAGGGACAACTGCTCAGGACCCTCTATTTCGCCACCGCGCCGGTGCTCGATGGCGGCCATGTGGCGATGAGCCGGCGCGATCTCGTGGCCAGCGCCCAGAGCGAATTTGCCCGCAGCAGCAGGGCCGAGGACGATGAGCAGCTCAGGACATACATGTCGCGCCACTATGACAATTACTGGGTTGCCGTGGCGAACGAGCGCCAGCTCGAGCATGCGCGGCTGATCGAGGACACCGAGGCGAAGGGAGACAAGATCGGAACGACCATCCGCACCGATGACTTCACGGCGATCACCGAGATCACGGTCTTCGCGCCGGATCACCCGCGGCTCCTCGCGATGCTGACCGGCGCCTGCGCCGCGGCCGGCGCCAACATCGCCTCGGCGGAGATCTACACCACGGTCGACGGCATGGCGCTCGACACGCTGCTGATCAACCGGGAGTTCCCGGAGGATGCCGACGAGCAGCGGCGGGCGGAGCGGGTGTGCGATCTCATCCGCAAGGCGCTGAAGGGCGAGCTCTATCTCAAGACCCTCGTGGCGCAGCGCCGCACCAAGCCGCGCCTCAGCGCCTTTCGGGTCGAGCCGCGGGTCAGCGTCGACAACCAGTCCTCGAATCGCTTCACCGTGATCGAGGTCAACGGCCTCGACCGGATCGGCCTTCTCTATGACGTCACCGAAGCGCTGTTCCGCCTCAATCTCAACATCGCTTCGGCGCAGATCACCACTTTCGGGGAGAAGGCGGTGGACGTGTTCTATGTCACCGACCTGACCGGGACCAAGATCGACAGCCAGGCGCGCCAGTCGCAGATCGAGACCGAGCTTCTCAAGGTGCTGGGAGCATAGCAAAACGAGGTCACTTGCGCGCTCGGCGCCGAGCCGCTAGTCGCTAGTCAGCGCCGGATGGATCAGGCTCTCTCTTTTCCCTCATGGCCGGCCGCCGAGCCGGCCATCCAGAGGTGGTGCAAAAAAGGCCTGGATGGCCGGGTCAAGCCCGGCCATGAGGGGAGGGAGGCTTCGGACGGGGACTTCGATGTCGCTTCTGAGATCGGCCGCCACTGTTGGCGGGCTCACCATGGTCAGCCGGGTGCTGGGCTTCGTCCGCGACCAGCTGATCGCCTATATGATCGGCACCGGGCCGGTGGCCGAGGCCTTCGCGGTCGCCCAGCGCTTTCCCAATCTGTTCCGGGCGCTGTTCGCCGAGGGAGCGTTCAATTCGGCCTTCGTGCCGCAATTCGCCGGCGTGGTGGAAGGGCAGGGTTCGGCGGCGGCGCATCGCTTCGCCATCGAGGTCTATTCGGTGCTGCTGAGCTGGCTCGTGTTCTTCACCATCATCGCCATGCTGGCCATGCCGCTCATCATGGTGGTGATCGCGCCGGGCTTCGTCGGCGACAGGGAGACTTTCGACCTCGCTGTCGCGCTCACGCGCATCGCCTTTCCGTATCTCCTGTTCATGTCGCTCACCGCCCTGCAATCGGGGGTGCTCAACAGCCTCAACCGCTTCACCGCGGCGGCAGCGGCGCCGATCCTGCTCAATCTGGCACTGATCGGCTCCAATCTGGTGGCGCTCGCGCTCGGCACCGGCAACACGCCGGCGACCGGCCATATTCTCGCCTGGGGCATTTTCGTCGCCGGGCTCCTGCAGTTCATGCTGCTGGCCGTGGCGTGCCGGCGCGCCGGCATGCCGCTCATACCGGCCTGGCCGCGCATGACGCCTGGGGTCAAGAAGGTCATGCTGCTGTCGGGCCCAGGCATCGTGTCGGGCGGCATCATGCAGGTGAACCTGCTCATCGCCACCATGATCGCCACCACCTTCGAGCGCGCGGTGCCGTATCTCTATTATGCCGACCGGCTCTACCAGCTGCCGCTCGGGGTGATCGGGGTCGCGATCGGGGTGGTGCTCTTGCCGGATCTGTCACGCAAGCTCAGAGCCGGCAACGAGCAGGGGGCGCTCACCAGCCAGAACCGCGCGATGGAGCTGTCGCTGTTCCTGACGCTGCCGGCGACGGTGGCGCTGATCGTCATCGCGATGCCGCTGATCAATGCGCTGTTCGAGCACGGCGAATTCACCCATTCGGATACGCTGGCGGTCGCCCCGACATTGGCTGCGTTCGCGGCGGGGCTGCCGGCCTTCTCGATGACCAAGGTGTTCCAGCCGGGCTATTTCGCCCGCGAGGACACCCGCACCCCAATGCAGATCGCGATGCTGTCGGTCATGGTGAACATCATCGGCAGCCTGCTCCTCTCCCGCTTCTACGCCCATGTCGGCATCGCCATGGCGACGGCGATCGCCGCATGGGTCAATACCGCGTGCCTCGGCGTCATCCTTCACCGGCGCGG
>DATAOT010000097.1:0-10225 GCA_036265615.1 Aestuariivirgaceae bacterium
ATCTACAACCTGCTGAAGTTCCAGCGCTCGAACCAGAACACCTGCATCACACAGCGTCCGCTGGTGAAGAAGGGCGACGTGGTGCGCGCCGGCGACATCATCGCCGACGGTCCGTCGACGCAGCTGGGCGAGCTCGCCCTCGGCCGCAACGCGCTCGTCGCGTTCATGCCGTGGAACGGCTATAACTTCGAAGACTCGATCCTGATCAGCGAGCGCATCGCACGCGACGACGTGTTCACCTCGATTCACATCGAGGAATTCGAGGTGATGGCCCGCGACACCAAGCTGGGCCAGGAAGAGATCACGCGCGACATTCCGAATGTCGGCGAGGAAGCGCTCAAGAACCTCGACGAGGCGGGCATCGTCTATATCGGCGCCGAGGTGAAGCCGGGCGACATCCTGGTGGGCAAGATCACGCCCAAGGGCGAGAGCCCGATGACGCCCGAGGAGAAGCTGCTCAGGGCGATCTTCGGCGAGAAGGCCTCGGACGTGCGCGACACATCGCTCAGGCTGCCGCCCGGCGTGTCGGGCACCGTGGTCGAGGTCAGGGTGTTCAACCGGCACGGCGTCGACAAGGACGAGCGCGCGCTCGCCATCGAGCGCGAGGAGATCGAGCGTCTGGCCAAGGACCGCGACGACGAGCTCGCCATTCTCGACCGCAACGCCTATGGGCGGCTCGCCGACTTCCTGGTCGGCAAGATCGCTGCCGGCGGGCCCAAGGGCCACAAGATCGAGGGCAAGATCACCCGGGCGGTGATCGAGGACATGCCGCGCTCGCAGTGGTGGAACATCGCGCTGCAGAACGAGCGGGCGCTGTCCGAGCTCGAGGCCATGCGGCAGCAATATGAGGAATCGAAGAAGCGCCTCGAGGACCGTTTCCTCGACAAGGTGGAGAAGCTGCAGCGCGGCGATGAGCTGCCGCCCGGCGTCATGAAGATGGTCAAGGTCTTCGTGGCGGTGAAGCGCAAGATCCAGCCCGGCGACAAGATGGCCGGCCGTCACGGCAACAAGGGCGTGGTGTCGCGGATCGTGCCCGACGAGGACATGCCCTATCTCGAGGACGGCACGCCGGTCGATGTCGTGCTCAATCCGCTCGGCGTTCCGAGCCGGATGAATGTCGGGCAGATCCTGGAAACCCATCTCGGCTGGGCCTGTGCCGGGCTTGGCCGGAAGATCGGCGAGATGCTCGAAGTCTACCGGGGCGGCGGGAAGATCAAGCCGCTCAAGGACGAGCTGCACAGGATCTACGGCAAGGACGAAGCGGTCAGCGGTCTCGACGAGGACGAGACGCTCGAGCTTGCCGGCAATCTCAAGGGCGGCGTGCCGATCGCGACGCCGGTGTTCGACGGCGCCCGCGAGGAGGATATTGCGGAGATGCTGGAGGCGGCCGGTCTCAACCGCTCCGGGCAGGTCACGCTCTTCGACGGGCGGACCGGCGAGCCGTTCGATCGCAAAGTGACGGTCGGATACATATATATCCTGAAACTCCACCATCTGGTGGACGACAAGATCCATGCCCGCTCGATCGGTCCCTATTCGCTGGTGACGCAGCAGCCGCTCGGCGGCAAGGCACAGTTCGGCGGCCAGCGCTTCGGCGAGATGGAGGTGTGGGCGCTCGAGGCCTATGGCGCCGCCTTCACGCTGCAGGAGATGCTGACAGTGAAATCGGACGACGTGGCCGGCCGCACCAAGGTCTATGAGGCGATCGTCAGAGGGGACGACACGTTCGAGGCGGGCATTCCGGAGAGCTTCAATGTGCTCGTCAAGGAGATGCGCTCGCTCGGGCTCAATGTCGATCTCCAGGGTCAGAGTTGAGTTGAAACGGCAAGGATCCCGCAAGGGCCATGTCGCCCCCCTTCTCCCCGATTGCGGGGGAAGGGTGAAGCCGTGAACAGTTACAGATTTTCCAAGGAGTCCATCGACCGATGAAACAAGAGGTCATGAATGTCTTCGCCCCGGCTGGTCAGCCTCAGACTTTCGACCAGATCCGGATCTCCATTGCCTCTCCGGAGAAAATCAATTCGTGGTCGTTCGGCGAGATCAAGAAGCCGGAGACCATCAACTACCGTACGTTCAAGCCGGAGCGCGACGGGCTGTTCTGCGCCCGGATCTTCGGCCCCATCAAGGACTACGAGTGCCTGTGCGGCAAGTACAAGCGGATGAAGTACAAGGGCATCATCTGCGAGAAGTGCGGCGTCGAGGTGACCCTCGCCAAGGTGAGGCGCGAGCGGATGGGTCATATCGAGCTTGCCGCGCCCGTGGCCCACATCTGGTTCCTGAAATCGCTGCCGTCGCGCATTGGTCTCCTGCTCGACATGACGCTGAAGGATATCGAGCGGGTGCTCTATTTCGAGAACTACATCGTGCTCGAGCCGGGCCTGACGCCGCTCAAGCTGCACCAGCTCCTGTCCGAGGAGGAGTATCTGACAGCCATCGACAGCTATGGCGAGGACGGATTCACCGCCTCGATCGGTGCCGAGGCGGTGCGCGAGCTCCTGACCGGCATCAACCTGGAGAAGCTCCGCGACGACTTGCGCAAGGAGATTGCCGAGTCAACCTCCGACCTCAAGCCCAAGAAGCTGGCCAAGCGGCTGAAGATCGTCGAGGCCTTCATCGAATCCGGCAATCGTCCGGAATGGATGATCCTGACCGTCGTGCCGGTGATTCCGCCGGAGCTGAGGCCGCTGGTGCCGCTCGATGGCGGGCGTTTTGCCACCTCCGACCTCAATGATCTCTATCGCCGCGTGATCAACCGCAACAATCGGCTCAAGCGGCTGATCGAGCTCAGGGCGCCGGACATCATCATCCGCAACGAGAAGCGGATGCTGCAGGAGGCGGTCGATGCGCTGTTCGACAACGGCCGGCGCGGCCGGGTGATCACCGGCGCCAACAAGCGGCCGCTGAAGTCGCTCGCCGACATGCTGAAGGGCAAGCAGGGCCGGTTCCGCCAGAACCTGCTCGGGAAGCGGGTCGACTATTCCGGGCGCTCGGTGATCGTGGTCGGCCCGGAGCTCAAGCTGCATCAGTGCGGCCTGCCGAAGAAGATGGCGCTCGAGCTGTTCAAGCCGTTCATCTATTCGCGGCTCGATGCCAAGGGCCTGTCTGCCACGGTCAAGCAGGCCAAGAAGCTGGTCGAGAAGGAGAAGCCTGAGGTCTGGGACATCCTCGACGAGGTCATCCGGGAGCACCCGGTGCTGCTGAACCGGGCGCCGACGCTCCACCGTCTCGGTATTCAGGCCTTCGAGCCGACGCTGATCGAAGGCAAGGCGATCCAGCTCCATCCTCTGGTGTGCGCCGCGTTCAATGCCGATTTCGACGGCGACCAGATGGCGGTGCATGTGCCGTTGTCGCTCGAGGCGCAGCTCGAGGCGCGGGTGCTGATGATGTCGACCAACAACATCCTGCATCCGGCCAATGGGGCGCCGATCATCGTGCCCTCGCAGGACATCGTGCTCGGTCTCTATTATCTGTCGCTCGTACGCAGCAACGAGCCGGGCGAGGGCAAGCTGTTTGCCAGCATGGCCGAGATCGACCATGCGCTGGCGAGCGGCGTGGTGACGCTTCATGCCAAGATCAAGGCGCGGTTCAAATATATCGGGCTCGACGGCAAGGAGGTGGCGAAGGTGTTCGACACCACGCCGGGCCGGATGAAGATCGGCGAGCTCTTGCCGCGCGAGCCGGGAATCAGCCTCGAGCTCTGCAACAAGCTCCTGACCAAGCGCGAAATCTCGAAGATGATCGATGCCGTCTACCGCCATTGCGGTCAGAAGGAGTCGGTGATCTTCTGCGACAAGATCATGGGCCTCGGCTTCTATCATGCCTTCAAGGCGGGCATTTCCTTCGGCAAGGACGACATGGTCATCCCCGATTCGAAGGAGCGGCTCGTGGAGGAGACGCGCGAGCTCGCCAAGGAGTACGAGCAGCAATATATCGACGGGCTGATCACCCAGGGCGAGAAGTACAACAAGGTGGTCGACGCCTGGGCCAAGTGCACCGACCGAGTCGCGGACGAGATGATGTCGCGCATCTCGGCGGTCCAGGTCGAGCCGGAGACTGGCCGCGAGAAGCCGGTCAACTCGATCTACATGATGGCCCATTCGGGCGCCCGCGGCTCGCCGGCCCAGATGAAGCAGCTGGCCGGCATGCGCGGGCTCATGGCAAAGCCGTCGGGCGAGATCATCGAGACGCCGATCATCTCGAACTTCAAGGAAGGGCTGTCGGTGCTCGAGTACTTCAATTCGACACACGGGGCGCGCAAGGGCCTTGCCGATACGGCGCTGAAGACGGCCAATTCCGGCTATCTGACCCGCCGGCTGGTCGACGTCGCGCAGGACTGCATCATCACCGAGGATGATTGCGGCAGCGAGGAGGCGATCACGGCACGGCCGCTGATCGATGCCGGTGAGGTCATCGCTTCGCTGGGCAGCCGCGTGCTCGGCCGGACGGCGGCGGAGGACGTCAAGGATCCGGTGAGCGGCGAGGTGCTGGTCGCGCGCAACAGCGAGATCCTGGAGAGTCATGTCGAGGCGATCGAGAAGGCGGGGATCCAGAGCGTCCGCATCCGCTCGGTGCTGACCTGCGCCACCAAGTTCGGCGTCTGTGCCAAGTGCTACGGCCGCGATCTGGCGCGCGGCACGCCGGTCAACATGGGCGAGGCCGTGGGAGTGATCGCGGCGCAGTCGATCGGCGAGCCGGGCACCCAGCTCACCATGCGCACCTTCCATATCGGCGGCACGGCGCAGGTGCTCGATGAATCCTTCATCGAGTCGAACCATGACGGCATCATCAGGATGCGCAACCGGAATGTCGTGCGCGACTCCTCCGGAAAGCTCATCGTGATGGGCCGCAACATGTCGCTGGTCATCGAAGATGCCAACGGAACCGAGCGGGCGGTGCACAAGATCGCCTACGGCACCCGCCTGTTCGCCGACGAGGGCGACAAGGTGAAACGCGGGATGCGGCTGGCGGAGTGGGATCCCTATACGCGGCCGATCATGACCGAGGCCAATGGCCATGTCGAATATGAGGACCTGGTCGAGGGACTGTCGGTGGCGGAGCAGACGGACGAGTCGACGGGCATCACCAACCGGGTGGTGGTGGACACCAAGGGCAATGTCCGAGGTGAGCACCTGAAGCCGGCAATCGTGATCAAGGACGGCAAGGGCAAGCTGATCAAGCTCGCCCGCGGGACGGATGCACGCTACATGCTGCCGGCCAATGCCATCCTGTCGGTCGATCCCGGAGCCAGTGTCAAGGCCGGCGACGTGCTCGCCCGCATTCCACTCGAAAGCGCCAAGACACGCGACATCACCGGCGGTCTGCCGCGGGTGGCAGAGCTGTTCGAGGCACGGCGGCCCAAGGACCATGCGATCATCGCCGAGGTGTCGGGCCGGGTGGAGTTCGGTCGCGACTACAAGAACAAGCGGCGGATCCGCATCGTGCCGAGCGACGAGTCGCTCGAGCCGATCGAATATCTCATTCCGAAGGGCAAGCACCTGCCGGTCCAGGAAGGGGATTTCATCGAGAAGGGCGAGTACATTCTCGACGGCAATCCGGCGCCGCACGACATCCTGGCGATCAAAGGCGTGGAGGACCTTGCCTCGTTCCTGGTCAACGAGATCCAGGAGGTCTACCGGCTGCAGGGCGTGTCGATCAACGACAAGCATATCGAGGTGATCGTCCGCCAGATGCTGCAGAAGGTGGAGATCGTCAGCTCCGGCGATACCACGCTGCTCCCCGGCGAGCAGCTCGACCGGATCGAGCTCGACGAGATCAATGCCAAGGTCGAGGCGGAAGGCGGCAAACAGGCGACGGCCAATCCGGTGCTGCTCGGCATCACCAAGGCGTCGCTGCAGACGCGGTCCTTCATCTCGGCGGCATCGTTCCAGGAGACGACCCGGGTGCTGACCGAGGCGGCGGTGTCGGGCAAGGTCGACACGCTCGAGGGTCTGAAGGAGAACGTCATCGTCGGCCGGCTGATTCCGGCCGGCACCGGCGGCACGCTTGCCCGCTTCAAGCAGATCGCCGAAAAGCGCGACAACCTCATCCTGGAAGAGCAGGCGAAGCAGTCGGGCGAGGTCTTGCCGGCTGCACCGGCGGCGGAGTAGCCGCCAGGCTCTCTCTTCCCCGCGACATGAGAAAACGGCCCGGAATCCCCGGGCCGTTTCCTTGATGAGAATGACTAACCGAACAAACCGTTGACGAAACCGGGTGAGCGGGAATCTCGAGCAGCCGACGCCGTACCTTGCAAGCTGCTAGCGCCGAGACCTCACGCGGCGGTTTCGGAGAGGGCGTGGTAGGGATCGGGCTCGATCAGTCCGATCATGGCACCCGCCGCATCGGTCACGACGGCGAGCTTGCCAACGCCAGGAATGTGAGTCGCAGGCCGCATGATCTCGCCACCCGCGAATGCGGTCGCCCGCTCGGCCTGGCCGATATCGGCAACCGCCATATAGGTCATCCAATGCGAAGGAATGCCCGCGTAGTCGGGCTCGCTGAGGGCGAAGACGCCGCCCACCGGCTTGCCTTCCTTGCGCGCAATCCAGTACTCGGCGGCATCGGGAAGCGCGACTTTCTCGAACTCCCATCCGAGCGTCCGCCCGTAAAAGGCGCGGGCAGCGTCGGGCTCCCAGGTATTGAGTTCGTGCCACCAGGTACGCAGCGGCTTTGTCATGTGTCGGGATCCTCCTCATCCAGCGGTACGGCAGCCGTCCATTGGCCAGATTGGCGCCGCGCTCAGGCGACCAGATGACGGGAATCGTGTCGAATCAGGGCGGGAGGGTAGACCTGCGGCCCGCACAAGCCCAAATAGGCAGAAACTGCCGCATTTGCTGCTTGACGGAGGCGGGGGGCGCCAGTATGTTCCGCGCGTTTTCGGGTGGCAGGCCGTAGACCGTTGTCACTTGTCTAAACGCTGCCGGAAACAGCTTATCATCGCGGGACATGACCTCGTGGCGGTGCGCTGCGCGGTCCTCTGATGAGCGGCATTCAGCATCGGGAAGCCGGGATGCTGGGGTGCTGTTTTGGGTGTTTGACTGAAAAGTTGCCCGGCGAGACAGGATGAATCTTTCGAGAGCGCACGCGAAGAGATGCCGACGATCAACCAGCTTATCCGCAAGCCGCGCGTTTCGCCGCGAACGCGCAACAAGGTCCCGGCGATGCAGGCTTGCCCGCAGAAGCGCGGGGTCTGCACGCGCGTCTACACGACGACGCCGAAGAAGCCGAACTCGGCCTTGCGGAAGGTTGCCAAGGTGCGCCTCACCAACGGCTTCGAGGTGGTGAGCTACATCCCGGGCGAGGGGCACAATCTCCAGGAGCATTCGGTGGTGATGATCCGCGGCGGCCGGGTCAAGGACCTGCCGGGGGTTCGCTACCACATCATTCGCGGCGTGCTTGACACCCAGGGGGTCGCCAAGCGCCGGCAGCGGCGTTCGAAATACGGCGCCAAGCGTCCGAAGTAGCGCTGCACGAGAGGAAGAGAGACATGTCCCGACGCCACCGTGCTGTTCGCCGCGATATCAATCCGGATCCGAAATTCGGCGATGTCGTGCTGTCGAAATTCATGAACAACCTGATGCTGCAGGGCAAGAAGTCGGTTGCCGAGTCGATCGTCTATGGCGCCTTCGACCGGATCCAGGACCGCACCAAGCAGGAACCGCTCGGAGTGTTTCACCAGGCGCTCGACAATGTCAGCCCGTCGATCGAGGTGCGTTCGCGCCGGGTCGGCGGCGCCACTTATCAGGTGCCGGTGGAAGTGCGGGCCGAGCGCCGGCAGGCGCTGGCCATCCGCTGGCTGATCACGGCCGCACGCGGGCGCAACGAGAACACGATGGTGGAGCGGCTGTCGGGAGAGCTGCTGGATGCCGCCAACAATCGCGGCACGGCTGTCAAGAAGCGGGAGGACACGCACCGGATGGCGGAGGCGAACCGTGCCTTCTCGCACTATCGCTGGTGATGCTGTCTTGAGGATTTGACGCCATGCCGCGCAAACACAAAATCGAGGATTATCGAAATTTCGGCATCATGGCCCATATCGATGCCGGAAAGACCACGACCACCGAGCGCATCCTCTATTATTCCGGCAAGAGCCACAAGATCGGCGAGGTCCATGACGGCGCCGCCACGATGGACTGGATGGAGCAGGAACAGGAGCGGGGGATCACCATCACCTCGGCTGCCACCACCACCTTTTGGCATGACAAGCGGCTGAACATCATCGACACCCCCGGCCATGTCGACTTCACGATCGAGGTGGAGCGCAGCCTGCGGGTGCTGGACGGGGCAGTGTGCGTCCTCGACTCGAACCAGGGTGTCGAGCCGCAAACCGAGACGGTGTGGCGCCAGGGCGACAAGTATCGCGTGCCGCGCATCGTGTTCTGCAACAAGATGGACAAGACGGGAGCCGATTTCGACCGCTGTCTTGCCGACATCCGCACCCGGCTCGGCGCCAAGCCGGTGCCGATCCAGCTCCCTTACGGGGCGGAGGCGTCCTTCAAGGGCATCGTCGATCTCGTACGGATGAAGGCGGTGGTGTGGGAGGACGAGGGTCTCGGCGCCAAGTTCCATGACGAGGACATTCCAGCCGACCTCGCCGACCGGGCGGCAGAGGCCAGGCTCGAGATGATCGAGGCTTGCGTCGAGCTCGACGAGGGGGCGACGGAAGCCTACCTGTCGGGCGAGGAGATCGACAACGACACCATCAAGCGGCTGCTGCGCAAGGCGGTGATCACCGGCGCCTTCTTCCCGGTGCTCTGCGGTTCGGCGTTCAAGAACAAGGGCGTGCAGCCGCTGCTCGACGCGGTGGTCGACTATCTGCCATCGCCGGTCGATGTTCCACCGATCAAGGGAATCGATCCGCGAACCGATGCCGAGGTGGTGCGGCGCTCCTCCGACGAGGAGCCGCTGTCGATGCTGGCCTTCAAGATCATGGACGATCCCTATGGCATCCTGACGTTTGCCCGAATCTATTCCGGTCGGCTGAACAAGGGCTCGACCGTTCTCAATTCGACGCGGGGCAAGACCGACCGGATCGGCCGCATGGTGCTGATGCACGCCAATTCCCGCGAGGAGATCTCCGAGGCGTATGCCGGCGACATCGTGGCGCTGGTCGGCCTCAAGGATACCCGCACCGGCGACACGCTGTGCGATGTCGCCAAGCCGGTGATCCTCGAGCGGATGGAATTCCCCGATCCGGTGATCGAGATGGCGATCGAGCCGAAGACCAAGGGCGACCAGGAGAAGATGGCGCTGGCGCTCAACAAGCTCGCGACCGAGGACCCGTCCTTCTACGTTTCGACGGACCAGGAGTCGGGGCAAACCATCATCAAGGGAATGGGCGAGCTTCATCTCGACATCAAGGTCGACATCCTGAAGCGCACCCACAAGGTCGAGGTCAATGTCGGCGCGCCGCAGGTCGCCTATCGCGAGACGATCACCAGGCGCACCGAGATCGATTACACCCATAAGAAGCAGACCGGCGGCACCGGCCAATATGCCCGGGTCAAGCTGGTGGTGGAGCCCAATGAGAAGGGCAAGGGCTTCGAGTTCGACAACCGGATCGTCGGCGGCGTGGTGCCGAAGGAGTACATTCCAGGCGTCGAGAAAGGTCTCAATTCGGTGATGACGGCCGGCACGATCATCGGCTTTCCGGTGGTCGACGTGAAAGTGTCGCTGGTCGACGGCGCCTATCACGAGGTCGATTCCTCGACCATCGCCTTCGAGATCGCTGCCCGCACCGCGCTCAGGGAGGCGCTGCAGAAATCGGCCCCGGTTCTGCTCGAGCCGATCATGAAGGTCGAGGTCGTGACGCCGGAGGAGTATCTCGGCGGCGTCATCGGCGACCTGAATTCCCGCCGCGGCCATATTGCCGGCACCGACAGCCGCGGCAACGCCCAGGTGGTCTCGGCCATGGTGCCGCTTGCCAACATGTTCGGCTATGTCAACACGCTGCGCTCGATGAGCCAGGGACGTGCCGCCTATACGATGCAGTTCGACCACTATGCGGAGGTCCCCCGCAACGTGGCCGACGAAGTGGTTGCGAAATACGCCTGATCATCGCCCCGCCAGGGCCCATGGAGATTGACTGATGGCCAAAGAGAAGTTTGAGCGATCGAAGCCGCACTGCAACATTGGGACGATTGGCCATGTTGACCATGGGAAGACGTCGTTGACGGCGGCGATTACGAAGATATTGGCGGAGAAGGGCGGGGCGAAGTACACGGCGTAT
>DATAOT010000098.1:0-5151 GCA_036265615.1 Aestuariivirgaceae bacterium
AAGAGCCGGTTCCGGACTGACCTTCAACCCCGGCCAGATCAGCCCGTCACCGGCTTTCGCCCCCGGCGAAGAGTTATGCCACCGCTTCCGAACAGGGAGGAAGGAAGGGTACTCGTTCGGTGACGGCTGCCATTTTGCATAAGCAGCGCCTCGGCCGCTATCGGCGGGGCGAACGGGATGTCGGAAATGCGAAGGCGACGTGAAATTTTTTCGGAATGCGGTCGGCAAAGACAGGCAATAGGCAGTGAGAGGCACCGTTTCCTACTGCCTAGTACACACCGGGGATGAGCCGCGACGTCCGGCGGCGATAGGCCTCGTATTCCGCGCCGAAATGGCTGCCGAGCAGCTTTTCCTCGGCCTGGATGCGCCCCAGCACCACAAGCGTGCTCGCGAGCGTCAACAGCAATCCCACGCCCGAGCGAAAGGCGAGCGCCCAGCCGAGCGAGGTGACCAGCAGGCCGAGATAGCTCGGATGGCGGATGACGCCGTAGATGCCGTCGGTAACCAGGCGATGGCCGGGCTGGATCGCCACGAGGCCGCTGAACCGGTGGCCCAGCACGAAGACCGGCCAGAGGCGGAACGCGCCGCCCAGCGCAAAGAGAGCGACCCCGAGCCAGCGCACGGTGTCGCCATCGATGGTCCAGAAATCGATGCGGTCGGTGTAGGCCGGCACGAAAGCCTCGAGAAACCCGATCACCGACAGCGCCGCTATGACCCAGCGATTGCCGCGATCCTCCCGTTCGCCAGGGCTGAGATTGCCGCTGCTGCGGGTGGCGACAGCCGCCATCACGAGGAGCATGATCGTCAAGACGATGAGCGGCGGATGAGCGAAGAAGGCGGCCGGGCCGCCGGCGCCGATGACGGCGAGAGCGAGATAACCCAGTGTATTGATCATAATTACGACGGTCAGCCGGGTGCGCGACATCGGCATGCTCTAGGCTCCTGCCAGGGAGGCGCTATATGTCGAAATCCTGCCTGGTGAACAGGGCATGAAGGGCGATGCCGCGGGCCGCCAGGTTCTCGGTGGCGCCCTCCTGGCGATCGACCACCGACAGCGCCTTGCTGACTTGCCCCTTGAAGCCGGCGCGGCTCATCCGTTCCATCGTCTCGAGAATCGAACCGCCGGTGGTGGTGACATCGTCGACCAGCAAGACATCGCCGGTCGCGGCCATGAAGCCATCGACCAGCTCCTCGGCGCCATGCCGCTTGGCCTCCTTGCGGACGAAGAAGGCCTGGACCGGGTAGCCGTTGAGGAAGCTTCGGGCGCTGACCGCGGCGACGATCGGCACCGCGCCCTGCACCATGCCGCCGAGGCAGCTCAGGTTGTTCGACTTCATGAAGTCGACGATCAGGTCGGAGATGAGGCTCGATCCTTCGGGGTGCAGCGTGGTCTGGCGGAGCTGGAACAGGTAGGTGCTCTTGCGACCGGAGGACAGCGTGAAATCGCCGCGCAGAATGGATTGCTCGGCAATGATGTCATGAAGCCGCTCCAGGCGGCGGTCGGATCTCTGAATGGTCAAGTTCCTCGCTCCAAGATCATGGTCTAGCCCAGCCGGCGGCCAGCAACAAGGATTCAATGGCCCAGGCAACAGTCTCGTGGCTGGCCAAGCCCTGTGGCCGGGAGACACGAAAGGCTCTATCATTTTGTCTGTAAATGGACGGACGGTCGCCAAGTCCTCGCCGGCGTGATGCGCAACGGCATCGCGCCCAGGGCCTGCTGCTCCAGCCGGCGCCGATGCCCGTGGTCAGGTCGAATGGAAGGTCAACAGACAGCTGAACGGCGCCAGGTGACGGTGCTCCATGTCGACATCGTCAATTCCACGCGGCTGGTCGATGAACTCGACCCCGAGGAAATCATGGGGCTGATGCAGAGCTATGTCGACAGCTGCAAGACGATCATCGACGAGTTCCACGGTTCGCTCGCCGGCTATACCGGCGATGGCTTCGAGGCCTATTTCGGATATCCGATCGCCCGAGAGGATGCCGCAGCGGACGCCGTGAATGCGGCGATCCGGATCGGCGAAATGCTGGCCCAGGGGAGCAAGTTCCCGTTCGATTGCCGCATTGGCATCGCCACCGGCCGGGTCGTGGTGGACCGGCCCGGCATCGGCTCGGTCGGGCGCAATCTCCTGGCATTCGGGCCGGCGCCGCATGTTGCGGCACGGCTGCAGCAGGCGGCCAGTCCCGGGCATGTGCTGGTCGATCGCCCGACGATGAAGCTCTGCAAAGCCAAATTCGATTTTCGAAGCATCGGCTCGATCCGCCTCAAGGGCTTTGCGGAAGATTTCGAGGTGTTCGAGCTCGGCCAGCCGCTGCAGCCGGCTCAGCGCTTCAGCTCGTCGCGGCTCAGCCCCTATGTCGGTCGCCAGGCCGAATTGCACCTCATGGCCAGCCGCTGGCGATCCTGCCTCGACGGCGACGGCCAGGTGGTGATCGTGCTGGGGGAGCCGGGGATCGGCAAATCACGGCTGGTCCACGAGTTTCAGAAGACGCTTGCCAGGGAGGACGCGACAAACATCAAGCTGCAGTGCCTGAACCAGTTCACGGCGACACCGCTCCATCCATGGATTCATAGCGTCGAGCGCCTCGCCGAGGTTCACCGGGACGACACGCGCGCCGTGAAGCAAGCCAAGATCAGCGACTATCTGCGCGATCGCGTGTGGTTCTCGCCCGACATCATCGACATGACGATGAACCTGATGGGCTTGTCGCAGAAAAGTTCCTATATCGACTACTCGCCCAAGCAGATGCTGGCGAAGCTGCAGAGCACTTTGGCGGACTATCTGCTGGCCTGCGCCAAGAGCGTGCCGCTCTTCGTCCTCGTCGAGGACATACAGTGGGTGGACGCTTCGACGCTCAACCTTCTGCAATCCTTCGCCGCCCTGATCGGAAACCAGAAGGTCATGCTGGTGATGACCACGCGACCGGATAACGCTCCGAACTTCCGGCTGCCATACGTCACCACGCTGTCGCTGACCAAGCTCGACAACCATTCGGTGAAGGAGCTGATCAGCAAGCTTGCCGCACCGCGCCTGCCACATCTCAGCGACAGCGTGTCGGCGAAGATCAACCAGTCGAGCGGCGGCAACCCGCTCTATGTCGAGCAGTTGACCGAGCATTATCTCGAGCGTGCCATCGAGGAGGAGGCGGAGCAGGGGACGGCCGAGCCGGACGACCTCGTGCCCAACCTGCTGCAGGGCTCGTTGATGGAGCGCATCGACAAGGCGGGCAGAAGCAAGGAGGTCGCCCAGCTCGCTTCGGTGATCGGCAAGGATTTCGACCTCAAGATCCTGGTCGCTCTCTTCGAGAACGGCGCCGCCGAGGTGCAGCGGCAGCTCGACGAGTTGACGGATCTCAAGATTCTGGTGCGGTTCCCGCACGGCCAGCGCGACGCCTACGAATTCAGCCATGCGCTGCTGCGCGATGCCGTCTATTCCAGCCTGCTGCGCTCGGCGCGTCGCCAGATGCATCTGAAGATCGCCCACCATCTCTCGGCGCACGGGGCCGCGACGGTGCCGCCGGAAATCGTGGCGCATCATTTCGAATGCGGCGAAGATCGGCGCAATGCGCTCCACTACTGGCTGGCGGCCGGACAGCACGCGCTGCGCTCGGGCGCCACCGAGGAAGCGGCCAACCTGCTCAGCAAGGCGCTGAAAATGGCGACGACGCTTTCGGAATCGCCGGAGATTCTCGACGACCTCACGACCCTCAACCTGTCCTACGGCCTGGCGCTCAATGCCTCGCGCGGGGTGGCGGCGAACCCGCTGCAATATTTCCGGAAAGCCGAGGAGCTCAGCACCAGGCTCGGCAACACCGAGCAGACCCTCGAGGCGCTCGACTGGCAATTCGGGCTCTATTTCAACGCGGGAGAGCTTTCGGCGTCGAAGGCACCGGCGGAGAAGATGAAGCAGCTCGGCTTGAGCCTGCAGCACCAGATGGCGATCGCCGGGGGCTGCCAGGGTCTCGGCATGGCGTCCTTCATGCTGGGCGAATTTCACGCCGCGAAGGAGGAGTTCGAGCTCGGATTGAAGGCCGGCGGCGACTGGGTGTCAGGCGTCCATTGCTATCCGAGCATGTCCTTGAGCTATCTTGGCTGGACCTTGTTCGTGCTGGGGCATGTCGCCGAGGCGGAGGCCTCGGCAGACCGTGCCATCGAGAGTGCGCGCCAGGAATCCTCGCATGCCTTGGCGACGGCCTTGAGCAATGGCTGCTATGTGTATCAGTGCCTCGGTGCAATCGACAAGGTTTACGAGCGCACGGCGGAGCTGGTCGAGCACACGAGACGACATGGCGAGCAGATCTATCTGAGGCGTGCGCTCATCATTCGCAGCTGGGCGGATTGCGTCATGGGACATGACGATCGCATGATCCAGCCGATCACCGAACACATCGATTTCCTGCTGCGCTCGAAGGAGGAGATCGAGATGACGTTCCTGCTCGGGGTGCTGGCAGAAACGCAAATCAATTATCGGCGCTATTCAGATGCCGAGTCGTCCTTGAACAAGGCACTGGAGATTGCCAGGAACAACCAGGAAAACTTCTATCTTCCCGAGCTCTTCCGGCTCAGAGCGCAGCTCGCTGCGATCGATGCCGAGAGATACGCACCGAAGGATGGCTGCGACTTCCTTGCCATGGCCCGGCAGACCGCCGAGCGCCAGCAAGCGAAGGCGTGGCTCGACAGGCTGGACCGCAAGTAGCGGCCGTGGGTGACGGCCGATCGTGAGAAGCACTGCGCAGACAAACAACCTGATGACGGTCGTCGCCGTATGTCGCACAGCGATTCAAATGATCGTGATCGATAATTATCTCCATATTATCATGGGCTTACCGGGCACGCCGCACCAGCAATGCGTCTCAGGGTTCCGTTGGGGTTCCGACGGTGCAGGAAAATGTCGTCCACCTCAGTGCCGATGGCCACCTGGCCGGCGAAGAAACGGGACTCTCCTGCGTAAGGACGATGGGGTGCCCTCTTCGACTCGTCCGCTCCTTGCACCATTAGATGGCTCTGGGGGGCGGCCTTGAGCACCGTCAGGATGCAGACATCGACGCGCGTCCTGTTCCTCGTCATTGGACACTCGGGAAGGCGGATCAGGTTGGAGATGAGCACGCTTCGTCATTGGTGAGGAGACTGACCGAGACGGCAATGGCACC
>DATAOT010000099.1:0-7016 GCA_036265615.1 Aestuariivirgaceae bacterium
CGGGAGCGCTCTCAGCCGGGGATTTGGGCGGCGCCGCCGGTGCGGCGGGCGGCTGTTCATGGGCGGGTTTTGTCTTTCGTGGAGACTCGGCGGCCTTCGGCTTGGGTTCGGGCAGCGGAGCGCTCTTGCCGTGTGCCGCCAGGCTGAGGGCGACCGCGAGCGGCAGTGCTGCTGCCGGAAAAATGAGCAACAGGGGTTTCAAATCCGCGCCAAGGACCATGACAGCTCCGGTGCTCGCTCCAGAGCTCCGTGGAACGATTTTTCTCGAGCGTGAGTTGCTACGTCATTACCCATTTTTGCGACGGAGCCGTTGCCATGGTTAGCGACAATGATGTCGAGCGCGTGTGGTCATTGATGAATAAAATTGGATTTTGCATGCTCAGCACGCGCGATGACGAGGATATCCGAGCCCGGCCGATGGCGCCGCATATTTCTCGCGAGGAGAACGCGGTCTATTTCCTCACCGATGTTCACAGTCACAAGGACAATGAAATCCGACGAAATCCGCATGTCGGCCTCGCCTTCGCCGATGCCAGCGGGCAGAAATATGTCTCGCTGACCGGCACGGCCGAGGTGTCGAACGACCGGCAGAAGATCCAGGATCTGTGGTCGACGGCCGCCGCGGCGTGGTGGAGCAGTCCGGATGATCCCGCGATCCGGGTGCTGACGGTCGGATTGAAGGATGCGCAGTACTGGGACAGCCCGGGCACGGCCATGAGCTACATCAAGATGGCGGCGGCGGCCCTGACCGATACCCGGCCCGATGTCGGCAGAAGTGCCAAGGTGAGGATGTAGCAAGAGTGATCGAGCAGCATGCCGGCAAGGGGCGAACAGGAGCTGATTCCGCATGAAGAAATGATCTTCATCTGTTTGTGAATGCCGCCTGTCCGGCGAACGACTAGATAGGTTGCAAAGCTTCTGGCCTCAAGGAGAGCGTTCGGTGATCAGCTTCACACTCAATGGCCAACCCAGAACATTCGACGGCGATCCCGATACGCCGCTGTTATGGGTGATCCGGGATTTCGAGAACCTCACCGGCACGAAATATGGGTGCGGCGTCGCCCAGTGCGGTGCCTGCACCATCCACATGGACGGCGCACCGCGCCGATCGTGCGTCACGCCGGTGTCGATGGCGGAGGGTTCGGACCTCGTCACCATCGAGGGCCTGAGCGGCAATGAGGCCAAGGCGGTCCAGGCTGCCTGGGTCGCCATCGACGTTCCACAATGCGGCTACTGTCAATCGGGACAGATCATGTCGGCGGTGGCGCTGCTGCAGCTCAATCCCAAGCCGAGCAATGACGACATCGACCGCGCCATGGCAGGCAATATCTGCCGCTGCGCCACCTATCACCGGATCCGTCAAGCGATCCATGACGCATCGCGAATGATGGAGGGCTGAGCGATGCACGACAGCATCACCAATCTTTCCCGCCGCCATTTCCTCGCCGGAGCAGGGCTGGTCATCGGCGTTTCATTCCTGGCGCCGAACGCGTTTGCCGCGACGCTACTCAAGGGCACGTCGGCCGACGTCCAGGGTCGGCGCGCGGTGATGAATGCCTTCATCCGCATCGCACCGGATGATATCGTCCATGTTCTCTCGAAGCATATCGAGTTCGGCCAGGGTCCTTATACCGGGCTTGCAACCCTCGTCGCCGAAGAGCTCGATGCCGACTGGAGCCAGATCCGGGCGGTCGCGTCTCCCGCCGACGACAAGATCTATGCCAATCTCATCTTCGGGGTGCAGGGCACGGGCGGCTCGTCTGCGATCGCAAATTCCTTCGAACAGATGCGCAAGGCGGGTGCCATGGCGCGGGCCATGCTGATTGCCGCGGCAGCGCGCGAGTGGAAGGTTCCTGCCGGCGAGATCACGATCGAGAAGGGTCGGGTGAAGCATGTTGCAAGCGGCAAGGAAAGCGGGTTCGGCGCACTGGCCGAAATTGCCGCGACCATGCCGCCGCCAGCCAATCCGGCGCTCAAGCGGCGGGAAGATTTCGTCCATATCGGCAAGGACACGCCGAAGCTCGACACGGTCGCAAAATCGCGCGGCGAAGCGCTCTACACGATCGATGTCAAGGCATCCGACATGCTGGTGGCGTTGGTGACCCATGCCGATCATTTCGGGGCGACGCCGAAATCGTTCGACGACAGCGCGGCGCGCGAGATCCCCGGGGTGGTTGCGATCAAGGCGATCCCGCAAGGCGTTGCGGTCTTCGGCGAGAACACTTTCGCAGCCCTCAAGGGTCGCGATGCGCTCAAGGTCGAGTGGGACCTGAGCAAGGCGGAGCGCCGGTCAAGCGCGGAAATTCTCGCCGGCTATCGCCAGCTGTTCGCCACAAAGGGGCTCAAGGCCGCCGAGCGCGGCAATGTCGAGAAGGCGCTGGCGGCCGATGGCGTCGTGCCGCTCGAAGCCGAGTTCGAGTTTCCGTTTCTGGCGCATGCGCCGATGGAGCCGCTGGATGCGGTTATCATGAAGGCGGATGACGGCTCGATCGACTGCTATACGGGCGCGCAATTTCCTGGCCAGGATCAAAGAGCGCTGGCGGAGGTGCTCGGCGTCGCGCCCGAGCATGTCCGGGTGCATACGCAGCTGGCCGGCGGCAGCTTCGGCCGGCGGGCGCAATTCGGCTCACCCTATATGCGGGAAGCGGCGGAGGCGTTCAAAGCCGCCGGGATGACCCGGCCGGTCAAGCATATGTGGACCCGCGAAGACGATATACGCGGCGGTTATTATCGCCCGATATTCGCCCATAAGGTGAAGGTCGGCTTGAGCCGCGACGGCGACATTGCCGCGTGGGACCACCAGATTGCCGGCCAGTCGATCCTGAAGAAGAGCGCGGTCGACGAGACCTCGGTCGAGGGCGTGACCGATCTGCCCTACACGGTCGCCAATCTCAGGGTTCAGAGCTACAACACGCAGGTCGGCGTGCCGGTGCTGTGGTGGCGCTCGGTCGGGCACACGCATACGGCGTTTGTCGTCGAAAGCCTGATCGACGAGCTTCTGGAGAAGGCGGGGAAGGACCCGGTCGAGGGTCGGCTTACGCTGCTCAAGGATGCGCCGCGCCAGGCCGGCGTGCTCAAGAAGGTCGCCGAAATGGCCGATTGGGGCGGTGCGGTGCCCGATGGTCGCAAACGCGGCGTCGCAGTTCACAAGAGCTTTCACACTTATGTTGCCGAGATCGCCGAAGTGTCGATTGGCGGGGGCGGCGCGCCAAGAGTCCACCGCGTGTGGTGCGCGGTCGATTGCGGCATTGCGGTCAATCCCAACATCATCAAGGCACAGATGGAAGGCGGTATCGGATTCGGACTCGGTGCGGTGCTGTTCGACGAGGTGACCCTCGGGGAGGGCGGACGCATCGTGCAGTCGAATTTCCACGACTACCGATCGCTGCGCATCAACGAAATGCCTGAGGTCGAAGTCGCGGTCGTTGACTCAACCGAGCCACCGACCGGCGTAGGCGAGCCCGGGACGCCGCCGATCGGGCCGGCGCTTGCCAATGCGTGGCGACGGTTGACCGGACAGCCGGTCCGACGCACGCCGATTGTCAGCAGCCTGACGTCTTAGAGCTCATCATGGCACGCTTCCACCAGGCGGCAGGCCTTGCCGCGTGCATCGGCATCCTGGCTTCGAGCGCCTTCATGGCCAACCGGGTTGCCTCCCAGGACGGCAGCAGCGAAGGCGGCTCACAGCCGGTGGCGCTCAAGGCGGTTTCGACCTTCGACTCGATTGCCGATCCAAAGGCGCGATCGATTGCGATCTTCGAGGAGGCCGGCAAGGTGCTGCAGCATCCGCGCTGCCTGAATTGCCATCCCGCCGATGACCGCCCACTGCAGACGCTCAAGATGATTCCGCATGAACCGCCGGTGTTTCGCGGACCCGACAATATGGGGGCGCCAGGGATGATGTGCAGCACCTGCCACGGGCCGGAGAATGTGACGGTGGTGGCACAGTCGGCCGGCATTCAGTCCATTCCGGGCGATCCCAACTGGCATCTGGCTCCGCTTAGCATGGCCTGGGTCGGAAAATCGCTCGGGGCGATCTGCGAGCAGCTCAAGGACCCGTCCCGCAACGGCGGCAAGAGCCTCGAGGCGATCGTGGAGCACATGGCAAGCGATCATCTGGTCGGCTGGGGGTGGAATCCCGGCAAGGGACGCGAACCGCCGCCGGGCAGTCAGCAGCAGTTCGGCGACCTCGCCAAGGCGTGGCTTGCAAGCGGAGCGCATTGCCCGACCGGGTGAAACTCGTGGCGTGCGAAGGAGGCCAGAGATGCGCATCAAGGAAAGCAAGCTGCTGTTCGACGGCTGGACACGGTTTCTCACCCTTGACGTCGAAAACCCGGATGGGCAGCGGATGTCGCGCGCCGTGCTCGATCATGGCGAGTCGGCCTGCGTGCTCAGCTATGATGTCGATCGACGGGTGGCGCTGCTGGTCAGTCAGGAGCGGGTGCCGCTGCTCTATCTCGGACTCAAGGAGCCATCGCTCGAGGTGATCGCCGGTCGGCTGGAGCCGGACGAAAGCGCGGAGGAATCGATTCGGCGGGAGGCGGAGGAGGAGGCGGGCCTCAGGCTCGGGCCGCTCGAGCTCGTCGCCAGCTGCTGGGCGTCGCCGGGTGTCTCGACCGAACGATTCTCCCTTTATCTCGGCGCCTATTCCGTTGCCGATCGCATCGGCCGAGGTGGCGGGCGGGCCGATGAGCTGGAAAATATCGAAGTGAAGGAGCTCGCCTTGTCCGAGCTGGCGCGGCGCGCCGATCAGGCCGCGATCAAGGATGCCAAGACCCTGCTTCTCATCCAGACCCTCAGGCTGCGGCGCCCCGATCTGTTCACGTGATTCTACAAGGGACGAGGCGCGCCGGAGTCTGGCATAATGCGGGCAAGCCAAATGATCGACAGGGAGACCCGCCGATGATCAAGAACAGCTTCACCGAGCAGCTTCGCGCGCAGGCCGATGTCTGGCAGGCCCAGCTCAAGGACTACCAGCTTCAGGCCGAGCAGGCGAGCGACAAGGTCCGCGCCGACTACCGGACGGCGGTTGCTCAGCTCGAGAGCCAGGCCGAGGAGGCGCGCAAGCTTCTGGAGAAAGTTCAGGCTGCCAATGAGGCGGCATGGGCCGACATGCAGACGGCGAGCCAGAAGGCTTTTGTCGAGCTGCAGCGCGGATGGGCTGACGCCCTCTCACGTTTCAGGTGAGGCTGGTTCTCCTCGGTCCGCCGGGGTCCGGCAAGGGAACACAGGCAGAGCGGCTCGTCGAAGCGCTGCATGTGCCGCATCTTTCGTCCGGACAATTGCTGCGGGAGGCGGTAGCGGCTCGAACGCCGCTCGGGCGCCAGGCGAAACCGATCACCGAGCGCGGCGGGCTCGTTCCCGACAGGCTGGTCAGCGACATGATTGCCGAGCGCATCCAGCGCAAGGATGCCGAGCACGGCTTCATCCTCGACGGGTTTCCGCGGACTGTCGCTCAGGCGCAAATGCTCGAGCAAGCCCTGGCCAAGCAGCGGCAGGAGCTTGACGCCGTGCTGCAGATCGCCGTGACGGAGGAAGCGCTGATCGGGCGGGTTCTGAGACGCGCTCGCGAGGCGAAGGAGCGTGGCGAAGTCGCAAGACCGGACGACGACCCCGAGATCTTCAAGCAGCGCATGGCGAGCTATCGTGCCGAGACGGAGCCGGTGATCGAGCATTATCGCAAGCTTGGCAAACTGCGGACCGTCAATGGCGACCTGCCGGTGCCCGCGGTGACGCAGCAGCTGCTGGCGGCGATCGGCAGATAGAGCGGCGTCGATGAGCGGCCATATGCTCACGATCAATGCTGGTCGCCTTGGACGGATGCCGTATGGCCGGCCCGTTGCACGGGCAAGAGAGGCCCTCGGCATCCGCTCTATGCATAAGCGGCCTGCTGACCGTCGACGTGTCGCGACACTCCGCCATTTTACAATGGCTCATTGTTTAGACTAGCTACCCGACAATCAACATGGCCACGGAGTTAGGGGTTCAGACGTTCTTCTGCTCCTTCGAGAGTGCCTCGATGTAATCCTTTAGCTGCCTGTAACCGGGCGGCAGAGCTTCAGCCCGCGAAATCGCTGACTTCCCGAAACCATCCTCGCTCGTCAGGCTGGCTCCCTTTTCATAGAGCCTTAAGATGTACTCCAGGTTCCTGCCTTCCACGGCTGCAGTGATCGGCGAGTAACCGTTTGAAGCGATTTTGTTGATGTCCGCCACGCTGATTTTCTCGATCGGTTGCTCGTCGCCATATCCACGCAGACAGGTGGAAACGAGCTCCTCGAGAGTGTCATTGGCCGTCGGGCCTTGAAACGCAACATTGCCAAGCGTAACAGGTGGAAGGTAAGCCATCATATTTCTCCATTTCATTGAGTGATAGGCTTGAAGTCAGTCTTGAACCCGTAAACGAATACTCGAAGAAGTCCTTTCGCCTTGTGCCAAACGGCACAAGGCAAAGCATGACGGGTGCTAACGATTGATGGTGATCAGGGTGGTTCAACAAGGCCCGGGAAGTGATAATAGCTGACATTTCGAGAGGCTTCATTCGCGTGGCAGTCGAACAAGCACGCCCGAGGCGCAATCGTGGACGAGACGGGTTGATCGCGCTCGCCGTGCTGCTGGCGCTCGCGATCGGCGTCGCGACGGGCTATTTCCTGTGGGGGAGGCAGCCCGACTGGTTTGCCGGTCATGATCCGAACACGCTTCCGCCGGGCGCGGGGAACGATCTCATCCGCTTCGGGCGCGAACTGGTGGTGAATACGGCGATGCATATCGGCCCTTCGGCAGCAAGTCCCGAGGCTCGTTTCGCCGGCAACAACCTCGCCTGCACCAATTGTCACATCAATGCCGGCCTCGAGCCCTTTGCGGCGCCGTTCGTGTCGACCTTTACCAGTTATCCGCTGGTGGTCGACGATCGATACCTGACGCTCGTGGCGCGAATCAATGGCTGCATGACCCGGAGCATGAACGGCAAGGCATTGCCCGATCACAGCCGGGAGATGGACGCGATCGTCTCCTATATC
>DATAOT010000100.1:0-35309 GCA_036265615.1 Aestuariivirgaceae bacterium
CATCGACGACCAGGATGGCGAGGAAGCGCTGTCTGCCTTCGTCGATGCCGTCGCCGCCGCCGGCTGCTCGACATTCATCGTCCATGCCCGCAAGGCCTGGCTCAAGGGCCTGTCGCCCAGGCAGAACCGCGAGGTGCCGCCACTCGACCATGGCCGCGTCCACCGGCTCAAGCAGGCGCGGCCCGAGCTGCGCATCATTCTCAATGGCGGGGTGCTGTCCCTCGACGAGGCAAAGCACCATCTCCGCCATGTTGACGGCGTGATGATGGGCCGCGCCGCCTATGAGCGGCCCTGGATGCTCGCCGATGTCGACCGCACGATCTTTGGCCGCGACAACCCGCTCGCCTCGCGCGAGGCGGCCGTGCTGCAGTACCTGCCCCATGTCGAGAGGGAGCGCGCCCGCGGCGTGCCGCTCAAGGCGATGACCCGCCACCTCCTCGGGCTCTATCACGGCGAAGCCGGCGGCCGTCAGTTCCGCCGCGTGCTGTCCGAAACGGCGCACCTGAAGGAGGCCGACGGCCGCGTCATCCTGCGTGCGCTCGAATGGGTCGCAAGGCAGGCCCGACCTGAAGCCGCTGAGTAGCCATTCCGAGCGTCCCCAATGAGGCAGTGCTTGAATGGCTCCTGACCCTAGATTTTCTGATTGTAAGCCCCGACTTCCGGATAAAGCCGCAGATGGGAGTCGATCTCGTGGAACATCGCCCGCATTTGCGCCTCCGAGACCGGGCTCTCGCAGACCACGACCAGCTCCGGCTTGTTGGAAGAGGCACGCACCAGCCCCCAGGTGCCGTCGCCGAGCGTGATCCTGATGCCGTTGACGGTGACGATCCCGGCGATCGTCTGCCCGGCGAGCCTCCCGCCGCTTTCGAAGAGCTTGGAGAAATGCGCGATGACCCGCTCCACCACCCCGTATTTCTTCTCGTCGGGACAATGCGGCGCCATGGTCGGCGACGCCCAGGTGGTCGGAAGCGCGCGATAGAGTTCGGCAAGCGATTTGCCCTTGGCCCGATCCAGCATCCGCAGCACCGCGACCGCCGAGGCAAGGCCGTCGTCATAGCCGAGCCCGAAAGGCGGCCTGAGGAAGAAATGGCCTGACTTCTCGAAGCCGGCGATGGCCCCGAGCTCATTGGTCCGCCGCTTCATGTAGGAATGCCCGGTTTTCCAGTAGTCGGTGACGGCGCCGTTGGCCTTGAGCACCGGATCCGTCGCGAACAGACCGGTCGATTTGACGTCGACGACGAACTGCGCCCCCGGATTGAGCGTGGACATGTCGCGCGCCAGCATCACGCCGACCTTGTCGGCGAAGATCTCGTTGCCCTCATTGTCGACCACGCCGCAACGGTCGCCATCGCCGTCGAAGCCGAAGCCGACGTCGGCGCCGCTGTCGCGCACCTTCTCGGCGATGGCATGCAGCATCTTGAGGTCTTCCGGATTGGGATTGTAGTGCGGGAAGGTGTAGTCGAGATCGCAGTCGAGCGGCACCACCTCGCAGCCGAGCGAGGCGATGAGCTGTGGCGCGAAGGCGCCGGCGGTGCCGTTGCCGCAGGCCACCACCACCTTGAGCGGCCGCACGATCCGGCCGTCGCGGTTGAGCGCCGCCAGATAGCGCTCCCCGATTCCATCGACATGAACGAGACCGCCGCCCGACCGGGTCTCCCAGCTTCCGCCGAGCACGATCTCCTTGAGCGCCAGCATCTCGTCGGGCCCGAAGGTCAGCGGCCGGTCGCAGCCCATCTTCACCCCGGTCCAGCCATTGTCGTTGTGGGATGCGGTGACCATCGCGACGGCCGGCACGTCGACTGCGAATTGTGCGAAATAGGCCATCGGCGACAGCGCCAGGCCGATGTCGTAAACGGTGCAGCCGGCCGCCATCAGGCCGACGGTCAGCGCCTGCTTGATCGCCATCGAATAGGAACGATAGTCGTGCCCGGTGACGATATGGGGTTTCACCCCCCGTCGCTGGATATAGGTTCCAAGCCCGAGCCCCAACGCCTGCACGCCATAGAGATTGATCTCCTTCTCGTAAAGCCAGCGGGCATCGTATTCCCGGAAGCCGGTCGGCTTCACCAAAGGAAGACATTCATATTCGAGCGTATTCGCCTTGAGGTCGCTGCGGGGAGGGGGCAGCATGGTCGAGTCACAGCCCTTCGCCGCGCCGTGCCCGCGCCCCGCCGCGGCGGCGCTTCGCACGGGTGAGCGAGTCGACCCGTTGCGGCAGTCCTGCCATGATATCGCGACGCAGCTGGTCGGTCATGTCGAGCCAGCCCGCAATCTCGTTCCGGGTCCGCCCGCAGCCAATGCAGTAGCCGGACTCGGGGTCCAGCACGCAGACCTTGACGCAGGGCGTCTCGATGTCGATTCGGCTGTGCACAGTCATGAATGGCGAATCCGTCACGGCGAAGCTTTCTGCTGATAGGGCATATTGGGTGCGCCGGTGAATCGCAACAGTGCCGAATGCGGCAGGCGCGCGACTGTTTGCGGCATTCATTTTTCCAGAACGAGCACGCCGTCCCGGACCCGGAATCCCTTGAGCCGGCTCAAGAAGCTCATGCCGAGGAGCGTCCCCTCGAACGCCCCGCGCGGCAGCACCAGCGCCTTGACGTCCCTGAGCAGGATCGCCCCGACCTCGACCCGCCGAAGCGTCACCTCGGCGCATTTCACGATGCCGTTGGCGGTCGCGACCGGAAAGACGTAATCGAGCTTGCCGGGATAGAGGCCGACCCGCTCGGCATTCTCCTGGCTCAGCACAACCGTGCTCGCGCCAGTGTCGATGATGACGTCGAGATCGGTGTTGTCGATCGCCGCGCGCGTGAGGAAGTGGCCTCGCTCATCGGCCTTGAGCTCGACGGTTGCGGCAAGCCCGGCAGCCTGCCAGCCGAGGAGCAGCATGAGTCCGCAGAACCATGGTGTCCAGTCGCGTTTGCCCATCAGCCGGGACCTTCCGTTGCCAGCCCTGGCTTCGAGCCTCGCACATCTTGACCAACGGAAGGTGAATCGGTCAGGACGGTATCGCGGCGAAGGCGAGCAGCACCGCAAGCTCGACCATTTGCTGCGATGCCCCCGCCGCATCGCCGGTCTGGCCGCCAAGGTGGCGGCGCGACAGGTTTTCGACGGCCCAGTAAGCGACGGCCGACGCAAGGAAGGCGGCGAGCAGCGGGCCGGCGCCGCGGACCGCCATTGCGATGAGGATGGCGGGCGCCACCGCATAGACGGTCGCCTCCGTCATGGTCTCCTTGTCGGGACATCCGACCTCGTAGGACATTCCATCCAGACGGGCCGGGGGAAGGCGGTGGAGCAGCAGGATTGGTGCGAGCCGCGACAGCGCGCCGGCGGTGATCAGCGTCGCGACCGCGAGCTGGCCGGAAACCGCGCCGGCCTCGCCCAATGCCAGCACCTTGCATAGGACCACGAAGACCAGCGCCAGCACGCCGAACGTGCCGATCCGGCTGTCGCGCATGATGGCGAGCTTGCGCTCCCGGCTGCTGCCGCCGCCGATGCCGTCGGCGAAATCGGCAAGCCCGTCCTCATGCAGGCCCCTGGTCAGCCAGGCCTGGAACCCCAGCGCGACGGCTGCCGCCAGCGGCGACTGCAGCCCGATTGCCGAACCCAGGACATAGAAGAGCGCGCTGGCCGCCCCGATGATCGCACCCGCCATCGGCAGCATCCTGAGCGCCCGCACGAGCGGTGCATGCGGCACGGTGTCGGGCAGGGGCAGCCGTGTCGCGAAGGCTAGGACCGTCTGGAGATCGCTCGCCCGCTCGGCCAGCGCCGAGGCCCAGTCGCGCTTCGACATCGCCATCGCTCTTACCCTTCCTTCCCTGCCGGGCAGGCGCTATAGGCCATTTTTGCTCCTTCAGCCAAGGCTCCCCATGACCACCCCGCACCCTAGCCTCACCTTCGCAGAGCTGCGCCGCCTTCTCGCCGAGCTGCCGAAATTCGACGACGACGCCGCTGCCGCGGCCCGCCGGCGCGACCTCACGCTGACCAAGCCGCAAGGCGCGCTCGGGCGGCTCGAGGACATCGCCATCTTCATCGCCGGCTGGCAGGGCCGCCACCCGCCGCGCATCGATCGGCCGCTCGCCGCCGTCTTCGCCGGCAACCATGGGGTGGTGGCGCAAGGCGTCGCGGCCTATCCGCAGGCGGTCACGGCCCAGATGGTGGCGAATTTCCGGGCCGGGGGTGCAGCGATCAACCAGCTCTGCACCACCTTCGGGGTCGGCCTCAAGGTCTATGAGCTTGCCCTCGACGTTCCGACCCGCGATTTCACCCGTGAGCCGGCGCTCGATGAAGCCGACTGCACGGGCACGGCGATCTTCGGCATGGAAGCTGTCGAAGGCGGGATCGACCTCCTCTGCCTGGGCGAGATGGGAATCGGCAACACCACCGTGGCGGCCGCGGTGGCTTGCGCCCTTCATGGTGGTGATCCCGCCGAATGGGTCGGACCGGGCACAGGCGTCGATGCCGCGGGCCTGGCGCGCAAGGCCGATGCGGTGCGCCGCGGGCTGAGCCTCCACCGCGATCATCTTGGCGATCCGCTGCAGGTCTTGCGCCGATTGGGCGGCCGCGAGCTTGCCGCCATTGCCGGCGCCATTCTCGCCGCCCGCCTCGCCAGGGTCCCGGTCATCCTCGACGGCTATGTCGTGACCGCGGCGGCGGCGGTTCTCGAGGCCCTGCAGCCCGGCGCCCTCGACCATTGCCTGGCCGGCCACTGCTCCGCCGAGCCGGCGCATCGGCGTCTCCTGGCGCATCTCGGCAAGGCGCCGCTCATCGATTTCGGGATGCGGCTCGGCGAAGGATCGGGCGCGGTTCTGGCCTATGCGGCAGTGAAGGCGGCAGTCGATCTCCACAATGGCATGGCGACCTTCGCCGAGGCCGGCGTCAGCGGCAAAGGCGAAGCCTGACGCTGGAGCATGATGAGTTGAGGTTGACGTACGTTTTTTCCCCTCATGGCCGGCCCCCGAGCCGGCCATCCAGGGAATGGTGCAGAAGAAGACTGGATGGCCGGGTCAAGCCCGGCCATGAGGGAGACAGGGACGGTGCTGCCGAGGCGATTCCACCTTGGCGCATCGTGCTCTAAGCCGTGAGCGCGATCAGCCGGCGTTGGCTTTCGCTGGCAATTGCCGATGTTTCGCTGGCGCGGAGCGCCGCCCCGACCAGGACGCGCCGCCGCGGAAAGATCGCCGCGGCGATGGTGCCTGCGCCATCGCTCGAACGGATCGCAAGCTCCCCCTCATGGAGCTTGACGAGCCCTTTCGCGATGGGGAGCCCGAGGCCGGCGCCTTCGATCGCCCGCCGCCTGGCGAGCGAGCCGCGGGCAAACGCGCCGACCGCCGCATCGAGCTCGTGAGCGGGGATCCCCGGACCGGTGTCCTTCACCGAGAGGATCAGCCGCTCGCCATGATCGACGCCTGCCGCGACGATGATTCTCCCGCCGGCCGGGGTGAATTTGATGGCATTCGACACGAGATTGAACAGGATCTGCCGCAATGCGCGCCGGTCTCCGATGAGGCGCGGGCAATCCGCCGCGACATCGAACACCAGAGCGTGGCGGCGTTCATCCGCCCTCGCCTGGAACAGCTTGCCGCACTCGCGGGCGAGTGCGGCAATGTCGACGGCTTCCTCGGCAAGCTCCTGCCGGCCCGCCTCGATGCGGGACAGGTCGAGAATGTCGTCGATGAGGGCAAGGAGATAATGCCCCGAGCTGTGGATGTCGGCCGAGTAGTGCTTGTACGCGCTGACCGCATGCGGCCCCATCATCTCGTGGCTGAGGATTTCCGAAAATCCCATGATGGCGTTGAGCGGCGTCCTGAGCTCGTGGCTCATCGTGGCGAGGAACCGCGACTTGGCGCGGCTTGCCTCTTCCGCCCGCTTGCGATCGCGCTCGGCCTGGTCGCGCGCCCGTTCGAGCTCCGCGATCAGCTTCTCGCGCTGCGAGCGATAGGCGAGGATGTCGCGCGCCGTTTCCTCGAGACGGCGCGACAGCTGGATGAAGAACACCGCCGTCATGACCGCCATCGCGCCGAGCGCCACATAGAGCGGACCCTGCGCCGTCAGGCAGCGAACCAGGATGACGAGCGTGATGAAGCCGGTTCCCGCCATCACCACCGGCAGAAAATTGCCGGCGATCATGATGCGGATTGCCGCCACTGTCATGAGCGTGGCGATGAGATAGATATGCTGCAGCTCGCTGCCGGGGCTCCAGAATAGAAACAGCGGCAGCGACCATGTCGAGGCGAACAACAGTTCCGATGCGGCCAGCATTCCGACCCATTCTCCCGGTCGGTCCAGGCGTTCCTCGGAGGCTTCGTAATACCGGCACAGCGACAGCTGGACGCCTTGCGCGCCGAGCGCCGAGGCAAGCCAAATGATTGCCGCCTTCCAATCGACCCAGATCAGGTTGGTTGCCGCAAAGAGCGCTGCCAGCAGCGGCAGCGCCAGGGCGACCTTGCTCTGGTTGCGCACGAAGAGCGCCAGGAGCTGCGCTTCCTGTCCGGGATCCCTGTCAGGCTGACCAGCCAAATGCCAACCCCTGCGAACTCCATCGGCGATGCCGCGATGGTAGGCAGGCGAGGCTTAACGCGACGCTTACCGGCGTGGTGAAGCAGGGGTTAACTCAAGGTCATCGGCATCGCAGAAACTTGATGTCGGTTTGCCTCTTGCACTTTCCACTTTCGATAGCGATCTCCTCGCCAGGAGGAGGGCTGGTTGGAGGGGCGAGTGCCTCAAGGCTGTTCCGCTGCTCGCAATAAGCAACCGCATTGCGGAACAGGCCAACCTGGCTTATCAGGGCGAAACAAACTCGAGGACTCCTTTGCGCATGCTCGAGAATCCAAGTCAAAGATCCCGTGGCGACAGCCACGAACGCCAGTCCGAAGTCCGGGTGCCCAGCAAGGAGCTCCTGCGGGCATCGGGGCAGGTTCAGTCGCTCAGCCGGGCGCTGAAGCTGCTCAACGCGCTATCCTATCATCCTCAGGGGCTGTCCTTGAGCGAGGTGGCCCACGAGGTCGGCCTGCCGAACTCGACCGCCCATCGCCTCCTCACCACGCTCCAGAATGAACGCTACGTCCGGTTCGACAATGAGCGCTCCGCCTGGGCCATCGGCGTCCAGGCCTTCAGGGTCGGCTCGGTCTTTGTCCGCTCCCGCGACATTGTCACAATTGCCCGCCCCTATATGCGGCGCATCATGGAGCAGTCCGGCGAAACCGTGAATCTCGGTATCCTGGATCGCGGCGAGGTGATCTATCTGGCCCAGGTCGAATGCCAGAAGATGATGCGGGCGATCGCCGGTCCAGGTGGTCGCGCGCCGGTCCATTGCTCCGGCATGGGCAAGGCGATCCTGTCGCATCTCGACGGCCCGGTCGCCGACAAGATCATCCAGACCCTCGATCTCAGGCGCGAGACCGGCAGCACCATCACCGCCGCTCCCGATCTGAAGCGCGAGATCACCGCGGTCCGCGAGCGCGGCTATGCCATCGATGACGAGGAGAACGCCGTTGGCCTGCGCTGCGTCGCCAGCGTCATATTCGACGAGCA
Source organism: Aestuariivirgaceae bacterium (assembly GCA_036265615.1). Taxonomy (GTDB): domain Bacteria; phylum Pseudomonadota; class Alphaproteobacteria; order Rhizobiales; family Aestuariivirgaceae; genus DATAFF01. The sequence goes on from DATAOT010000100.1 coordinate 7,534, forward strand.
CGCCCAGCCGCTGGCTGGCCTGTCGATCTCCGGCCCGACCGCCCGCATCACCGACCAGCGCATCCCGGCGCTTGGCCAGGCCATTCTGTCCATTGCCGGCGAAATCACCGCCGAGCTCGGAGGCCGGCGGCCTTCATCGAAGTGATTTGCAGGATGCCTGTCGATGCCTGGGCCGACCATGCCTGAAACCGTCACCGCCGAGGCGGTGCGCGCGGTGCTGAAGGGCATTACCGGCCCCGGCATCGACGGTGATCTGTCGACCTCGCGCCAGATTTCCGAGATCTCGATCCGCAACGGCCAGGTGGTCTTCGCGATCACCGTCGACCCCAAGCTTGCAGTTGAGCTCGAACCGATGCGCAAGGCAGCCGAACGGGCTGTCGCGAACCTGCCGGGAGTGAGCCGCGCCATCGTCGCGCTGACTGCCGAGACGCGCTCGCCCCAAGCCTCACGGCAGCCGCCGCGTGAGCGCCCGTCGGGGCCGCGCCCGGCCTCCAATACCGTGCCCGGCATCCGTCACATCATCGCCGTTGCGTCCGGCAAGGGCGGCGTCGGCAAGTCGACGACGGCGGTCAACCTGGCCCTCGGCCTCGCGGCCCAGGGCCTCAAGGTCGGCGTGCTCGATGCCGACATTTACGGCCCTTCGATGCCCCGCCTCCTCGGCGTCACGGCCCGGCCGACGGCTGCCGCGCCAGGCTCGAGGGTGCTGGCGCCGCTCGAGGCGTTCGGCCTCAAGGTCATGTCCATGGGCTTCCTGGTCGAGGAGAGCACCGCCATGATCTGGCGCGGCCCCATGGTCATGTCGGCGCTGCAGCAGATGCTGCGCGAGGTTGCCTGGGGCGAGCTTGACATGCTCGTGGTCGACATGCCCCCCGGGACGGGCGATGCCCAGCTGACGCTCGCCCAGCAGACCCCGCTCGCTGGCGCGGTGATCGTATCGACGCCCCAGGATCTCGCCCTGATCGATGCCCGCCGAGGCATCGCGATGTTTCGCAAGGTGAATGTGCCGGTGATCGGCATCGTCGAGAACATGAGCTACTTTCTCTGCCCGACCTGCGGCACGCGCCATGAGATCTTCGGCCATGGCGGCGCCCGCGCTGAGGCCAACAAGCTCGAGGTGCCGTTTCTTGGCGAGGTTCCGCTCGACCAGGAGCTGCGCGAGCGATCCGACTCCGGTCGTCCGGTCGTGGTGTCGGCGCCCGATTCGGTTCATTCCGGCATCTATCGCGACATGGCGGCCAAGGTCTGGCATGCTGTGTCCGGAGCCGCGGCGGCGCGGCGGCCTGCTCCCCGAATCATTGTCGAGTAGGCGAAGAGCCAGGCCGGCCTGCCCTCCATTGCAATTCTTTATTGAGTCTGGGAGGCCCTCCATGGATGCTGATCGTTTCAATATGTCGATGCGCAAATTCCTCAAGCAGGTCGGGGTGACGGCCCAGCAGGCGATCGAGGACGGGGTGCGCAACAGCCCTGGGGCTGCCGGAAGGATCAAGATCCGGGCCGTCATCACTGCACCCGACATCGGGCTCGAGCATGTGGTTGATGGAGAGATCGAGCTTTCTTGACCTGAGGTTGAGACGCGCTCATGGTGCGCGGCTGAGGGTACGACCATGAGAACGCTGTTGTACATCATCGCCATTCTGCTGATCGCGGCAGGTGTGGCAGTTGGGCTTGGCAGCTTCTATGCGCCGGGGCAGGTGGTGATCGGCCTCAATCTCGAAGCGGCCTCGATCCTGTTGACCGGCGGCTTCATCATGCTGGGCCTTGCCACCGTCGCTGCCGCGCTTTTGACCGTGGCCGAGGCTTTGGCCGGCAACCGCCCGCTATCGTCGAGCGAGCCGGCCGTTGTCGGCACCGCGCCGGGTCCCGAGAGGAACTGGCCCGGTAATTACGGCCGCCGCAAGGCCAAGGCCGGGGCCGATATGCCGGGCTTCCTGCGCCCGGCCCGCGCCCCCTCGATGGCTTCCGCGCCAAACCCGCCGGGGCTGGGCCCGGCACAGCCGCCCGCCTCGCCGGGCGGGCTGTTTCCCGACAAGCCGGCCCGCAAGAGCGAATCGATTCCGCCCGTGATCACCACCACCGTCGACCCCGGGGTTCCGGACGACCTCCAGGCGGCGGTCGACCGCGAGGCGCCGAGCCTCGAGCGGACCTATCCTCCCGAGCCGGAGGTGAGCCTGACCCAGCCTGCCGCCCCGCCGCCCGCATCGCCCTCGCCCTCTGCGGCCGCAGCCGCTGCAGCGGCGCCGGAGGCTCAGCCGGCGACCGAGGATCAGCTCTATGTCGTCGAGGAGCGACTGGTGCGCGGCAAGGTCGCCCGGGTGCTGTCCGACGGCACGGTCGAAGCCGAAACGGCCGAGGGCTGGATGCGCTTCGAGAATGTCGAGCATCTCGAAGAGTATCTCCAGGCGATGGGGGAAGTATGAGTGAGTAGTAGTAGTGAGTAGTGAGAAGTGGTTGGGCAGAGCTCGGTCCAACTACTCACTATTCGCTACTCACTACTTACTCCTATACGCCCTCTCCATCAGCTCATACGGGTGCTTCCAGCTCGGCAGCGCCTTGATCCGTTCGAGCCACTTGCGCATGTTCGCATAGGGTGCAAGCTCGACCCCGAGCTCATCGCCATAGAACAGATAGCCGCAGAGCGACAGGTCGGCGATCGTCGGCCGCTTGCCGATCACGAAGTCGCGGCTCTGAAGATGCCGGTCGAGCACGCCATAGGCGCCGTTGACCCGCCCCCTCAGGAACTCGGTCACTGGCGTTTCTCCCGTCTTCATGAAGGTCAGCATGAAGCGCAGGGTCGCTGCATAGCTGGTGAACTTATGGTTGTCGAACAGGATCCAGCGCATGATCTCGCGCCGTTCGTCCTCGCTCTTCGGCCCGAACTTCCGTGCCTTGTCGGCCAGGTAGTCGAGGATCACCCCCGACTGGGTGAGCTTGACCGGGCCGTGCAGCAGCACCGGTGCCTCGCCCATCTCGTTGACCTTGGAGCGATACGCGTCCGAGCGCGTCTCGCCCCCGAAATAGTCGACATGGATCGGCTCCCAGTCCATGCGCGACAGCTGCAGCATCAGCGCTGCCTTGTAGCAATTCCCGGACTCGCCGAAACAATAGAGCTGGTACTCGGCCATCTCTCACTCCGTTTTCTCTCCCTCATGGCCGGGCTTGACCCGGCTATCCAGTCTTTTTCTGCACCATCCCCTGGATGGCCGGCTCGGCGGCCGGCCATGAGGGATGGAGGGAACACGCCGGTCTGTACCCTTCTCTCCCACTCATCGCACATCCAATACGCTGGTCCGCGCCGCCCGGACCACTTCATAGGCCGTCGAGCCACGGAACACCCGCTGCAGCCGTGAGCGGCCCTCGTCGCTCACCACGATGATGCGGTGGCTCGAGCCGCGCTCGATGATCATTTCCCCAGGGCGCCCGACCGCGGTCTCGACATGCGCGACCTTGATCCCCATCGCCTTGAGCAGCGCTCGCGCATTTTTGACATTTTCCTCCGCCGCCGCCAGCCCTTCGAGATCGGTGGCCACCGAGAACAACGTGATCGGCTCCTTCACCATATGAGCGAGCACCGCCGAACGGCGTACCGCCTGCATCGAGCGCGCCGTCCCGTCGGTGCAGATGAAGAAGCCGCGGCGGTCGAGGCTCGAGCGGGCGATCATCACCGAGCATGGCGCCAGTACCGCTACCCGTTGCACGATGCCCGCATCGAAGAAGGAGTGGAACTCGCCGCGCCAGCGCGACGGCTCTCCGAGGATCATCAGATTGTAGGGTCCGAGCTCATATTGATCGAGAATGCCCGAGGCCGGATCGGGCGCCGTCTTGAGCTTGAGCACCACATTGCGCCCCTCCGGGCTGCGGTATTCGATCTTGTTGTCGCCCAGGGGATCGCCCCAGGCATCCTCATGGGCGGTCTCGCGCTGCCACGAGCTGACGTCGAGCCCCTCGAGCTTGAGGATCTCCAGCGCCTGCTTGAGCTCCCGCACCCCCGGCAGATCGAACCCGGCATCCAGCATGTTCTGGCGTGCCAGCCGCACCTGCAGCCCGCCAGACCACAGGCCCTGATCGACCGGCCTCACATTGAGCACGATGATGTCGCAATCGTCGGTAGGCGCTAGCCGGGCGGCAAAACGCACCGTGATGAACGACTCCTCGCTGCCGTCGATGCAGGCCAGGATGCGGAAGCGCTGCCGGCGCTGCTGGCGCAATTGCTGCAGCGTGCGCTGGACAGCGCGCTCCTGTCGCGCCGAAAGAGTGGTCCGCCGGAACGGGTTCAGCATGCCGCCTCAATAGTGGACGAACGGCCAATAGAGCTGCGCCACCGCAAAGAGCAGGAGCAGCGAGACGATCATCATCCGGTGACCGATCTTCAAGAAATCCGAGCCCCTGAGATAGCCTGACGCATAGATGATGGTAAAGGCCGGCTGGGCCGCAGGGGTAAGATAGCCGAAAGCCGACGAGATCGCCGTGATGAAGCCGATGACGATCGGATCTTGCCCGGCCACATGGGCGGTTTTGAGGACCACCGGACCGAGCACCGCGACGGCGGCGCCCGCCGTCATGGTGTTGGACACCATGGTGGTGAGCAGCGACACCGCGATTTCGAGGCCGGCACCGGTCGCCGCCCCGAACGGCCGCAGCGCTGCAATCACCGTCTGGGCCAGCCATTCCGCCGCCCCGGTCGCCTGCATCTCGACGCCGAGCGAGATGGCCGCCGCATAGAGCAGCACCACGCCCCAGTTGACGCCCTGGTTGATCTCCTCCCACCGCACCAGCCCGAACACCAGGAAGGCGCTGACGCCCATGAGCGCGATCGACCCGAGCCCGAGCCTGTTGGACAGGAAGATCCAGCCGAGAATGGTCATGACGAAGATGCCGATCGACAGCCAGTCCGACAGCTTCAGTGGCCCGTCCATCATCACCTGGGTGCGCAGCCGTGCCACCGCGCGCGACATGTCCGACGATTCCGGTCGGAACGTCCAGAACAGCAGCGCCGTCACGATCGGCAGCCTGAGCAGGAACATCGGGAAGGCGTAGATGATCCAGGTCAGGTAATCCATGAGATAGCGCCGCGTCCCCGGGTCGACGGGCGAGAAGAAGATCTCCTGCCAATAGCCGATCATGATGGCATTGCGCGCCCCCCCGGACGGCGTCGCGATCGAGGCGATCGAGCAGCCATAGGAGATCGAGAACAGGATCACCGCCGCGAGATTGTGCACCTTGCGCGGATCGCTGTGGGTCAGGCTCACCAGCCGGACCCCGACCGGCAGCATCATCGCTGCCACCGTATGCTCGCCGATGAAGGCGGCGATGAAGCCGCACACCGCGGTGATGCCGAAGCTGATCCAATAGGCATTGGTGCCGGTCATCTGCACGATGGCCCAGGCCACCCGCTTGTCGAGCTTCTGCTTGACGATGGCGACGGCGAGCATCAGCGAGCCCATGATGAACAGCACCGAATCCGTCATCAGGCTTTGCGCCACCTTCGACGGGTTGAGACCGAGCAGCACGATTTCGCCGACGATGATCAGGAGCGGCACGGTTGGCAGCGGGATCGGCTCGGTGACGAACAGCACCGTCGCCACGAGCGACATCGCCAGCACCGTCTGGCCGTCATGCGTCAGCCCCTGCGGCGGCGGCAGGTTCATGACCACGAAGCCAAGCAGCAGAGCGACGAAGAACCACCGCTTCTCCCAGAAGAAATACACATCGATCTGGCTGCGCCAGACCAGCCAGCGCTGATATCCGATTCTCGACAGCCGCATGAGCCGCTGCACCGGCTCCTTGGCCTGCAGGCTGTCGCGATAGAGGAGGAACGTCGCTTCGCTCACCGTCACGCCCCTTGCCGGGCCGCCTTGGCCCATGTGACAGTGCCGGCGGGGGCAATTGTGTCAAATGCCGCAAGAGGAGAATGATGGCCACTCTCGACGACGTGCTCGCCAGGGCCGACCTCAATCTCGATTCGAGCCTCGAGCGATTGTTCGAGCTGCTCCGCATCCCGAGCATTTCGACCGATCCGCACCATGCGCCGGAGTGCCGCAGGGCGGCGCAATGGCTGGTTGCTCAACTGACCTCGCTCGGCTTCGACAGCGGGCTGCGCGACACGTCCGGCCACCCGATGGTTGTTGGCCACCGCGCCGGCCCGAAAGGGGCTCCGCATGTGCTTTTTTACGGCCATTACGATGTTCAGCCGCCTGATCCCCTCGAAAAATGGCAAACGCCGCCCTTCGAACCGGTGCGCCGCACGGATTCCGACGGTATGGAAAGGATTTACGCCCGCGGAGCGTCGGACGACAAGGGCCAACTCATGACCTTTGTCGAAGCCAGCCGGGCCTATGTGGAAGCGGCCGGCGGGCTGCCCCTGTCGGTTACGGTCCTGATCGAGGGCGAGGAGGAATCCGGCTCCCCGAGTCTTGGCCCGTTTCTCGATGCGCATAAGAGCGACCTCAAGGCCGATGTCGCTCTCGTCTGCGATACCGGCATGGTGGGCGGCGGGACTCCGGTGATCACCACGCGCCTGCGCGGTCTCGTGCACGACGAGGTCGTCATCACCGGCCCGGCCGTCGATCTTCACTCCGGCATGTATGGCGGCCCGGCGGTCAATCCGATCAAGGTCCTCGCCCGCATCATCGCCGACCTCCATGACGAGGCGGGGCGCGTGACCATTCCCGGCTTCTACGACGATGTCCGCGATCTTTCGCCGGAGATCCGCCGCCAATGGTCGAGCCTCGATTTCGATGACCGCGACTTCCTGGCCAAGGTTGGTCTCGAGCGCTCGGTCGGCGAGAAGGGCTTCTCCATCCTCGAGCAGCTCTGGGCCCGTCCCACGGCCGAGGTCAACGGCATCATCGGCGGCTATACCGGGATCGGGACCAAGACCGTGATTCCCTCGCAGGCCTCGGCCAAGTTCTCCTTCCGGCTCGTCGCCGACCAAAAGCCGGAGCGCATCCGCGACAGCTTCCGCAGCTTCGTGCGCGAGCGCTTGCCCGAGGGTGCCGCGGCGGGCTTCAGCAACGGCGGCGGCGCCAATTCCGCCGTTCACATCCCGCAGTCCAATCGCTTTCTCGGCGCCGCCCGCCAGGCGCTCGAGGCTGAATGGCGAAAACCTCCGCTGTTGCTCGGCTCGGGCGGCTCGATTCCGATCGTCGGCAATTTCCAGAGGGTGCTCGGGATGGACAGCCTGATGATCGGCTTTGCGCTCGACGACGACGCCATTCATTCTCCCAACGAGAAATACGATCTCGAGAGCTTCCACAAGGGCATCAGAAGCTGGATCCGGGTGATCTCAGCCCTCGCCAGCGACAATTAGAGCATCATGAGCTTGGAAGAAGTCATGACTTTTTCCTCCCCTCATGGCCGGCCCCCGAGCCGGCCATCCAGGCCATGGTTCAAGAACAGGCTGGATGGCCGGGTCAAGCCCGGCCATGAGGGGAGAAGAACGGGTCCACCTCAACTCACCATGCTCTGATGGAGCATTACGAAAACCCGGTCTTCTACAAGGATCTCCTGCTGCTTCTCGGCACGGCAGGCGTGGTCATTCCGCTCTTTCGGCGCCTCAGGATCAGCCCCGTCATCGGCTATCTCATCGCCGGCATTCTGATCGGCCCCTATGGCATCGGCCGCCTGGCCGGGAATTCCTCCTGGCCGGCCGCTTTTTCGATCTCCGATATCGAGAGCATCGCCTTTGTTGGCGAGCTCGGCGTGGTGATGCTGCTCTTCATGATCGGCCTCGAACTGTCGCCGGCGCGTCTCTACACCTTGCGACGGCTGGTCTTCCTGCTGGGGTCGGCGCAGCTGGTCCTGTCGGCCGGTCTGCTGGGTCTTGCTGCCTGGCTGCTCGGCATGAGCCCGCAGCATGCCAGCGTTCTTGGGCTGGCGCTTGCCCTGTCGTCGACCGCCATCGTAGTCGAGCTCCTTTCGGCCGAGAAGCGGCTTGGCACTCTGGTCGGGCGGACCACCTTCTCGATCCTGCTGCTCCAGGACCTCGCCTTTGTCGCCATTCTGCTGTTCATCGGCTCGCTGGGGCGGGGCAGCGGCGCCGAGAATGTCTTCCTCGGGATCCTGCTGGCGCTCCTTCAGGCGGTGATCGCCGTCATTGCCATCATGGTGCTCGGCCGGTTCGCGCTGCGGCCCTTCCTGCGTCTCGTCGCCGGCGCGGGCGGCACCGATCTGTTCCTGGCCTCCATCATGTTCATCGTCACCGCGACCGCGATTCTGTCGCAGGCGGCCGGCCTGTCCATGGGCTTCGGCGCCTTTGTCGCCGGTCTCCTCATCGCCGAGACCGAGTTTCGGCGCGAGGCTGAAAGCCTGATCGATCCCTTCAAGGGCCTGCTCCTCGGCATCTTCTTCATCTCGGTGACCATGACCATCAACCCGGCGACCCTGATCGAGCAGCCGTTGCTGCTGTTGTCGGCGGTGCTCGGGATGATCGCCGCGAAGGCGTCCGTCGTTGCCCTGGTGGGGCCTCTGTTCGGGCTGCGCTGGGCGACGGTCGTCGAGACCGCGCTGCTCACCGGGCCCGGCGGCGAGTTCGGCTTCGTCGCCCTCGCTGCCGCCGCTGCCGCGGGAGCCTTGCCCGGAGGTCTCGCAAGCCACGCCACGCTAGTCATCGCCATCAGCATGTTCGCGCTGCCCTTCATCTCGCCATGGGCGCGACGGCTCAACCGGCGCATGGAGGCAGCGAGACCTCTGCCGCCGGAAGCGGCGGTCGAGCCGCCCTCCGATGACCGCGAGCGCGTGCTCATCGTCGGCTTTGGCCGGGTCGGCCAGCTGGTCGCCGACATGCTGGACGAGTACCGGGTGCCCTATCTCGCGGTGGATTCCGATGCCGGCCTCGTGGCGCGCTGCCGCACCGACGGCAAGCCGGTCTATTACGGCAATGCCGAGCGGCCCGAATTCCTGCGGCGTTGCGGCATCGCCAACGCCAAGGCGCTGGTTCTCACCATGGATGCGCCGGCCAAGGTCGACAGCCTGACCCAGATCGCGCGGGCGGAGCGCGACGATCTCGTCATCGTGGCCCGCGCCCGCGACGAGCCGCATGCCCGTCAGCTCTATCGTCTTGGCGTCACCGACGCGGTGCCCGAAACGACCGAGGCAAGCCTGCAGCTCGGCGAGGCCGTCCTCGACGAGATCGGCATCCCGATCGGCATCATCATTGCCGGAATTCACCAGCGCCGCGAGGATTCCCGCCGTGCTCTCGGCCGCAAGGACCGCCGGCGCAAGGCCGTCGTCAAGTCTGCCGTCAAAAATGCCGCCGGCGATAGCAAATGAGGCAATAGGCAGTGTGAGCGGTACTCTTCCCTACTGCCTGCTGCCCAACTGCCTCGGCCTGAGCGCCAGCTTCGGCGACAATTCCCGGATGAGCTTGGTGCGGAACGCCTTGGCGAAATCCTTGTAAGTCTCGGCGGTGATCACGAAGGCGTCGTCGCCGCCGGCGACAAAGGCGCTGTAATAGTCCCCGAGGCCGTAATCGCCGTCGAGGATCGGCAGTCCGTTGACCGTGATATGGCGCGCCAAGGCGGTCTCCCGGGCCGTGGCCGGGGCAATGCCGGAATTGTTGCGTCCATCGCCCGACATGTCGATCCGGCGCAGGTTCCCGGCATATGCATTGGTTTCGAGCAGCTTGACGCAGAACTGGATCGCATGGCCGATCGCCGTCTGGTTGGCCCAGTTCGACCGGTGGGACTTGTCGACCTCGTCGGCGAAGGCCGACGCGTCGGCTCCGTTGCGCAGGAGCCGCCAGGGCACCACCTGTCGGTTCACATGGGCGGCCGACCAGTGCACCAGCGTCAGCGCCACCCCGTCATGATGCGAGGCGATCAGCTCGCCCACCTCCGGCAGGCGCAGCGCCTCGGAGATGCCGATCATCTGCAGCGAATATTCGCGCTCGTCGACGCTGCCGGAAACATCGACGGCAAGGACGAGCTCGAGATCGACCGGAATCTCCTGGGCTGCCGTCGGCGGAGCGGATGCCGCAAGCCCCACTGCCAGCGCCAGGACGCCGAGCCCCTTCATCGTTCACCCATGGCAAGTCCACCGCTGCCTTCGCGACCTGCCGTCCGCGGCAGCAATTCGCGATAGAGCTTGCGGGCGAAGGCGGCAGCGAAATCGCGATAGCTGCTGGCCGAGACGGTGAAGGCCCCCGGACCGCCGCTGACCTCGCCGGCATAGTACTCGGCAAGCCCGGCATCGTCGGTGAGGATGGCGAGCCCATTGATGGTGATCCCGCTTTTGACGGCCAGCAGCTTGACGATCCCGGGCGGCGGCCCGGCATTGCTGCGGCCGTCGCCGGAAATGTCGATCTTCTTCTCCCGCCCCTCGAAATCGTTGCCGGCGATCAGCCGGACACCGGCGGCGATGGCATGCCCGATCGCCGTGTAGTAGCTGAGCGGCGCGCGCGGCGCCGTCGCTGTCGCGGCGGCGAAGGATTCGACATCCTCCGGCGTCGTGAGAAGGCGCCACGGCACGGCCTGGTGCGTCGTCGCCGTGCCGGCCCACTGCATCACCGTCAGGGCAACCCCGCCCGGCTGATCGAGAATGAGCGCACTGATTTGAGGATTGCGCAGCGCCGCGGCGATCCCTCCCATTTGCAGGCTGTATTCCGGATCGCTGACTGACAGCGAGCAATCAATGGCGAGGACGAGTTCGAGTCCGACCTCGCGCGCCGCCGCTGGCTGCGGCAGGGTCAAGAGCAGGCATGCGGCGAGCGACACGGCACGACCGGACATGCGCAATCCTCCCTGGCCGAGGATAGCACGAGCCGCAGCTTGATGTTGTCAAGCTCTAGCGCCCGGCATATGTCACCGTTCCGGCCAGCTCCTCGAAGGCCGTTTCATGCTCGTTGAACTGCTCGGGCGATGCCCAGAACATCATCTGGAAATTGCCGACATCCGGGATGCCGCCATAGATGTTGCGATAGCGGAAGCTGACGCCGCGCTTCAGGACCACCGTATAATCGAGAACCCCGAGCTCGTGGCCGTTGATGGTGCGCGTGCTGTAGCTCACGTCGCGCACCTCGCGGATCTCGGGGTTGTCCTTGACCGTGGCAAGCACCAGGTCCTTCATCTGCTGCGTGTTGAGCGGCGTTGCCTCGGTGACGATGCCGGCATAGGCGGCCGAGGTCGGGTCGGTGAACAGGCTCTCGAAGAAGTAGCGCTCGCCTTGCGAGGTCCAGGTGCCGTTCTTGACGCATAGCGACAGCGACAGCCGTCGGCTCTGCCACACCTCGCCGGGCGGGCAGTTCTTGGGCGAGGGGGCGAGCTCGTCGACGAACCGCCAGGTCCGATCCTCGAAGATGGCGATTTGGCGCCCGCCGACCGCCGCCCGACCGAGCTCGCGCGCCGATGCTGCCGCACCGGCCAGCAGCAATGCGGCAATCAGGACTGTGATGAACCGAGGTGAAACCATCGACGCTGTCTCTGCTTCAAGGTTGGCTCCAGAATCGTGTAAAGGCCGCTGCCGGCGATCAGCACGATGCCGATGAATGCCAGGGAATCGGGAATGAACCCGAAGATCGCCCAGCCTAGGACCAATGCCCACACCACGTTCGTATACCGGAAAGGTGTGGTGGCTGCGATACCCGCGACCCGCACCGCCTGCACCATCAGCAGCTGCCCGGCGATCAGGAACGCCGCTGCGAGCGCCAGCGTCGCGGCCGTCTGCGGCGCCATTGGTGCAAGGCCCTCGACTGCCGACCAGAGAGCGCCGCCCAGCATCACCAGAAAGGCCGTGGTCAGCGTCACCACGGCCGAAGGGATCTGCGGGCCGATGCGGCGCGTCACGAGGTCGCGGATGGCGACCGCCACCATGGCGGTGGCGGCCAATACCACCGCCGGGTTGAAGCCGCTGGTGCCCGGCTTGATGATCAGCAGCACGCCGAGGAGCCCGACCACGATGGCAACGAGCTGCCAGGCTTCGACCCGCTCCTTGAACACGATCATCGTCATGAGTGTCGCGGTGATCGGCACCGCCTGCATCACGGCGGTGACGTTCGGCAGCGGCATGTGGAACAGCGCCGCGATGAACAGGCCGGTCGCCAGGAGATCGAACAACGCCCGGACAACCACGACCCGGTCGAGGGCAAGATGAAGCCGGCGGAAATGGCCGGTAAGCGCCACCAGCCCGAGGATCATCGCCGTCGCGAACAGCCCGCGCAGGAACACGAATTCGCCGATGCCGACCTTGGTCGACAGCAGCTTGGTCACCGTGTCGTTGAGAATGAAGCAGAACATCGAGAGCGACATCAGCATGCCGCCGCGCCGATCGCTGGCCGGCCTGTCGGCAACTGGCATCGTCATGATCGCAGGCGCGCTCTCAGCACGACTGCCGATCCTGCTAGCTCCTGGACCGCCATCGTCACCCTCATCGGCTCGCCTGGCGAAAGTCTAGCAAAGGCCCGGGGGCTTCGGGGAGCCCCCGGCTTGTTGGACGGCTTATCTCACGACCTCGAGCGACACCATGGCGACGCCGGCAAGGCCGATTGCCCGGGCGGCGCCGAACGCCAGGTCGATCACGCGGCCGCGAACGAACGGGCCGCGGTCATTGATGCGAACCACCACCGAGCGCCCGGTCCGGACATTCTGCACCCTGACCCTTGTGCCGAACGGCAGCGACCGGTGGGCGGCGGTCAGCCCATGCGGGTTGAAGCGCTCGCCATTGGCGGTTTTCTGGCCTGATTTGTAATAGGACGCTAAACCTACCTGTGCATGGGCAACCGATGCGGGCGCCCCTGCGAAAAACACGCACGCGGTGAGCAAAGCTGCTGACGCAAATTTTGTCATGAGACCCCATTCTTTGCTTTGAACCTCCCCCGCTTGTAACGGGGGCCGAACGAACACGCTGTGCGGGTTCGAACCGGCGCGAGAACATACCGGAGAATGTGACGATAAATCGTCCTCTATCCGGAAAAGTGCAGGTACTTGCAAAATTGGACAACCAGAAGATGTATGTCCCGACGGCATAGATCGAGGCATGATTGCACCACGCAACCGCAGGATTAAAACCGTGTAGATGGACTACTGTCTTAGAGGCCGCCGTTGACCAAACGAACGGCTTGGAAGGCGAACGCATAAAGGAGCGAAGTGGTTTCCGTTGCCCCAAAACGGCCCGATTCTCCCATATGGCCGGACGCCATGGCGGTCTTGAGCAGGATCGGCTTGCTGCCCGTCGTGTTGGCCCTGAGCCGCGCCACCCATTTGGCCGGCTCCCAATAGGTCACCCGCGAGTCGGTGAGGCCGGCAACCGCCAGGATCGCCGGATAGGGCTGCGGCGCGATATTGTCGTACGGAGAGTAGGACAGCAGCCATTCAAGCTCGGTCCGCGACGCGAGAGGATTGCCCCATTCCGAATAGTCGGAAGGCGTAAGCGGAAGCTCGGGGTCAAGCAGCGTGTTGACGACATCGACGAAAGGCACATCCGCAACGATGGCGGCGAACAGATCGGGGCGGCGGTTTGCGACGACGCCCATCAGCGTGCCGCCGGCCGAGGCGCCGAGCCCGACGATACGGCCTTTGGCGGTGTAGCGCCGGGTGATCAAATGGTCGGCGACATCGATATAGTCGTTGAAGGTGTTGTTGCGCCGGTCGCGCCGCCCGGCCTTGTACCAGCGCCGACCCTTGTCGTCGCCACCGCGCACATGCGCGATGCCGTAGATCACGCCGCGATCGACCAGCGATAGCGGATCGCTCTGGAACTCCGCCGCCGAACCGAGCGAGTAGGCGCCATAGGCTTCCAGCAGCATTGGCGAGGAGCCGTCGAGCGGCTGGCCTTTGCGGTAGAGCAGGGTGACCGGGATGGTCTCGCCGTCGCGCGCCGGCGCCTCCAAGCGGCGAACCACATAGGCTCCGGGATCATGGCCGCTCGGAATCCGCTGCTGCTTGAGAAGCGTCATGGTGCCCGTGTCCATGTCGTAGTCGAACCATTTCTCGGGTTCGGCTGGCGAGGACATCGTGAAGCGGACGAGCGTGCTGTCGAAATCGGCCGCGCCGATCAGCGACAGCGAGTATGCCTCGGTATTGAACGCGATCGACCGTTCTTGCCCATCGCTCAGCCGTCTGACGACGAGGCGCGGCAAGGCGTTCACCCGCTCGAGCCAGACCAGATGGCGCCTGTAGATATCGAAGGACTGGATGGTGCGCCGCGGGTCGTGGGGCACGATGTCGGTCCAGTTTCGCGGCTCGGGCGACGCCTCCGGAGCGGCCACGATGCGGAACTCCTCGGCATTAAGATCGGTGCAGATGAGAAATCGCTCGCCATCATGGTCGAGCGTGCACAACCCGCTGGTGCCGCGGGCGATCACCCGGCGCGGCGGCTGGTCCACCGCCTCGACATCGATTACGGTGAGTTCCGAGTCGTCCGCGCTTGTGGCCGCAACGATGGCGTACCGCTCCGATGCCGACTGCCAAAGCGTCAGCGGATAGCTCGGATCGCTCTCGCGCATGAGCTGACGATCTTCCGCCTGCGGCGTGCCCAGCCGGTGCGCGGCCACGGCTAGCACCCGGTTGTCCTTGTCGAGCGGCTGGTAGAGAAGCGATCGGCCATCCTGCGACCACACGATGCTGGTGCCGGCCTGTTCGATGATATCCGGCAGATCGCGGCCGCTTGCCACATCGCGGATGCGTATGGTGAAGCGCTCGGCACCGGTGCGGTCGGCGCTCCAGGCGATCAGCCGGTGATCGGGCGACGGCTCGTAGCCGCCGGGATCGAAATAGTCCTGATCCTTGGCAAGGAGATCGAAATCGAGGACCACCTCCTGGCGCTGCGTCGCGATTTCGCGGCGGAGCACCCGATAGTGCTCGGCACCTGCCACATAGGCCGTGGCATATTCGTAGGGTCCCCGCTTCATGAACGGCGAGGAATCATCCTTCTCGACCCGCCCCTCGATCTCGCTCTTGAGCCTCGCCATGAACGGCCGAAGCGGCTCGAGATAGGCGTCCGCATAAGCGTTCTCCGCCTCGATATGGCGGCGGATGGATGTCGGAAGCGTCTGCGGATCCTCCAGCACCTCGCGCCAATTGTCGGCCCTGAGCCAGCCATAGGGATCGATCAGCGCAATGCCGTTCACCGTCCGGACGCTGGTCCGGATCTCTGTGACAGGCGGTTCGAGGGTTGCAACGGCGGCGCGCGAAAGCAACGGCGCGAAGAAGGCGCCAAGACCGCTTGCTGCCGCCGAGGCGAGGAGCTGCCGCCGCGATATCGTCAAGGCCGAACGCGCCGCGCTCACAGGATCTCGTCCTCGTCGAACAGGACGGCGGCTTCCGCTTCCCCGCCGATCTGTCCGATCCGCGCCAGCGTCGTCGCCGGGTCCTTTACCCGCGCCACATGGAACAGGGCATCGCCGCGATTGACCACCGGCAGGTTGGTGTGGCCGATGATGATGCCGTCCTCCGGCGCGACGACCGGCGTCCGCCGCTCGCCGAAGGGATCGGAGATTTCACCGAGCGGCTCGCCCCGCCGCACCATTTCGCCCTTGAGATACCGCGTCGACAGGATCCCGCCGTCCGGCGCCCGGAGCCAGATCGAGGATTGCGACAACGCCGGCTGGACACGGCTGAACCGCACCGAGGGATCGTTGATCATGCCCAGCGCCTTCATCACCCGCAGAATTCCGAGCACCCCGACGCGCACCGACATTTCGTCGAGCCTGAGCGCCTCGCCGCCCTCATAGAGCAGCACCTTCACCCCGGCATTGCGGGCATGCTGCCGGAGCGATCCGTCCCTGAGCTTGGAGACCAGGATCACCGGTGCGCCGAACGCTTGCGCGAGCTCGAGCAGTTCCGGCTGCTCCGGGGCGATCCGCACCTGCGGCAAATTGATGCGATGGGCGCCGGCCGAATGCAGATCGATGCCATATTGCGCGCGCAGCACCACCTCGCGCAGGAACAGGTCGGCGAGAATCGAGGCGAGCGACCCGCGGTCCGAGCCGGGGAAGCACCGGTTGAGATCGCGGCCGTCCGGCAGATAGCGGGATTGGCTCAAGAATCCGAGCGAGTTGACGATCGGCACTGCCAAGAGCGTGCCGGCGATGGTCTGCAGCGCCTCGTCCTTGAGGACGCGCCGGATGATCTCGACGCCGGTGATCTCGTCGCCATGCACGGCACCCGAGAGAAACAGGACCGGCCCCGGCTCGACGCCGTTGACCACCCGCACCGGCAGCGTCATCGGCATGTGGTTCGACAGCATGCTCACGCTGAGGTCAACCGTGCGCTGGGTGCCCGGCGCAATCGCCGCCTCGCCGATTATGAAGTCGTCGCGTTTCACCTGCAGCATGACAAGGCTTTCCTGGAGCGTGATCCGTCAAAATGCGATCGTCTGGCTGCACTGTCCCTCTGTCCCTCATGGCCGGGCTTGACCCGGCCATCCAGTCTTTTTCTGCACCATTCCCTGGATGGCCGGCTCGGGGGCCGGCCATGAGGGGGTAGAAGGGCGAACACCGTGCGCAATGACATACGTCACCCTTGACTCGTCATGCTTTCACCTTACCCGCGCCCGCGCGTGCGGGTTTGCCCGGGTCGGTGCTTTTCCTCGATAAATTCCACGATCTTGGCCGCGATGTCGATTCCTGTCGCCGCCTCGATTCCTTCGAGTCCCGGCGACGAATTGACCTCCATGACGACCGACCCCTTCTGCGAGCGCAGCATGTCGACACCCGCCACATTGAGGCCCATGGTGCGCGCCGCCCTGATTGCGGTCTTGCGCTCCTCGGCATTGATGTCGACCGCCCGTGCCGAGCCGCCGCGGTGCAGATTGGAGCGGAAGTCGCCGGCCGGACCGCGCCGCTCCATGGCCGCCACCACCTCGCCCCCGATCACGAAGGCGCGGATGTCGCGGCCCGACGCCTCGCGGATGAACTGCTGGACCAGGATGTTGGTGTTGGCGCCGCGAAACGCCTCGATCATCGACTTGGCCGACTGGTGGGTTTCCGCCAGCACGACGCCGATGCCCTGGGTGCCTTCCAGCAGCTTGATCACCACCGGCGCTCCGCCGGCGATCTCGATCACCTCGTCCGCCTTGGTCGTGTAGTGGGCAAAGGCGGTGACCGGCAGACCGATCCCGTCGCGGGCGAGCAGCTGCAGGCACCTGAGCTTGTCGCGCGAGCGGCCGATGGCCACCGATTCATTGAGCGGCCACACGCCCATCATCTCGAACTGCCGCAGCACGGCGAGGCCGAAAAAGGTCCGCGACGCGGCAATCCGCGGGATCACCGCATCGAAGCCGGCAAGCGTCGTGCCGCGGAAGCGCAGCGAAGGCTGCAGCGACGTGATGCTGACATGGCAGCGCAGATAGTCGATCGGCACGATTTCATGCCCGCGATCCTTGGCAGCCTGGATCAATCGCAGATGCGAATAGAGCTTGGCATTGCGGGTGAGCAGCGCCAGCCTCATGACGCCGTCCTGCGCAATGCCGAGCGCTGAACCGACCGCGTCAGCAGGAAGCTCCGACCGGGATGCACGACGAAGCGCCCGCGCAGCGTTGCCCGGCCGAGCAGCATCGGCAGGCCCATCTCGTTGCGATCGGTCAGCGTAACAAGCGCCCGCCAGCGGGTCTGGCCGAGCTCGATCTCGGTTTCCACCACCCAGCGGTCCTCGACCGTGCCGGTGCTGCTCTTCACCCGCTTGACCCCATGCAGCGGCAGATCGCAGGCGCGGGTGATGTGGCGCGCCTCGTCGATGAAGGCGTCGAACCGCACCCGCCTGGCGCCGTCCAGCGAATGGACGACGATGTTCTCGGCATGGAGCGCCGCCGACATCGCTCCCGTATCGGCCTTGGCCGGAATCGGCCCGATTTCGAGCTCCGGCAGGTTGACGAATTCCCGCCAGCCCGCGAGCTTGGCGACGCCAAGGCCGCCGCGCCGACGCTTCTTGAGCTTGCGTGCCTTCGGCTTCTTCATCGATCGCGCGCGGGGCGTAGCATCGCTGACGGCAGGCGCCCGATCACCTCACCCCTCCAGGATGTCGGTCGAAGCGATGTCGATGCCGAACCCCGACAGCCCGACATAGTGGCGATTGCGCGACGCGAGGAGCTTGATCGAGGTCACCCCGAGATCGCGCAGGATCTGGGCCCCGAGCCCGACATCGCGCCAGGCTTCCTCGCGGCGTCGCGCCGAGCCGGTGTTGTCGCGCTCGCCATCGGGCTCGGCTGCTGCCGCTGCCACCCCGGCGGTGCCCTCGCGGAGATAGACGAGCACGCCGCGGCCCTCCCTGGCGAACCGCTCATAGACGGCCTTGAGCGTCTGGCCGCCGCCGAACAGATCCTCGACCAGATCCTCGCGATGAAGCCGCACCGGCACCTCGCGGCCTTCCCCGATATCGCCATAGACGATGGCAAGGTGCTGGACCGGGTCGAACGGCGTCCGATAGGCGATCACCCGTGCCGGTCCGGCCGGCGTCGTCACCGCCAGGGCAGGGCTTGCCTCGACGAGACGCTCGCGCGATTGCCGCCAGGCGATGAGATCGGCAACCGAGATGATCTTGAGCCCGTGCTCCTTGGCGAACTGCGACACCTCGGCGCCGCGCTTGACCGTACCGTCGTCGTTCACGAGCTCGGCAATGACCCCGACCGGCGGCTCGCCCGCGAGCCTTGCGAGGTCGACCGCCGCTTCGGTGTGCCCGGAGCGCATCAGCACGCCGCCGGACTTGGCGATCAGCGGAAACACATGACCGGGCCGGACGAAGTCGTTCGCCTGGACGTTGGCATTGGCGAGCGCGTGCACGGTGGCGGCCCGCTCGCGCGCCGAGATGCCGGTCGTCAGCCCCTCGCGATAGTCGATCGAGACGGTGAACGCGGTACCGAGCGGCGCATCATTCACCGCCACCATCGGATCAAGCTTGAGCCGGCGCGCATTGTCGGCGGTCATCGGGGCGCACACGATGCCGCTGGTGTGGCGGACCATGAACGCCATCTGTTCCGGCGTGATCTTCGAGGCGGCGGCGATCAGATCGCCCTCGTTCTCGCGATCGTCGTCATCGACGACGATGATCATCTCGCCGCGCTTGAGCGCCAGCACCGCCTGCCCGACCCTGTCGAGAGACGTCATGGCCGGCGCCTTTCGTGAAGCCGGCGGCTAGGCCGCCTGCTCGAGCATTTCCTCGACATAGGCCCAGTTCACGAGGTTGTCGAACCAGGTCTCGAGATATTTAGGCCTGAGATTCCGGTAGTCGATGTAATAGGAATGTTCCCATACGTCGCAGCCGAGGATCGGCTGCGCATTGTGCACCAGCGGGTTCTCGCCGTTCGGCGTCTTCATGATCACGAGCTTGCCGTCCTTCACCGCGATCCAAGACCAGCCCGAGCCGAATTGCGTGATGCCGGCCTGGATGAAGTCGTTCCGCGCCTTGTCGTAGCCGCCAAGGTCGCCGTCGATCGCCTTCTGCACGCGCGCCGGCAGGTTCTTGCCGCCGCCCTTCGGCTTCATCCATTTCCAGAAGTGAATATGGTTGTAGTGCTGGCCGGCATTGTTGAACAGCCCCTGGTTCTTGCCGTAGGACGCCTTGACGATCTTGGTCAGGCTGAGACCGTCAAGCCCCGAATCTTTCAGGAGATTGTTGCCATTGGTCACATAGGCCATGTGGTGCTTGTCGTGATGATACTGAAGCGTCTCCTTCGACATGTAAGGTTCAAGCGCTTCATAAGGGTAGGGGAGTTCGGGGAGCGAGAACGCCATTTCGGACCTCCATCGGGTGGGGCAGGGTAGCGATCCCTAGGCAATAGGCAATCGCCGGGAATTGAGCAATAGGCCCCATTTTCCCTTCTCCCGGTTTTTCAGAGAGGGAGGGAACGCTAGAACAACGCCTTTTCCATGAAGATGCTCCATGGATCGCCCAACGGATAGGCTCCGAACCGGGCGCAGCGCACATATCCGGCCTTCTCGAACAACCCGAGCGCCTCCGGCTGCCGCGAGCCGGTCTCGACCTTGAGCCATCGCAGCCCCATGCCGCGCCCCGCGCTCTCGATTGCTCCGAGAATGGCCCCGCCGAGCCCCGACCCGCGCGCCGCCGGACGGACATAGATTCGCTTGACCTCGCCCCAGTCGGGCGCCTCGCGCACCAGCGCCCCGCAGGCCTGCGCACTCCCGTCCCGCCGCGCCACGAAGAATGAGACATTGTCGGCTGCGAGCGATGATAGCGCCATCAGGTGATTGCTTTCCGCCGGATAGAGTCCCGAAAGATACCGGTCGAGCTCGCCGATCATCGCGGCAATGTCGCCGGCGCGCGGATCCTCCTGCTCGATGCTGATGTCGCTCACGCGGGCGCACCCTTCACGAGAAGGCCTGAATGCCGGTCTGCGCCCGTCCGAGGATCAGGGCATGGACGTCGTGCGCCCCCTCATAGGTGTTGACCGTCTCGAGGTTGACCATGTGGCGAATGACATGGAACTCGTCCGAGATGCCGTTGCCGCCATGCATGTCGCGCGCCGTCCGGGCGATGTCGAGCGCCTTGCCGCAATTGTTGCGCTTCATGAGCGAGATCGCCGGAATTCCGATGCTGCCGCGCTCGAGCCCGCGGCCGAGCGCCAGTGCCCCCTGAAGGCCGATGGCGATCTCCGTCTGCATGTCGGCGAGCTTTTTCTGAACGAGCTGATTGGCGGCGAGCG
The DNA here is from genome assembly GCA_036265615.1 of Aestuariivirgaceae bacterium. Classification (GTDB taxonomy): domain Bacteria; phylum Pseudomonadota; class Alphaproteobacteria; order Rhizobiales; family Aestuariivirgaceae; genus DATAFF01. The sequence continues at coordinate 28,120 of DATAOT010000100.1, forward strand.
GTCGCCCGAACTGCCGCCGCTCCAGCACGTAGGATCGCGCCCGATGCCAGCAGTCCTCGGCGGCGCCCATGGCGCCCCAGGCGATGCCGTAGCGCGCCTTGTTGAGGCAGCCGAAGGGGCCGGCGAGACCCTTGGCGTCGGGCAGCAGGCTGTCCTCCGGCACCTCGACGTCCTGCAGCAGGATCTCGCCCGTCACCGAGGCCCTGAGCGACAGCTTGCCGAGGATCTTCGGGGTCGAGAACCCGGGCGTGTCGCGCTCGACCACAAAACCGCGGATGCCCTCCTCCTCGAGCTTCGCCCACACCACCGCCACATCGGCGATCGGCGAATTGGTGATCCACATCTTCGAGCCGTTGAGACGGTAGCCGCCGTTGATCCGCACCGCCTTCGTCTTCATCGAGCCGGGATCTGAGCCGGCTTCCGCCTCGCTCAGCCCGAAGCAGCCGACCCATTCGCCGCTGGCCAGGCGGCGCAGATAGCGCTGCTTCTGGGCCGGCGAGCCATAGGCCTCGATCGGGTGCATGACGAGCGAGTTCTGGACGCTCATCGCCGAGCGATAACCCGAGTCCACCCGTTCGATCTCCCGCGCGATCAGGCCGTAGGCGACATAGCCGAGCCCCGAGCCGCCATATTGCTCGCTCGTCATGACGCCGAGGAAGCCGACCTCCCCGAGCTCGTTCATGATTGCCCGGTCGAATTCCTCCCGCCGGAACGCCTGCAGCACCCGCGGCATCAGCTTGTCCTGGGCGAACGCCCGGGCGCTGTCGCGGATCATCCGCTCCTCCTCCGTGAGCTGGTTCTCGATGTCGAGGGGATCCTGCCAGTCGAAGGGTGCAAGCTCCGGGTTCGCAGGTGCCTGTTGCTTCTTGATGGGTTCGGCCATGATATCGCTCCGCTATTCTATCTCGGATCTCTGGCGGCGACCTTCAAGCCGAAGGCATAGACGAAAGCCACCTCCTTGAGACGATCGAACCGGCCCGGAGAGCCGGCATGCCCCGCCTCCATCTTGGTGTCGAGCAGCAAGAGGCTGCCGTCCGTTTTCATCTCGCGTAAGCGCGCCACCCATTTCGCCGGCTCCCAATAGGTCACGCGCGCATCGGTCAGGCCGGCAACCGCCAGGATATGCGGATAGTCCTGGGCGCGGACATTGTCATAGGGCGAATAGGCGGCGATGGTCTCGTAATCCGCCTTGGAGGCGATCGGATTGCCCCATTCCGGCCATTCCGGCGGGGTCAAGGGCAGCGTGTCGTCCAGCATGGTGTTGAGAACATCCACGAACGGCACCTCGGCGAGGATCGCCCGGAAGCACTCCGGCGCCAGGTTGGCGGCAACCCCCATCAGCATGCCGCCGGCGCTGCCGCCCTGGGCAACGATATTCCCAGGGGCCGTGATCCCCTCCGCCACGAGATGCCGTGCCACGGCGATGAAATCGGTGAAGCTGTGCATCTTCTGACGGCGTTTGCCCTCGCGGTACCAGCGATAGCCCTTGTCCTTGCCGCCCCGCACATGGGCGATGGCATAGATGAAGCCGCGGTCGATGAGCGACAGGATGTTGGTGTTGAACGCCGCCGGGATCGTGACGCCGTACGAGCCATAGCCATAGAGCCAGAGCGGCGAGCGCCCGTCGAGCGGCGTGTCGCGGCGGTGCACCAGCGACACCGGTACGGTCTCGCCGTCCGGTGCCGGCGCCAGGATGCGGCGCGCCACATAGGCGGCCGGGTCATGCCCCGACGGCACCTCCTGGACCTTGCGCAGCACCCGTTCGCGGCTCTCCATGTCGTAGTCGAACACCTCGCTCGGCGTCGTCGGCGAGGAATAGCTGAAGCGCAGCGTCGCTGTGGCGAATTCATAACCGTCGATGAGCCCGAGCGAATATGCCTCCTCTTCGACGGCGATTGCATGCTCGGCGCCGTCCGAGAGCCGGCGCACGACGATGCGCGGCAACCCGTTCAGCCGTTCCAGCCGGACGAGGTGGCTGGCGAACACCGTCATTGCGAGGATCAGGCGATCCCGCTGATACGGCACGAGATCCCGCCAGCCCGCTCTTCCGCTTGCGCTGTGCACTGCAGCGGTGACGATCTTGAAGTCCTCCGCCCCGTCGTCATTGGTGAGAATGTAGAAAGCCCCGCGCGCTTCCTCGATGGCATATTCGACGCCGGCCTCGCGCCTGGCCACCAGCCGCGGTCTCAGCTCCGGCGCATCGGCCGGGATCACCCGCACCTCCGAGGTCTCATGGTCGTGGCTGTCGATGAGGATGAAGCGGCGCGACTGCGTCAGCCCGACGCCGAGGAAGAAGCCGGGATCCGCCTCCTCATAGACCAGCTGGTCGTCCGCGCTCGGCGTGCCGAGGCGATGCCTGTAGAGCTTGGACGGGCGGTGGTTCTCGTTCAGTTGCACATAGAAGAGGCGCCGGCTGTCGCCCGCCCACACGATGCGGCCGCTTGTCCCCTCGATGCGGTCCTCGAGATCGAGCCCGGTCTTGAGATCGCGGATTCGGACGGTGTAGAGCTCCGAGCCGCGCTCGTCGAAGCTCCAGGCGAGATAGCGGTGGTCCGGCGAATGATGTGCCCCGCCGAAGCGGAAGAACGGCCGCTCGCGCGCCTCGGCATTGCCGTCGATCAGGATCGTCTCCTCGCCGCCGTCGCGCGGCGTGCGGGCAAGCACCGGCTGCTGGCCGCCGGCGACATATTTGGTCAGATAGGCGTAAGGCCCGTCCGGCGCCGGCACCGAGGAGTCCTCCTCCTTGATGCGGCCTTTCATCTCGGCGAACAGTTCCTCCTGCAGGACCGTCGTCTCCGCCATGACCGCCCGCGAATAGGCATTCTCGGCCTCGAGATGGGCGCGGATGTCGGGCGCAAGCCTCGCGGGATCGCGCATCACCTCCTGCCAGTTGGCAGCCCTGAGCCAGGCATAGGGATCCTCGCGCGTATAGCCGTGAATCGTCGAGTAGACCGGCTTGCGCGGGGCCTGCGGCGGCGCGATTTCAGGCTTTCTTATCATGACTTTGTCCGGCTCCGGCGAGCGATTGACAAAGGTTTGGCACGGCTCAAGTAGCATGTTCCTGCCCGAAAGCCGAGCACCGGTTTGGACTTCGAACGGTTCTGGTGTATCGCGGCAGGAGATCAAGAAAGACAAGCCCCCTTGCTGAGCCGACACTTGACCGAACTCACCCAAGGCGCTCTCGATTATATCGGCAGCAACCCGACTCTCGGCGTGACCGTTGCCTTTCTCATCGCTATGGGCGAAGCCCTGCTGATCATCGGCCTCTTCGTCCCGAGCACCGCCACGCTGATCGCCATTGGCGGCCTTGTCGGCCTTGGCAAGCTGCCGTTCTGGCCGGTGTTCATCGCCACATTTCTCGGTGCGGCTGCCGGCGATGCCGTTTCATTCTGGGTCGGCTACATCTTCCGCGACCGGCTGAAGGAAATCTGGCCCTTCTCGCATTATCGCGGGCTGTTCGAGGCCGGCCAGGCCTATTTCGCCAAGCATGGCGGCAAGAGCGTCGTCATCGGTCGCTTCATTCCCGGCGTCAAGGCGGTCGTGCCTGGCATTGCCGGAATGATGGACATGGGGGTGGTGCGTTTTTCCGTCCTCAACGTGCTCTCGGCCATTCTCTGGGCTGCAGCCCACATCCTGCCCGGGATTTCCGCCGGCCTGGCGCTGCAATGGCTGGGCTCGATCAGCCGCCGTCTGGCCGTCGTCCTGCTGCTCCTCGTGCTCGGCATGGTCGCGGTAGTGTGGCTCGCCCGGGCCGCGCTCCGCATCGGCCTTGCCTATCTGCCCGACGGCTTTGCCCTGGCCCTTCATCGCACCGGCCTGCGCGACACGCGCCTTGGCGCCTTTCTCGAGCGGCTGAACTCACCGGGCGAGGAGGATTTCCGCCTTTTCGTCGTGCTGAACGCCGTGCTCGCCAGCGCCCTTGCCGGTTGCGCCTGGCTTGTCCAGAACCTTGCCACGCGCGCCTCCATCGCCGCCTTCGACCGCAACATCACCCAGTTCCTGCAGTCGATCCGGACCAGCTGGACCGACAATCTCATGGTCGCCGTGACGCTGATGAGCGGCTGGCCGGTAACCATCGCCGTGACCATTGCCGGTGCCGCCGTGCTCGCCCTCACCCATCGCCGCCGCATGGCTTTCGGTCTCATCGCCGCCATGGCTACGACGCTCGCCTTCGTGCTCATTCTGACCGTGATCGTGCCCTGGTCGCCGCCGCTCGGCAGCCGGGCCCTCATCGAAGGGGGCTTGTCGCGCTCCCACGCCGCCACCAGTGCAGCGCTTCTCGGCGTGATCGGTTTCATCATCCTGCGTGGCATGGGGCCCGTTGCCGGTCGGTTGGTGGTCGCGACCTGCGGCTGCCTCATTGCGCTGGTGGCGCTGTCGCGGCTGTATCTTGCCGCCGAGTGGCCCTCCGACGTCGCTGCCGCGCTGCTGTTCGGAGCCGCGCTGACCGCGACCTTCGCGCTCGCCTTTCACGACGAAGCGGTCTCTTTCCTGACTGCCACGGCGCTGGCCACGACATGCGCGGTCACCGGGCTGCTGGTCGGGGTATGGCAGCTGTCACGCGATTTCGCCAATGATCCGCTGTTCGCCAAGCAATATGTCTCGCGCACCATCGTCATGACCACGTCCTGGCGCGATGGCGGTTGGTCCGCCTTGTCGCATCGGCGGGTCGATCTCGCCGGCGAGCCAGAAGAGCCGATGCTGTTGCAGTGGCGCGGCACCCTCGAGAGCTTGCGCGCCGCTCTCGAGGCTCGCGGCTGGAAGGTGGCTCCGGAGTGGTCGATCGAGGTTCTGAACGGCTTTGCCTTCCCCAACACGCCAGCCGAAGCTCTGCCTGCCGCACCGAAGTTCCATGACGGACGCCGCGAGGTCCTCACCGCCCTTTACCCCTTCGACAAGGACCAGAGTCGGCTCGTCTTGAGGGTGTGGCCCGAAACGGTGCGCGATCCTGCCGGCAAATCCGAAAGCTTCTATGTCGGCGCCGTGGTGCGCGAACGTGTCGAGCACCTTTTCAACCAGCTGTCGATTCCCCTCCGCGCCGGCCGCCGGCATTGCGACGCCGAGGCCCTGCTCGCGAGCCTGCCTCGGGCAACCGTGGTCGGCGAAGTTCATGAAGGCACCGGCGGCGCCTGCGGCGGACGAACGGTGCTGGCCGGCGAATGAACGCGACTTTCGATGCCGGTAACCGCCCTTCTGCCCTGCACTGTGTCGAACGGCACAGGAGCGCAGCGATGATGGTGTTATCCCTATGGCCGATAGGAGTTCCATCGGAGGGAGAGTCGTGGATAGATTTCAAGATTACTTGCACCGGATTCCCTTGAAGAAGCCGGATCTGAACACAGCTCAAAAACCTCGTCTGTCCAAGCAGCGGACTGTCAATCAAGGGCTGTCCACGCAGGTAAATGTCAAAAAGGCAGTGGTCGAAAAACCGACCAGACAACAGCGCTCGGAGCTGATCAACGGACTCATCGATTGGCTCAAGGACGTGGGGAGCAAAATCAGTGACGGCGTCCAAATCATCCGCAAGCTTGCCGAATTGGCGTTAAAAAAGAACAAGGTGACCGAAGCTGCGAACCAAGTGATCAAAATATTCGATGGCTTCACGCCCGAGGAAATTGAAGCCGCCCTCCTCAATATGGAGAAGCTGCCTCAGCCGCAATTGGGGCCGGCCGTGCGCTTCTATTTGAGCTTGTACGAGGGACTGCAGGACCGGAAGCACCTGCAGCACCGGCAGCCGGGGCCCTTGAGCCTCGAGGTGAGTGAACCGCCCAATAAGCTCTTCTTTGAGGAACGGGTTGTGGCGGCGATGAAGGACTATCTCGACGCCCTGGTGCAGGGAGACGAGGCGACGGCTGCGAAATTCGAGCAGCTGATCGCGATCATTGTAGAAGAGGGCAGGGTTCCTTTCGGCACCGTCCATTCATCGATCCATTCATCGATCAAAGCTTGGGCCGCCGACGAGGGTCGGAAACCAGAAGATTTGGTTGCCATCTATAATGGTGCCGATCAATTGCACGAAAGGGCGGATCGATATCCCGTAGACGAAGTGTACACCGCTCTACTGAGCGAACTGGGGCCTGGAATCTTGATCTCCGCGGCACTGGACGGTGATGACGACAAGATCAAAGCCGCCGCAGTGCGCCTCAACAGGCTATGCGATGATTGGCAGTCCCTAAGGGTGGGGGAGGCGGAAGTCAAAGAAATTCTCGCGGGCGAGCTGGAAAAACGCGCTTTAAACACACAGCAGAAGCAGACTCTGGTGGAGAATCTGCTGAGCAAATCTGAACTTCTTACAGCTCGGCTTCTTCGCCAGCTTGTTGAGCCTGTCCTGCTGCAAGAATATCTGGAGTTATTTCTGAGTAGGCTGGAGAACAATTACGCCGACTCAGCCAGTGTCTTGGAACAATGGGCAAATCAATATCATGGTTCCGGCTCGAAATTGGATATTTTTGCGATCGTGTCCAATTATACGTCGGCCAAGTCCGCGCCTGAGTTGGCGAAGATGCGTGAGCACTTCCATGTTCTCCGTGCCGGACAACTCGAGTCCAAGATCACCGCAGAAGTCTCGGAAATAATTGACAGATCTTTGCTTGGTATTAGCCAGCAGGCGATCCAAGCGGCGCGTTTATTTGTTTACTGGTTGGACAAAGGGGTCGTCCCATTGGCCAACGAGAGCGCAGGAAGGCTCGAGATCGTTCTGCAAAACGAATGCAAGAGCAAAAACCTGGATTATGAGAAGATAGTGGAGGAACTTCTGCGCATCGAACTTCGCAAGCTGGGACCTGCAGCAGAGACAACAGTGGGGAATGCTCGGATACTGCTGGGCGACACCAACCTCGTCGGTCATCTTCGCGCGGCGATGGAGAAGTCGGGGCAAAAGCAATTTTGACAAGGGCCTGGACGCTGGCCTCTGATCACCGTCCAGCCGCTTCGGGAGTTTCAGTTTCTGGGGTCGGCATGGAACCACCTCGTTTCGGCTGACATGGTGGAATGCTCGGGCGTCGAGCAGAGTTCGGGCACGGGTGGCCGGGCCCAGAACCGGCATGAGGGAAGGCGGCAACGCCCGTGTCTCCGAACAGGGGCGTCAATGACGCCGCTGGTCGGACTCGCCAATCGAATAGGGTTTGTCGCGCAGCTTCTTGTCCTTCTTGGGCTTTTCGGCGCCAAGCGCTTCCGGCAAGGCGCTCCCG
>DATAOT010000101.1:0-2677 GCA_036265615.1 Aestuariivirgaceae bacterium
TGCGGCGGGGAGGTAGAACCTCCTTCCCTCATGGCCGGGCTTGACCCGGCCATCCAGTCTTTGCTTGGAGCATTCTCTGGATGGCCGGCTCGGGGGCCGGCCACGAGGGGAAAAGAGAATCGTCCGACCTCGCAGGTCTCACCACCATCGCCGATGAGACCAGCGGCACACCCGCGCGCCGTTCCACCAGACGATGCGGCAATAACCCCAGCGCGGATTGTAATAGCGGTTGTAGAAGGCCGGATTGTAATAGAGCCCCGGACCGACCCAGCCGACGCGCCATCCCGGCCGTCGCCAGGCCACGCCGCCGCCGCGCCAGCCGCGCCGCCATGCCACGCCGCCGCCGCCGCGCCAGCCGCGCCGCCATGCCACGCCGCCGCCGCGCGGGCCGCGCCAGGCAACGCCGCCGCCGCGCGGGCCGCGCCAGGCGACAGCCCTCGCCTTCACGACCATCGAGTCACCGATTGCCGGCGTGCTCAAGCTTGCCGGATCGAGCGTCAGCGCCGTCGCCTTCATCGGCCCGGCGACACCGATCAGCAGGCCGAGCATGGCTCCGGCCAATAGAAATTTACGCATCATCATCATCTCCTTCATGTTCCGCGTGAGGGTTGAAAACACCCTGACAGGGAACGGCGAGGGTAACCCGTTTCCGCGACAAAAATTTTTCTAAGTCACTGAACGGAGGGCATTTTCGACTTCAACTTAGCGTGAAGTCCAGAGGCCTGGACGTTAACGATGTTGACCCGCCAAAGCCTGAGTGAGATCCGCAAGCAGATCCTCGACATCCTCGAGCCCGACCGACAGCCGGAGCATGCCCTCGCCGATTCCCATGGCGGCGCGCGCCTCGGGGCCGATGTTGCGATGGGTGGTCGAGGCGGGATGGGTGATCAGCGACTTGGCGTCGCCGAGATTGTTGGAAATGTCGATGAGCCTCAAGCGGCGCAGCATGTCGAACGCCTGCGCCTTGCCGCCGGCGACGTCGAAAGTCACCATGGTGCCGCCGCCCGACATCTGGCGACGGGCGAGAGCCGCCTGCGGATGGCTGTCGAGGAAGGGATAGAGCACCCGCGATACGCCGGGCACCGACTGCAGCGCCCGCGCGATCGTCAGGGCGGCGTCGCACTGCGCCATGACCCTGAGCTTCAGCGTCTCCATGCCCTTGAGCAGCACCCAGGCATTGAACGGCGACAGCGACGGCCCGGTATGCCGCAGAAACGGCTTGAGCTGCTCCTCCTTGAACTTGATCGTCGAGACGATGGCGCCGCCAAGCACCCTGCCCTGCCCGTCCATGTGCTTCGTGCCGGAATAGACCACCACATCGGCACCGAGCGCCAGCGGCTTCTGCAGGATCGGGGTGGCAAAGATGTTGTCGGCGACCACGCTCGCACCGCGTTCATGGGCGATGCTTGCGATCGCCGCGATGTCGATGATCTCGAGGCCGGGATTTGACGGGCTTTCGAGGAACACCGCCCTGGTGCCCGGCTTGATGGCCTCGCGCCAGCGCGTCATGTCGTTGCCGTCGACCAAGGTCGAGTTCACGCCGAAGCGGGGCAGGATGTTGGTGATGATCTGATAGCACGACCCGAACAGTGCCCGCGACGACACGATGTGATCGCCCGCCTTGACCTGGCAGGCCAGTGCTCCGAACACTGCCGCCATGCCCGAACCGACGCCGTAGCAGGCCTCGGCGCCCTCGAGCAGCCGCAGTCTTTCCTCGAACATGGTGACAGTGGGATTGCCGTAGCGGGCATAGACATAGCCCTGCTCCTCGCCGGCGAAGCGCCGCTCCGCCGTCTCCCCGTCGGGATAGACGAAGCCGGAATTGAGGAAGAGTGCTTCCGCCGTCTCGCCATGATGGCTGCGCTCGGTGCCGCCCCTGACCAGCCGCGTCGACTCGCCGGCGTTTTCCAGGATGGCGTTCTTGCCCGGTGGTTTCAGCATCAGCTCTGCACCCAGGGCAGCCCGACCGCCTTCCAGCCGCCGACCGTCCCGCGATGACCTTGCGCGTCGCGGTCGCCTTCGAAGCCTTGCGCGACATTCCAGGCATTCTCGTAACCGGCGGCGGTGAGCGCCGCTGCAGCCGCTGCCGAGCGCGCGCCCGAGCGGCAGATCAGCATCACCTCCGCATCCTTCGGTACGCCGGCCTGCTCGACCATCTCGGCGAAGCGCTCGTTGACCCGCATCTGCGGATAGTCCTGCCAGGAGATCCGGAGCAGCCCCTCGACTGCCGGCACGCCGACAAACGCCCATTCCGGCCCCGTGCGCACGTCGACCAGGACGGCGCCTGGCGTCTTCATCAGCTTCTCGTAAGCCTGGTCGGGAGTAAGGTCGCCCCGATACATGGTGCACCAATCGTTCTGAATTCCGAACAGAAGCGAAAGATTAGGCCAATCGCCCCGGCAAGACAACAGCGCCGGCCGCCACCTTCTCGATCGCCGCCGGAAGCGATAAGGTCGCTGACCTCCTTGCACGAAAAGGCCCTTCATGTCGAAACCGTTGCCGCATAGAGCTGACGTCGTGATCATTGGCGGCGGTATCGTCGGCACCTCGCTCGCCTATCATCTGGCCAAATTCGGCGTCACCGACGTGGTCCTCCTCGAGCGCAAGCAGCTGACCTCGGGCACCACCTGGCATGCCGCGGGCCTCGTCGGCCTGCTGCGCGCCACCCGCAATCTCA
>DATAOT010000102.1:0-38572 GCA_036265615.1 Aestuariivirgaceae bacterium
TTGGCCTCCGAATTCGTCGCTCCTGCGGAAGTCGCGCTGTTGCTGCTGCTTGCGCCAGGCGCGGCCTCCGCCTCCGAACTGGTCCATGCCCTGGCTCGGCCCCTGCTCGTCGGCAAGTGATTGCGGCGACCTGTCGTAGGAACGACGGCGCCGGTCCTGAAACTGCTCGGCGCCAAAATCGCGCATTCGCTTGCGCCGCTCGGTCCGCGGCTGCCCGCCCGATGGGGCCTCGTCCGACATCAGGTCCTGCCCATTTTCGCCACGCGCCTCAAGCGAATGCGCTTTCAGCTTCTGGCGGCGCGCTTCGGACCGCATGCGGTTCAGGCGCTGACGGTCGCTGGTGGTTTCGTCGGGCGATTGCAACCCGTCACGCATGGCCTCGCCGGACCTCTTGTCGAGCCGCTCCCGCTTGCCGCGTCGTCCCGATGCGTCATCCGGGCCGATGATTGCTGTTTCGGAATTGGTGCGCTTGCCGGCCTTGTCATTCGTTCCCGGCAAGGCTTCGCCGGGAAGCCGGTTCTTCCACTTCGCCCGATCTCTCTGACCGCCCTTTTGGCCCGAGGACTCGTCCAAATCGCTCAAGTCCTTGCGGCCGCTGTCGAAGCTCTTGGCCTTGCGTTCGACCGAGGGCGGCAAGGTCGGTGCGAGGGCGAGCGCCTTGTCGTTATGGCGGAGGTCGTCGCGGCCATAGTCCAAGGTTCTGGTGCGCCCACCTCGATCCTTGATGACGACTTTGTTGGTGACGTTGTTGAAAACCACCTCGTTGTGAATGTTCTCGAAATAGATGTTGCGTGGTGGCGGCGCCACATAGACCGGCGCGTAGACATAGGTCGGGATCGGCACGAAAACCGGAACCGGCAGCACGAAGACCGCGATCGGCGGCGGCGGCGGCGGCAGCTCGACGATGTAGACCGGTACCGGCGGCAGCCAATAGACCGGCGGTGGCGGCGGCGGCGCAAAGTCGTATTCCGGATCGTCGAACACGATGGCGGGCCCATCGATATAGGCCAGTTCCTCGGGCGGCGGCGGCGGCACGTCGTAATCGATCTGGTCGAACACCGGCGGCGGCTCGAGCTCGGCCGAAAGATAGGCGAGACGGCGCCGGCAATCGCTCGCATGCGGCCCCTTCGGGTAGCGCTTGAGATAGGACCAATAGGCGGCCGGCGTGTTGCTGGTCCGGGTTCGCCCCCAGGTCACCGCCTCGCGGCGTGCTGCAATCAGCGCACGGGCACGTTTCGCCAAAGGATCTTCCGGGAAGGCGGTGATGAATTCCTGATAGGCATCGATGGTGTCGCGATTCACCGCCGCGTTATAGGCCTCCTTCGGTCCGAGATCGGCTATGGGTTCATTGTCGATCGACGGCGCCTTGGCGTCGGCTGTCGTCTCGGGAGGGGCGTCCGCGCCGCGCTCGAAGATGACGACGGGCACCTCGATGTTGCTGGCGTTCCACGGCACCTCGGCGCCTTTGGTGCTGGCGTTGACCCTGAGCCGCACCCGCTCGAACAGCTCGTCGAGCTTTAAGCCACCCTCGCGCAACATTTCGGTCAGGGCCTGCGCATAGGGTCCGTAGGATCCCTGCTTTGGATCGGGCGCGACGGTGCCGGGTGCGGCGGAGAAGGCGACGAGCGCATTGGGCGGCGGATCGACGAGCGCGAGGCCGCCGGCAAGAGGCGTTCCTGCCTTGGCAAAGGGATGCTGCCGCGCCGCATCGAGCACCAGGATCGTGGCCTTGAGGTTCAAGGAGTTGAGCGGCCTCGTATAGTCGGAGAGGCGGACCGCCTGGGTCGGCACGTCGAGATCGCGGGCAATCGTTGCATCGATTGGCACGAAGTAGTTCTCGCCCTCCAACTGCAGGCCGTAGCCGCTCAGATAGATGAACGCGACCGTGTTGGGTCCGGAGGAAGAGGCTTTCTCGAGAAAGTCCTTGAATGCCCGCCGCAGCGATTCCTGGTCGAGATCGCGGGCGCCGACCACATCGAATCCGGCAGCCTGCAGGGTCTGGGCAATGAGACCGGCATCGTTTGCCGACGTCTGCAGCTTGCCGGCCTGGTAGTCGGCGTTGCCGACGACCAGTGCGATCCGCTTCTCATCCGGCTGCTGCTGCGCTCGAGCCGCAGGCGGTGCGGCCATCAACAGAAGGATGGCAAAAAAGACGAGCGATCGTAGAATATCCCGCATGACATGCCCCTCGCCGGAAAAGCGAATGCAAGGTCTGAACCCCATCTTGGTAAAGACTTAAAGCAAGGCGGAAATCAGCTGTTTGCGCGGCAGGCGGCCAACACAATTGTGGCGCGGCGGGCGGCGGCGGCACGCAATTCGTCGTAGGCGGCCGCCAACAAGGGTTGCTATACGCATCAGCAACACGCTCGAAAGGTCGCCCGCGGCGGCAGGGGAGCGGGTCGCGTGATCCCGGATTTCTGGTATGATCCCAGCATGTACAAGGGCTTAGCACTGCAATGATCATCCTGATCGACAATTACGACAGCTTCACCTTCAACCTCTATCACTATCTCGGCGAGCTTGGCGCCGAGACGGTGGTGCATCGCAACGACCAGATCAGTGTCGGCCAGGTGCTGTCGTCCGGGCCGGAGGCCATCGTGCTGTCGCCCGGGCCGTGCACGCCGAACGAGGCGGGGATCTGCCTCGATCTCGTCAGGGCGGCGGCCGATGCCCAGGTGCCGCTGCTCGGGGTGTGCCTCGGTCACCAGGCGATCGGTCAGGCCTTCGGCGGTCACGTCAAGCGTGCGCCGATGCTCATGCATGGCAAGCTGTCGGTGATCGCCAACAGCGGCGAAGGCATTTTCGAAGGCACGCCGAGGACCTTCCAGGCCACGCGCTATCATTCGCTGATCGTCGACCGCCCTACCCTGCCGGACTGCCTCCACATCACCGCCGAGACGGATGACGGGCTGATCATGGCCATGGAGCATCGCACGCTGCCGGTCCATGGCGTGCAGTTCCATCCCGAGAGCATTGCCTCGGAGCAAGGCCACAAGATACTCAGGAACTTCCTCGGCATTGCCGGCGCCGTCGTGAAGCATTGAGGCGAGGCGGTTCATGTCCGAGTTCAAGCCGCTGATCGCCAAGGCCGCGGACGGGCGCCCGCTCAGCGTCGAGGAAGCCAAACGGGCGTTCGACATCATGATGTCGGGCGAGGCCACGCCGGCCCAGATCGGCGGTTTCCTGATGGCGCTCCGGGTCAGGGGCGAGGCGGTGAGCGAGATCACCGGCGCGGTGATGGCGATGCGCGAGCGGATGCTCAGGGTCGAGGCGCCGATCGGAGCGCTGGACATCGTCGGGACCGGGGGCGATGCTTCTGGCAGCTACAACATCTCGACCTGCGCTGCCTTTGTCGCGGCGGGTGCCGGGCTCAAGATCGCCAAGCATGGCAACCGGGCGCTGAGCTCGCGCTCCGGGGCTGCCGACACGCTGGCGGCGCTCGGGGTCAATATCGAGGTGCCGCCGGAGACGATAGCGCGCTGCATCGGCGAAGCCGGGCTCGGCTTCATGTTCGCGCCGGCGCATCATGCTGCGATGCGCCATGTCGGGCCGTCGCGCGTCGAGCTCGGCACGCGCACGATCTTCAACCTGCTCGGGCCGCTGTCCAATCCGGCCGGCGTCAAGCGGCAGGTGATCGGCGTGTTCGCGCGGTCGTGGATCGAGCCGATGGCCGAGGTTCTGGGCAATCTCGGATCGGAGCGGGTGTGGGTGGCGCATGGCGAGGGCGGGTTCGACGAGATCACCCCCGCCGGCACGAGCTGGGTCGCGGAATTCAGGGACGGCGCGGTGCGAACCTTCGAGATCACGCCGGAGATGGCCGGCGTGCAGCGGCATGCGGCGGCAGACCTCAAGGGCGGCGATGCCGCTCACAACGCCGAGGCTCTGCGCACCGTGCTCGACGGCAAGCCCAGCGCGTTCGCCGATGCAGCGCTGATGACGGCCGGGGCGGCGCTGGTCGTCGCCGAAGCGGCCGGCGATCTCGAGGAGGGTGTGGCCATCGCCCGCAAGGCAGTCGCAAGCGGCGCCGCGCGGCGCGCGCTTGACCGACTGGTGAGCGTGTCCAACTGAGCTGGAGAGCCTGGTGGTGACGGATATTCTCGGGCGGATAGCGGCCTACAAGCGGGAAGAGGTGGCCGAGGCGAAATCGCGCCTGCCGCTCAGCGCGGTCATGGCACGCGCCTGCAGCGCGACGCCGGTGCGGCCGTTCCGCGCGGCGCTCGAGGCGCGCATCGGCCGTGGCGAATACGGGCTGATCGCCGAAATCAAGAAGGCGAGCCCTTCCAAGGGACTCATTCGCGCGGACTTCGCACCCGCCAGCCTGGCTCGGGCCTATGAAGCGGGTGGTGCTGCCTGCCTGTCCGTCCTCACCGACCGCCCGTCATTCCAGGGCGCGCCGGAATTCCTGACCGAGGCCCGCGAGGCGACGCGGCTGCCGGTCCTGCGCAAGGACTTCATGCTCGATCCCTATCAGGTCGCCGAGGCGCGGGCGCTCGGGGCGGACTGCATTCTCCTGATCATGGCGATGATCGACGACGCGCTTGCGAGCGATCTCGAGGCCAAGGCCGAGGAGCTTGGCATGGATGTGCTGTGCGAGGTTCATGACCAGCCGGAGCTCGAACGTGCGCTCAGGCTCAAGACCCGGTTGATCGGCATCAACAATCGCGATCTCAGGACCTTCGAGACGCGGCTCGAGACCAGCGAGCGGTTGGCGCCGCTGCTGCCTTCGGCGGCGATCGGCGTTGCCGAGAGCGGGATCGGGGTGGCGGCGGACCTGGCGCGGCTCGCGCGCTCGGGCATCAACGCCTTCCTCATCGGCGAGAGCCTGATGCGACAGCGCGACGTCGAGGCCGCGACCCGCGCCATCCTGCACAAGCCGGCCAGGGCGAGCGCCGGGGTGTAGCATGGCCAAGTCGCGGCTCACCCATCTCGATGAGGACGGTCGCGCCCGGATGGTCGATGTTTCCGACAAGGCGGTGACGCTGCGCGAGGCGACGGCCAGCGGGCTTGTGGTGATGGAACGGGCGACGCTCGCGATGATCATGGAGGGCAAGGCGCCCAAGGGCGACGTGCTGGCGGCGGCGCGGATCGCCGGCATTATGGCGGCAAAGCGGACGCATGAGCTCGTTCCGCTCTGCCATCCGCTGATGATCTCGAAGATCGCGGTCACGCTCGGCGCCGATCCGGCGCGAAACGCGGTCGTGGTGAGCGCGACCGTTGCGGTCGAGGGCAGGACCGGCGTCGAAATGGAGGCGCTCACCGCGGTGTCGGTGGCGTGCCTCACGCTTTACGACATGGTCAAGGCGGTGGATCGGGCGATGCGCATCACCGACATCAGGCTGGTCGCCAAATCGGGCGGCCGGTCGGGCGACTACCGGGCAGAATGAAATGGCGCTCTTGCCGGTCAGCGAGGCCCGGGCGCTGATTCTCGCCGGCGTCGAGCCATTGCCGGAGGAAATGGCGGCATTGGCAGATGCCCATGGGCGGGTGCTGGCGCAGGATTTGCGGGCCGGCAGCGACCAGCCGCCCTTCCCCGCCTCGGCAATGGACGGATTCGCCGTGCGTTCGAAGGATCTCGCGAGCCTACCGGCCCGCCTCAAGGTGATCGGCGAGGCGCCGGCGGGTCGCCGGTTCGAGGGCGAAGTCGGCCCGGGCGAGGCGGTGCGAATCTTTACCGGCGCACCGGTTCCGGCGGGCGCCGACACCGTCGTCATCCAGGAGAATGCCCGGCAGGCGGGCGATATCGTCATCGTCGAGACCGAGGCGGCTGTCGGACGTCACATACGAGCCGCGGGGCTCGATTTCCGGCGCGGCGAGGTGGTCGTGCCGGCCGGAAGTGTGCTCAACCCGCGCGCCATCGGGCTGGCGGCGGCGCTGAACCGGGCGAGCGTACCGGTGCGACGCCGGCCGCTGGTCGCGATCCTCGCAACCGGCGATGAGCTGGTGCCGCCCGGCGCTCTGCCGCGGGACGACCAGATCGTGTCGTCCAACGGCCATGCGCTTGCCGCCATGGTGCAGCAGTTTGGCGGCCAGCCGCTCGATCTCGGCATCGTCGCAGACGAGCTCGCAGCGACCGAGCAGGCGATCGCGAGGGCCGAGTCGGCCGACATCCTGATCACGATCGGCGGCGCCTCGGTCGGCGAGCACGATCTCGTGCGCGGGGCGCTGCAAGGCCGCGGCATCAGGCTTGGCTTCTGGCAGGTGGCCATCAGACCGGGAAAGCCGCTGATGTTCGCCAGCGCCGGCCAGCAGCGAATCCTCGGCCTGCCGGGAAACCCGGTCTCGGCCATGCTGTGCGCGCGGCTCTTCCTCAAGCCGCTGATTGCCGGCCTGCTCGGGTTGGCGGGCGAGGAGCAGTTGCAGACGGCAAAGCTCGAAACGCCGCTTCCTGCCAACGACCATCGTCAGGACTACCTGCGGGCGAGCCTGCGGCGGCACCCCGACGGGACGATGACGACGGCGCCGTTCCCGCGGCAGGACAGCTCGATGCAGCGCACCCTGCATGCCGCGCAAGCGCTGATCGTGCGCCCCCCGCACGCTGCCCCGGCACTGCCCGGGGAGATGGTCGAGATCCTGGAAATCGACTTCTAGGTCGAGATTGCGCTTGCCGAACATAATGGGAACAGGTAAAGATGTTTCAGTTTTGTTCCGAGGCGCCGGTTTTTGGGCCGGAAGGGGGAAGCGTGCTGACGCGCAAGCAATATGAACTGCTGATGTTCATCCACGAAAGGCTGAAAGAGGCCGGCGTTCCTCCCTCCTTCGAGGAAATGAAGGAAGCTCTTGATCTGCGGTCGAAATCCGGGATCCATCGGCTCATCACGGCGCTCGAGGAACGGGGCTTCATCCGGCGCCTTGCGCATCGCGCCCGGGCGCTCGAGGTGGTCAAGCTGCCGGAGTCGGTCGCGCCGGGCCTGGCGGCCCCGCGCCGGGCGTTCTCTCCCAATGTGATCGAGGGATCGCTCGGCAAGGTCAAGCCGCTGGCGACGCGGGCCGACGGGGCGCCGCAGGGGGTCGCGGTGCCGGTCATGGGGCGCATTGCTGCCGGCGTGCCGATCTCGGCGATCGAGGATCACACGCACAACATCAACGTGCCACCGGATCTTCTCGGCACCGGTGATCACTTTGCCCTCGAGGTCAAAGGCGACTCGATGATCGAGGCCGGCATTCTCGACGGCGATACCGTCTTGATCCGACGCACCGAAACGGCGCGCAATGGCGAGATCGTCGTGGCGCTGGTCGATGACGAGGAGGCGACCCTCAAGCGAATGCGCCGCAAGGGCGACTCGGTGGCGCTCGAAGCGGCCAATCCGGCCTATGAAACCAGAATTTTCGGGCCGGATCGGGTGCGGGTGCAGGGAACGCTGGTCGGCTTAATCCGTAAATATTGAGGCTTTTCAAGGACGTGGCGCTGCGGATGGAGGCACGGGGCACCGGGTGGACAACCCAGGGCCTCTGGCCTTGCTCGTCTCGCGCCGAGACCACGCGCCACCGATCACCATCGAGGTAAATGGCATGGGCGCCTTTGCGCCACAGATCGAAGCGGTCGATGCGCAGGCGCGCGCCGCGGCAGGCGCCGCGCAGCGGCACGGCGGCGATGACGATCTCGGCGTCGCCGCACAGGGCCGATGCCGCGCCGGCCGCGAGGTCGCTCGTCAAGAAGACCAGCCGCCGTCCCTTCACGACGGCACGGCAGGCGGTCGGCGTGCAAGACCAGCCGGGCCGTTCGAGGGCTTCCTTGAACGTTGCGGAGTCGCCCTCATGCAGCAACCATTTCTCGACAGTGAAGCGGGCCTTTCGCTGCAAGGGGAAGGCCAGGCGACCGTCTTCGGCGCGGACGGCGACGGTCGCGCCGCGCCGCTCGACCAGGATGTCGGGCTCCGAATGAAGACCGGCCAGGCCGATGCCGGCCAGGATGGCGACAAGGCCGAGCAGCCGGGTCCACCCCCGCCAGAGGCAGAGGAAAAGGAGCCCGGCGGTCATCGCCATCATCGCCGGCAGCGGAGGCGAGGCAATGGCCGTGCGGGCACCGGGCAGGGCAGCAATGGTCGCAGCGATCCTGGCCACCGCCGCGAGCCCGACGCCCATGAGCTGAAGCGGCAGAAATTCCAGGCCGAAGGGCATGGCGACCATCGCGGCAAGCGCCGCCGGCATGACCAGCAGCGAGACGACCGGAAGAGCCAGCGCATTGGCGATGACCGCGTAGGCCGAGAGCCGGTTGAAGTGGTAGACGGCCGGCAGGCCGCTGCACAGGCTCGCCACCACCGTGGTGGCCGTCATCGCGAGCGCGGCGGCGAGGAGGCGGCGGAAGACGAGGCGGGTCCAGCGGACCTTGCCGCCGTCGTCGCCTTCCCGCTCCCGGCTGGCCCGCCTGCCCGACCATGCCTCATGCGCCGAGATCAGGCCCATCACGGCGAGAAACGACATCTGGAAGCTTGCCGACAGCACCGCCTCCGGGCTCATGACGATCAGCAGCGCCGCGGTGGCGACCAGATTGTGCAGCGACAGGGCCGGCCGCTCGAGGAGCACCGCGGCGAACAGCATGACGATCATGATCGCCGAGCGCCAGGTGGCAACGCCACCGCCCGAGAGCGCCAGATAGATCGCAGCCGCGAGCAGCGCGCCGACCGCTGCCCAGGCCTTGATCGGCCGGGTGAGGGCCAGCCACGGCGAGAGCGCCAGGAGCGCGCGCAGCACCGTGAAGACACCCCCCGCCACCAGCGCCATGTGCAGGCCGGAAATCGAGAGGATGTGGGCGAGTCCCGAAACCTGCAGCGCGTCATTGATGCCGCGGGGAAGATGGCCGCGCTCGCCGGTGATCTGGGCCTCGGCAAATGCGCCCATCGGCCCGGGCAGTGCTGCCCGGATGCGGGCGCCGATCGCGTCGCGCAGATCGTCGATCCAGTCGGCAAGCGCCGGGCCGGTTGGCGCGGCGATGATGTCCGGCCGGCGCAGGGCCCGGCCGGTGGCGCCGATGCCGGCGAACCACAAGGTGCGAGCGTGATCGTAGGTGCCGGGCAGCAATGGAGGCGCAAGCGGATAAAGCAGAGCGTGCACCCTGATGGTGGCGCCCCGGGAGAGCCGCGGCGCCGGCCCGGGCATCCGGAGCTCGACGCGGCGCGGCGCGCGATTCGGCTCGATGGCCTCGAGCTGCACATCGTCCAGAACCAGGCGAAGCGAGCGCTCGCCGATCGGGGCCAGCCCGACGATGCGCCCGGTCAGCACCACATCGCCGGTCGGGGCGGCAAGCATCGCCGTGTCGAGCCAGAGCGTGCGGGCCTTGGCCGCGGTGAAACCGGCGGCGCAGGCGGCCAGGAGCAGAAAGGCCGGCTTGCAGGCGCCGCGGCGAATCTGAACAACGATGGCAACGGCAAGGGTCGCGGCGAGCGCGGCGAACAAGCCATGCGGCTCGACCGGCATGGCGAAATAGACGGCGACGCCGGCAGCCAACGCGACCGGAACCCAGAGCGGCCAGCACTGTCGCTGTGCGGCGAAGGCGGATGCGAGCTGCCGGCGCAGGGCTGCAACCAGTCCGGCAATCGTCCCGTGGGCGACCGGCGGCGCCTCCGGCGGCCGCTCCCAGGCCAGCTCGAAATCCATTCCCCATCATCCAGCACAAGCCCGGCCCTTGGTGACGGCGGGCGGCCCGTGCTAGATCCCCCAGCTCACGTCGTCATCTCGATCATTGCGGAGACTGGGCCGAATGTCACTGCCCGTCGTCACCCGGTTTGCACCTTCCCCGACCGGCTTCCTCCATATCGGCGGTGCGAGGACCGCGCTGTTCAACTGGGCCTATGCCCGGGGCCATGGCGGCCGCATGCTGCTGCGGATCGAGGACACCGACCGGCAGCGCTCAACCGAACCGGCCATCCAGGCCATCCTGGAGGGGCTCCAATGGCTAGGCCTCGATTGGGACGGCGAGCCGCTGTCGCAATTCGCCCGGGCGGCGCGTCACCGGGCGATCGCCGAGGAGCTGCTGCGGCGCGGCAGGGCCTATCGCTGTTATTGCACGGCGGACGAACTCGAGGAGATGCGGGAGCGGGCGGCAGCCGCCGGGCTGCCGCCGCGCTATGACGGGCGCTGGCGCGACCGCCCGGAGAGCGAGGCGCCGGAGGGTGTCGCGCCGGCCATCCGGTTCAAGGCGCCGAGCGAGGGCGAGACCATCATCGAGGACCAGGTGATGGGGCGGGTCGTGTTCCACAATCGCGAGCTTGACGATCTGATCATCCTGCGCTCGGACGGCACCCCGACCTACAATCTGGCCGTGGTGGTCGACGATCACGACATGGGCGTGACCCATATCATCCGCGGCGTCGATCATCTCACCAATGCAGCGCGGCAGAGCCAGATTTACGAGGCCCTCGACTGGCCGGTGCCGGTGATGGCCCATCTGCCGCTGATCCACGGGCCGGACGGCGCCAAGCTGTCGAAGCGTCATGGAGCGCTCGGGGTCGATGCCTACCGCACCATGGGCTATCTGCCGGCGGCGATGCGCAATTACCTGGCGCGGCTCGGCTGGAGCCACGGCGACGACGAGATTTTCTCCACCGAGCAGCTGGTCCGCTGGTTCGATCTCGATCATGTCGGGAGGTCGCCGGCTCGGTTCGACTTCGCAAAGCTTGAAAACCTCAATGGGCATTATCTGCGCGCCACACCCGATGACCAGCTCATCGCGGCGCTTGTCGAGTTCCTCCCCCATGTGCCGGGCGGCGCGATCATGCTTGCAAGGCTCGACGCCGATGCTCTGGCCCGGCTCGAGCGCCTCATGCCGGGGCTGAAGGAGCGGGCGAAGACCCTGGTCGAGCTCATGGAATCGGCCCGCTTCCTGGTCGCGGGGCGGCCGCTTGCCATGGACGACAAGGCGCAGGCCATTCTTGCAGGCGAGGGCCGACAGGCGCTGAAAGCGCTTCTGCCGGTGCTCGAGCAGGCGGAGTGGAGCGCGCCGGCGCTTGAAGCGGCTGTCAAATCCTTTGCCGAGGCGCGGGGGCTGAAGCTCGGCAAGCTGGCCCAGCCGCTCAGGGCCGCGCTGACCGGCAGCTCGACATCGCCGGGAATCTTCGACGTGCTCGCTGCCCTTGGCCGCCAGGAGTCGCTTTCCAGGATCGGCGACCAGGCCGTTTGAGAACAGAATTGTGCAGGCGCGAAACCATGGCAGCACTTGCAGCATTATGGCTATTGGGCTAGCGATGAAACAGCCCCAAACCATTTGGGAAAGGTGTGCTCCATGGAGCCGTCAGACGAAGTCGCGCAGCTGCGTTATCGCCGCGACGAACTGGAACTTCGGGTGCGTCACGGGACGCTCGGCCCCAACGTCATCGACATCGGAAATCTCTACAAGGACGCGCATGTCTTCACCTACGATCCGGGCTATACCTCGACGGCAAGCTGCGATTCAAAAATCACCTATATCGATGGCGACGAGGGCATTCTGCTCTATCGTGGCTATCCGATCGAGCAGCTGGCCGAGCATGGAGACTTCATCGAGACCGCCTATCTGCTGCTCTACGGCGAGCTGCCCGATGCCAGCCAGCGCAAGGAGTTCGAGGGCGCGATCACCCATCACACCATGCTGCATGAGCAGATGATCCGTTTCTATTCGGGTTTCCGGCGCGATGCGCACCCGATGGCGGTCATGGTGGGAGTGGTGGGTGCAATGTCGGCCTTTTATCACGACTCCACCGACGTCAATGATCCAAAGCAGCGGGAGATCGCGATCCGGCGGATGATCGCCAAGCTGCCGACCATCGGCGCGATGGCTTACAAATACGCCATCGGGCAGCCCTTCATGTATCCGCGCAACGATTTGAACTACGCCGGCAACTTCCTGCAGATGTGCTTCGCCGTGCCCTGCGAGCCGTTCAAGCCCAATCCGGTGCTGTCGCAGGCGATGGACAAGATTTTCATTCTTCATGCCGATCATGAACAGAACGCATCGACGTCGACGGTGCGACTCGCCGGCTCGTCCGGCGCCAATCCCTTTGCCTGCATTGCCGCCGGGATTGCCTGCCTGTGGGGACCGGCGCATGGCGGCGCCAACGAGGCAGCGCTCAAGATGCTGGCGGAAATCGGCGTTCCGGAGAACATCCCGAAATTCGTCGCCAGGGCGAAGGATCGCAACGATCCCTTCCGCCTCATGGGGTTCGGACACCGGGTCTACAAGAATTACGACCCGCGCGCCCGCATCATGCAGCGCACCTGTCACGAGGTGCTGAACGATCTCGGGATCAAGGACGACCCGCTGCTCGATGTGGCCGTCGAACTCGAGCAGATAGCCCTCAAGGACGAGTACTTCATCGAGAAGAAGCTCTATCCCAACATCGATTTCTATTCCGGCATCACGCTCAGGGCGCTCGGTTTCCCGACCTCGATGTTCACGGTTCTATTCGCCATTGCCCGGACCGTCGGGTGGCTCGCGCAATGGAAGGAAATGATCGAGGACCCGACCCAGCGAATCGGACGACCGCGCCAGCTCTATACCGGGCCGAAGCGCCGCGACTATGTTCCGGCGAGCGAACGGGCCTAAAACGGGCAATAGCGGAGAGCGAATGACTGCCCCTCATCGAAGCTGGTGAGGGGCATTTGCTATTGGCTATTCCGTTGGCCGCGACACCAGCATGGCGCTGATCTCGGCTTCCGCGACCTTGCGCTTGTCGACCTGCGCCTCGGCGGCGAAACGCCAGACATTGCCACGTTTCTGAAGCTGCCTCACCGGCAGGTGCAGCACGTCTCCGGGCACCACCGGCTTGCGGAACCGGGCATGGTCGATTGCCATGAAATAAACGAGCTTGCCGGAATTGATCTCGCCGAGATGCGCGAGCACGAGGCCGCCGGCGGTCTGAGCCATGGCCTCGATGATGAGCACGCCTGGCATCACCGGATTTTGCGGGAAATGGCCTTGGAAGAACGGCTCGTTGATGGTGACGTTCTTGATGCCGGTGGCCGAGATATCCCGGTCCATGTCGATGATGCGATCGATGAGCAGGAACGGGTAGCGGTGCGGCAGCATCGCCATGATGCGGGCAATGTCCGCCGTGCCGAGACTGGCTCGTCCCTCCGCCTCAGCCGACATCAGGAGCCACCACTGTCAGAAGCGCGTGCCGACGCTGAACCGCACCAACTCGGTCTTGTCATAGGACTGCTTGACCACCGGCCAGGCAACGTCGAGCTCAAGCGGCCCGAACGGCGAGTCCCAGATCAGGCCCGCTCCGACTGAGGCGCGCAGAGCGGGATTCTTGCCGAATACGTTGCAGACTCCGTTGGTGCAGTCGGGATCCAGCTCATTCTTCTCGGGCGCGCCGAACAAGGTGCCGACATCGGTGAAGACCGTGCCCTCGAGACCGAACTCCTCGGGCAGGCCGAGCGGGAAGATGGTCTCCACCGTGCCGATGCCGTAGGTCTCGCCGCCGATCGAGTCGGTTGCGCCATCGGTGTTCGGACGCTCCATGCGCGGGCCGATACCGGCGCGCATGAAGCCGCGCAAGGAGTCGCCACCCTTGAAGAAGCGGTCGAGAATCGGCACCTGCTCATTATTCCAGCCCATGATGGTACCGCCGGTGGCCTTGAGCTTCAGCACCACCCCGTCGAACAGCAAGGGCATGAAGTAATAGGCGGCAGCATCGACCGAGCCATAATGGACGTCACCGCCGAGACCCGCCACCTCGCCGGTGGTCTGGAGGCGGTAGCCGGAGGTCGGCTTCAACGGATTGTCGAGATCATCGAGGGTGACGGTCGAGTTCACGAGCGAGATGTTGTCGGTGCCGGCGGCATCGCGAATGGCGAGCGACACCTGGTTCGGGTCGGTCACGTCCACCACGCGATGGGTGAACTGATATTTGGTGGTGAGGCGGGCAAGCTCCGAGATCCGGAAGCCGGTCCTGACCGCGCCGCCCACCTGCTGCATGGTGAAGGACGACTCCTGCTCCTGGTCGGTGCGGGTGGCGAAGGCGTCGACGCCGGCAGCGATGTTGCGGCCGAGGAAATAGGGCTCGGTGAAGCTGAAATTGACGCTCTGCCGCTGGAAGCTCAAGGCGGTCGCCAGGTTCACATACTGGCCGCGGCCGAGGAAGTTGCGCTCCGAAACGCTGACCGAGCCGATCACGCCCTCCTGGGTGGAGTAGCCGGCGGAGAAGTTCACCGTGCCGGTCGACTTCTCCTCGACCTGGATCACCAGCACGACCTTGTCGGGGGCGCTGCCGGGCTGCTCCTTGAAATCGATCTTGGAGAAGAAGTCGAGGGCGGTGAGGCGGCGGCGGGCCCGGTCGACCAGAATGCGGTTATAGGCATCGCCTTCATAGAGCTGGAGCTCGCGGCGAATCACTTCGTCGAGCGTGCGCACGTTGCCGACAATGTCGATGCGCTCGATATAGACCCGCGGCCCCTCCTGCACGTTGAACACGACGTCGAGCCGGCGGTTGGCTTCGTCGCGCTTGATGTCGGGCTGGATCTTGGCGAAGGCATAGCCCGCCTTGCCGGCCTCGATGGTCAGCGTTTCGACCGACTTGTCGACCTTGCTGGCGTCGTAGGTCGTGCCCTTGCCGAAGGTCACGGCCGAGCCCAGGGCGTTGGCATCGAGCGACGTCCCGCCGGCGTTCACCGCGACATTGCCCACGGTGTATTCGGGACCCTCCTCGACAACGAAGGTGATGTAGAAGCTCTCGCCGTCCGGCGCGAGCTCGGCGTTGGCCGAGATGACGCGGAAGTCGGCAAAACCGTTCTTGAGATAATAACGGCGCAGAAGTTCCTTGTCGTAGTTCAGCCGGTCGGGATCGTAAGTGTCGGAGGTGGAAAAGAACTTCCACCACGCATGCTCGCCGGTGGTGATGACGGAGCGCAGCGAGTAGTCGCTGAATGCCTGGTTGCCGATGAAGTTGATGCTGGCGACCTTGGTCGCGATGCCCTCGTGGATCTCGAACACGAGGTTCACGCGGTTCTGCGGCAGGCGGATGATCTTGGGCTCGATCCGGGCCGCGAAGTAGCCCGAACGGCGATAGAGCGCGACCAGGCGCTGAACGTCGGCCTGGACCCGCGAGCGGGTGAAGATGGTGCGTTCCTTGAGCTCTGCCTCCTTGGCGAGCGCGGCGTCGTCGAGCTCGGAATTGCCTTCGAAATTGACACGGTTGATGAGCGGATTTTCCTCAACCTTGACGACAAGGTCCTTGCCGCGACGCAGGATCTGGACGTCGGAGAACAGACCGGTCTGGAACAGCGCCTTGATCGAATCGTCGACCTTGTCCTCGGTCGCGACCTCGCCCGCTTGAATCTGCATATAGGAGCGGACGGTCTCGGGTTCGACGCGCTGGTTGCCCTCGACGAGGATCTGCCCCACTGCCTGAGCCAGCGCCTGCGTTGAAAAAAGCCCCGAAATCGGTCCTGCCACCATGACGGCAAGCGCAACAAAGCCCACGGTCAGCAACCGATACAGCATGTAGCGATCTCACCCTTCTTGCCGTGCCGCCCCAGGCACGAATCCCCGCTAATGTTTTACGCTGTTTTGGAGCACATGCAAACCTTCAATTCCTGCCGCATTTCAGGTTGTTATGAACTCACCCATGAGGACACAAAGCGAACAATATCGTTCCAGGTGGCGAAAACCATGAGCGTGAGGACGAGCGCAAACCCCAGTTTGAAGCCGAATTCCTGGGCATCCTGGCCCAGCGGACGGCCCCTCACGGCCTCGATCGCGTAATAAAGCAGGTGACCGCCATCGAGCATCGGGATGGGGAACAGGTTGATCAAGCCGATGCTCACCGAGAGCACGGCGGCAATCCGCAGGAACTCGAAAATTCCAAGCGAGGCGGCGCGGCCGGTCATCTCGGCGATGCCGAGAGGGCCGGCGAGCTGGCCGGTCCCTTCGCTGCCCGACAGCATGCGCCCGACATAGAGGACGGACTGGGAGGTGATGAACCAGGTGTCGGAAAGCGCCGTTTCCAGCGCCTCGCCGGCGCCCTTGTGCAGATAGGTGCGGGCGGCGCTGGTCGAGCGCTCAATGCCGATCAGGCCGATCTTGACCGACGCATTGCCCGATTTGAGCTCGGTTTCGACCGGCGTTACCGTCAGCTCGACGGGGCGACCGGCGCGCTCCACCTCGATTCGGAGCGGCTGGCCGGCGCGCGGCGCCACGATCTTCTGGACATCCTCGAAGCTCGCTGTGGGCTCGCCGTTGACCTTGCGGATGATGTCGCCCGGCAGGATCCCGGCGGCCGCCGCGGCGCCGCCCGGCCGCACGACGTTGACCTTGGGCTCGTTCACGGGAACGCCGATGAAAGTCAGCGACAGGAAGAAGATGAGGATGGCGAGGAGGTAGTTGGCGGCCGGCCCGGCGACCACGACCGCGGCACGCTGCCACACCGGCTTGCCGTGAAAATCGCCCGGCGC
Organism: Aestuariivirgaceae bacterium; assembly: GCA_036265615.1. Lineage (GTDB taxonomy): Bacteria > Pseudomonadota > Alphaproteobacteria > Rhizobiales > Aestuariivirgaceae > DATAFF01. The sequence goes on from DATAOT010000102.1 coordinate 16,369, forward strand.
GGCGGCGCCATCGACAGGGCGGTCCGGCGAGGGGAGGCTTGCCGCATTGGCATCCCCTGCAAATTTCACATAGCCGCCCAGCGGCAGCCAGCACACCTTCCAGCGGGTGCCGTGGCGGTCCTGCCAACCAAAGATTTCACGGCCGAAGCCGATCGAGAACACCTCGACATCGACACTGCACCAGCGGGCCACGAGGAAATGCCCGAACTCATGGACGAAAACGATGACAGTGAGGACCAGGAGGAAGGGCAGGACATAACCGCCCAGCACATCAAGCGGTGCAGCAAACAGACTCGCGACGTTCATACGGCCTCCGGCTCCAACGGTCCGATTCTCAGTCAAGCAAGTGTCGCGCCAACTCCTGGGCCACGGCACGACCGTAACGATCGGCCGCCCAGACGTCGTCGAGGCTCGACAGCGGCGCCACCGCCCCGTCGCGCTCGGCACGCGCCAAAGTGCGCCCGACGAGCTCGGTGATGGCGAGAAATCGCAATTCCTCGGCGAGGAAGGCCGCGACTGCCACCTCGTTTGCTGCATTTAGGATGGTTGCGGCACTTCCGCCACAACGAAGTGCGTGGCGTGCCAGGTTGACCGAAGGGAATCGCTCGGCGTCGAGCGTCTCGAAGGTCAATGTGCCGACCTGGGCCAGGTCCAGGGCCTTGACCGGGGCAGCGATTCGCCGCGGCCAGGCCAGCGCATAGGCAATGGGCGTCCGCATGTCGGGGACCCCGAGCTGGGCGATCACCGACCCGTCTCGATAGGAAACAAAGCTGTGGACGATGGACTGCGGATGGATCACCACCGCGAGCTGCTCGAGCTCGACCGGGAACAAATGGAATGCCTCGATCAGCTCGAGACCCTTGTTCATGAGCGTCGCCGAGTCGATGGTCACCTTGCGTCCCATGGACCAGTTGGGATGCTTCAGCGCATCGGCAGGGGTGGCCCGGGCCAGCTCGTCGCGCGAGCGGGTGCGAAAGGGTCCGCCCGAGGCGGTGAGCGTGATGCGCTCGAGATGATCGAGATTTTCCGGCTCGAGGCATTGGAAAATGGCGCTGTGCTCGCTGTCGACGGGCAGGATGCGCGCCCCGGCGGTCTCGGCGGTGCGGGTGAACACCTCACCACCCGAGACCAAGCATTCCTTGTTGGCAAGCGCGATGGTGGCGCCCTGCCTCGCGGCGGCAAGCGTGGGCTCGAGCCCATCGGCCCCGACGATCGCGGCCATCACGATATCGGCCGGGCGCTGTGCTGCCTCGACAACCGCCTGCGGCCCGGCGGCGCATTCGGTGCCGGTGCCGGCCAGCATCCCTTTGAGGTCGCCATAAAGCGCCGGGTCGGCGGTGACGGCCAGGCGGGCCCGGCAGCCTTGCGCGGCCTTGGCGAGGGCGGCGAGGTTGTGGTTGGCGACCAGCGCCTCGACCTCGAAAGCACCGGGATGGCGCGCCAGGACATCAAGCGTCGAGGTGCCGATCGAACCGGTGGCGCCAAGGATGGTGAGGCGGCGCGGCGGATGCGTGCTCATGGCCTGTCTACCATATCAGAAGCCCGGCCGCCGGCTGGTCAAAACCGCCCCGCCAGGCGCCGAGCAATGCGGCGATCGAGACCGCGGCAATGAGCCCGTCGACGCGGTCGAGCACCCCGCCATGCCCGGGGATGAGGCTGCCGGTATCCTTGATGTCGCAGGCCCGCTTGGCGGCGGATTCGAAAAGGTCTCCCGCCTGCTCGCTCACCGCCAGGAGGACACTCAACAAGGCCATGGGGAGCCACGCCAGGCCGGACAGGACCGCCACCACAAGCCCGGCAAGGGTCGCGGCAAGCACCGCTCCGCCGAGGCCGGCCCAGGTCTTGTTCGGCGAAACCGAGGGCGCCAGGCGTGGCCCGCCCAATGCCCGGCCGGCGAAATAGGCAGCGGAATCGGCTGCCCAGACGACGGCGAAGATGAAGACGATGGCGGTCAGCCCGAGGCCTTCGTCGGCGCGCAGGACCACCAAGGAAAGCGGCGGGAGGGACACATAGGGAATGCCGAGGATCCGCCAGACGCTCAGCTGATCGCCGGACGACCACAGGCGCCCCAGGCTCACCGCCCAGAACAGGCAGACCAGCGCCAGCGCGAAGTCAGGACCAAGCCGCAGCGACACCGGCGCGGCCAAGACGGCGCTTGCGGCATGAATCAGGATCTGGCCGCGGTCGTCGCGGAACACCATGCGACACCATTCGAGCGCCATGACCAGGCCGAGCAGCATGGCGGCGAATTCGAACCAGACGCCGCCGAGCCAGGCGACGAGCAGGCTCACCGGCGCCAGCACGGCTGCGGCGAGGCTGCGCAATCTGAGATCGCGCCAGCGGGCCATGATGTCGTTGCCTGCCAATGGCTCCGCCATCGGATCTGCTACAAAGCCTGGGCGGTGATCCCGCCGAAGCGCCGCTCGCGCTGGTGGAAGGCGCCAATGGCGCGGGCAAAGACCTCGCGGTTGAAATCGGGCCAGTGCTCCTCGACGAACACGAATTCGGTATAGGCAAGCTGCCACAGCAGAAAATTCGACAGTCGCTGCTCGCCGCTCGTTCGAATCAGCAGGTCGGGATCGGGTATGTCGGGAAGGTAGAGCGCCGCCGCCAGGTGCTCGGGTCCGATCGAATCGGGAGCAAGCCGGCCGGCGGCCACCTCGGTCGCGACCAGGCGGGCGGCGCGCACGATCTCCTGACGGCTGCCATAGTTGAAGGCGACGATGAGGGCGAGGCCGGTGTTGCCGGCAGTCAGGCTCTCGCATTCGTCGATCATCTGGACGATGTCGTCGGCAAGGCCGTCGCGTTCGCCAATGACCAGAATGCGGACATTGGCGGCATGGAGTTCCGCCACGTCCTGGCGGATGAAGCGCCGCAGCAGCGTCAGCAGATAGCTCACCTCCTCGGGCGGGCGCGACCAGTTCTCGGCGCTGAAGCTGTAAAGCGTCAGATAGGAAATCTCGAACTCGATGGCGGCGCGGACAGCACGGCGCACCGCCTCGACGCCCTGGCGGTGACCGGCGGAGCGGGGAAGCGACCGTTGATGCGCCCAACGGCCATTGCCATCCATGATGATAGCCACATGGCGGGGTGCTCCCCGTGGCATCGGATCGATTTTCATACCCTCCGTCCCGCTCGACGCCGGACCGTGATCACACCTGCATGATCTCGCTGTCCTTGTGCTGCAGCGCCTCGTCGATCTCCTTGATGATGGCGTCGGTCATCTTCTGGACCTCATCATTCTTCTGATGATGCTCGTCCTCGCTGATGTGACCGTCGCGCTCGAGCCGCTTCAGCAGATCCATGCCGTCGCGCCGGACGTTGCGCACCGCCACCCGGGCCTTCTCGGCATATTGGTGGGCGACCTTGGTGAGCTCGCGGCGGCGCTCGGTCGAAAGCTCCGGGATCGGCACCCGGATCGTCTGGCCCTCGGTGATCGGGTTGAGCCCGAGCCCGGAATTGCGGATGGCCTTGTCGACCGCGCCGGCCAGGCCGCGGTCCCACACCTGGACCAGCAGCATGCGCGCTTCCGGCACCGAAATGGTGCCGACCTGGTTCAGCGGCATGGTCGAGCCATAAGCCTCGATGGTGATCGGCTCGAGCAGGCTGACCGAGGCGCGGCCGGTGCGCAGCCCGGCAAATTCATGTTTCAGGACGTCGACGGCGCCGTGCATCCGGCGCTTCAGCTCCTTGAGGTCGATCGAGGTGGGTTGTGCCATGACGTGAACTCCCTGAGCCGCCCCTCGCCAGGACCGCGGCGCAGCATCAATCCCTGACGATCGTGAAGCGCCCTCGGCCCTCGAGGACTTCCGGCAAAGCGCCTTCCGCGCGGATGGAAAACACGATTACCGGAATACGATTGTCGCGCGCAAGGGCGATTGCCGCGGTATCCATCACCTTGAGATTGCGCGCCAGCACCTCCTGATAGGTAAGGCTGTCAAAACGCTCGGCATCCGGCGTCGCCTTGGGGTCGGCGGCGTAAATGCCATCGACGCTCGTTCCCTTGAGCATGGCGTCGCAGTTCATCTCGACGGCACGCAGCGCGGCTGCGGTGTCGGTGGTAAAAAACGGGTTGCCGGTGCCGGCGGCGAACAGCACCACACGGCGGTGGCGCAGATGGTCCAGGGCGGCATCGCGCTGGAACGGCTCGCAAACGGTCGGCATCGGGATGGCCGACATGACCCTGGTGTCGAGGCCCTGGCCGTCGAGCGCCCCCTGCATGGCCAGCGCGTTCATCACGGTGGCGAGCATGCCCATGTAGTCGGCGCGCGCCCGGTCCAGCCCTGCGGCGGCGCCGGAGACGCCGCGGAAGATGTTGCCACCGCCTATCACCAGGGCGATCTCGGCCCCGAGGTCGACCGCATCCTTGACCTCGCCGGCGATGCGGGAGGCCATGGACAGATCGATGCCGTAGCCCTGCGATCCCACAAGGACCTCGCCCGACAGCTTGACCAGGACACGGGTGAAGCGAAGCTTGGACATGGGCGTCTTTCCGCTTTCAGAGCCAGGGGCGGCTTTCGGCCTTATCCTTCTCGAACCGATCGATCGCCTCGGCCTTTTCGAGCGTCAGCCCGATATCATCCAGACCGTTGAGCAGGCAGTGCTTGCGAAAGGGATCGATCTCGAAGCGGACAACGCCGCCGTCGGGGCCGCGAATCTCCTGATTCGGCAGGTCGATGGTGATCGTCGCATTGGCGCCGCGCTCGGCATCGTCGTGCAGCTTCTTCAGGTCCTCGGCGCTGACGGTGATCGGCAGGATGCCGTTCTTGAAGCAGTTGTTGTAGAAGATGTCTGCGAAGGACGTGGAGATGACGCAGCGGATGCCGAAGTCGAGCAGCGCCCAGGGCGCATGCTCGCGGGACGAGCCGCAGCCGAAATTGTCGCCTGCGATCAGGATCTTCGCCTCGCGATAGGCCGGCTGGTTCAGGACGAAGCCGGGGATCTCCTCGCCGCTGCGGTCATAACGCATCTCGTCGAACAGTGCCGAGCCGAGGCCGGTCCGCTTGATGGTCTTCAGGAACTGCTTCGGGATGATCATGTCGGTATCGACGTTGACCAGCGGCAGGGGTGCCGCGACGCCGGTCAGAACGGTGAACCTCTCCATTGCGCGAACCTTTCCTTCCGGCCTGGGAACGGGACCTGTTTCCGGCTTTCCGGCGGCGGGGTCAAGTAGGGGCAGTAGGCAATAGGCAATAGGCAGTGGGCGGAGTCCTTCCCTACTGCCTACTGCCTACTGCCTACTGCCTACCCCTGTCCCAAACATGAACGCCAGATGAACGAGACGGTCATAACCGGTTCACCGCCGGGCGAATAGGGTCAGGACAACTCAGGTGGCACGGTTTTAAGGGAGCTCTCTGCCACCGCCTTTTTTGCAGGCCAGTCGACCGGGACCATCCCCTGCCCCGACCCCGCCCCGGTCCTGACCTCGCTCTGCAGCCTCGCCGGACACCCCTCCCGGCGAGGCTGTTTCATTAGAAATAAAGGCAATAGGCAATAGGCAGTGATCGGTGCCCTTGCCTACTGCCTACTGCCTAGGCGGTGGGCTCGATGGTGAAGGCCTCGAACGCACCGCTCTCCTCGACAATCTCGACCGCCGTCACGGCGGCGTCGCGCGGGCCCTGGCGACAGAGAGCGATCATGCGCTCGACGTCGGCTTCGGGTCCGGAAATCACCGCCTCGACGGCACCGTCGCGGCGGTTGCGCACCCAGCCGGTCAGCTGCAGCTCCTCGGCACGATCGGCAGCCCAGTAGCGATAGCCGACGCCCTGGACACGGCCTTCGATGCGCAGGTGAACGGTGCGCATCAACCCGCCCGCTTGACGAGGCGGCGCTTCAAGGCCGGGGCCTGCAATGGATGGACCTCGGAAACCGCCGCCTTGGCCGATTTCATGTCGTCCTGGACGTCGAGCACCACCCGCTTGACCTCCTGGGTGGCCGTCTTGCCGTCCTTCTTGACCTTGCGCTTGCGGGTTTCCTCGCGCAGCAGAAGCTTGCCGATATAGACGACATCGCCCGGGTCGAGCGAGAGCTCGACGGCGAGCGGGCGGACATCGTTGCCCTGCTCGGCAAGGAGATCGTTGCCACCGGCCACGGCCTTGACCAGCGCGTAATGGCCAGGTTTGAGCGTCTTCACCTCGACCCGGTCCGGCATCAGGGAGGCAGTGAAGCGCTCTTGGCTGCCTTTTCTTTGCCAGACGGTTTCGACGGCGGTGGCGGACTTCGCCGTTCCGAAGCCGCCGCTCATGGCGAGTATGGCATGAACCGTCGGCTGGAACAGTTCCTCCGAGACGGTTGGTTGAGGCGGGGCCGGCGGCACATTGTCGACGGGCGCGGCGCGCGACAGAAGATCGAGGCCCGAGGAGGTCTGGCAGGCGGCAAGAAGCAGGGCAAGCGCCAGCACCGGCCAGCGCCACGCCCCGCGAAGTCTGTCCTTGGCCGCGCCCGCCATGGTCACTCGAACTCCATGATGACGGCGTCGACAGCGAGGCTGTCACCCTTGCGGGCATGGATCGCCTTAACCTTGCCGTCGCGTTCGGCGCGCAGAACGTTCTCCATCTTCATCGCCTCGACGATGGCGAGCGGCTCGCCGGCCTTGACCTCCTGGCCGACCTCGACCGCAATCGACACGATAAGCCCCGGCATCGGGCAGAGCAGCCTGCGGGCAGCATCCGACAGGACCCGCTCGGGCATGAGGCGGGCCAGCTCGGCCTCGCGGCCGGTATAGACCCGGGCAACGATCTCGACGCCGCGATGGCTCAACCGGTAGCCGTTGAGCACCCGGCGAACCTGAACCCTGACGGGGCGGCCATCGATCCGGCCTTCAAAGACCGGCTCGGCCGGGGACCAGTCCGTCTCGACGGCGCGCTCGCCGCCCGCCTCGGCGTGCTGAACAATGCGGATCAGCCTGTCGCTCTCGCCGACAATGTCGATTGGAAGCCACTCGTCGCCCAGGGCGACGACGCGGCAGGTGGAAAATCGCACCGGCTGGCCGCTCATCTGGCCGGTGATGCGGCGCTTGCGCCGGTTCTCGACATGATCGAGCACCACCGCCACCGAAGCCAGCCTGTCGCGCAGCTTCGGATCGGGGGCGATGGCTTCGAAGCCGTCCGGGAATTCCTCGCGGATGAAGCCGGTCGAGAGCGCCCCGGAACGCCAGCGCTCGTTCTCCATGATCCTGGCGAGGAACGGAACATTGTGGCGGATGCCGTCGATGAAGAAATCGTCAAGCGCATCGGCCATGGCGCGGATCGCGGCGGGCCGGTCGGGAGCGTGGGTGCAGAGCTTGGCAATCATCGGGTCATAATAGATCGAAATTTCCCCGCCTTCGTACACGCCAGTATCATTACGAACAGTTATGCCACTCTTCGATTCCGCGGGCGGGGGCCGGTAGCGCGTCAGCCGGCCGGTCGAGGGCAGGAAATTCCGGTAGGGGTCTTCTGCATAGATCCGGCTTTCGACTGCCCAGCCCGTGAGCGTCACGTCGGCTTGCGTCAAGCTCAGCCTTTCGCCGGCGGCCACCCGGATCATCTGCTCGACCAGATCGATGCCGGTGACGAGCTCGGTCACCGGATGCTCGACCTGGAGTCGGGTGTTCATCTCGAGAAAGAAGAAGGAGCGGTCCTGGCCGGCGACGAACTCGACGGTGCCGGCCGAATCGTAATCGACTGCCTTGGCGAGCGCGACCGCCTCGGCCCCCATGCGGGCCCGCGTCTCGGGGTCGAGCAAGGGCGAGGGCGCTTCCTCGATCACCTTCTGGTTCCGGCGCTGGATGGAACATTCGCGCTCGCCGAGATGAATGACGTTGCCATGCTTGTCGCCCAGCACCTGGATCTCGACATGGCGCGGATCGACGATGAATTTCTCGATGAACACCCGGTCGTCGCCGAAGGACGACAGGGCCTCGGAGCGGGCACGGGCGAAGCCGTCGCGGACCTCCTCGGCGGAATGGGCGATGCGCATGCCCTTGCCGCCGCCGCCGGCCGAGGCCTTGATCATCACCGGATAACCGATATCGGCGGCGATCGTCACCGCCTCGTCCTGGTCGACGATGACGCCGAGATGGCCAGGCACGATGGAGACGCCGGCGCGCGCCGCGGCCCGCTTCGATTCGATCTTGTCGCCCATCGCCTCGATGGCAGCCGGATTCGGCCCGACGAACACGATACCGGCCGCGGCGAGCGCCTCGGCAAAGGCGGCGCGCTCGGCCAGGAACCCGTAGCCCGGATGGACGGCCTCGGCGCCGGTCGTGCGGCAGGCCTCGATGATCCTGTCGATCGCCAGATAGGACTGGGCCGAGGGAGCAGGCCCGATCGCAACCGCCTCGTCGGCCATGTCGACATGCAGCGCGCGGGCATCGGCCTCGGAATAGACCGCGACCGTACGCAACCCCATGCGCCGCGCCGTCCTGATGATGCGGCAGGCGATCTCGCCACGGTTGGCAATCAGGATCTTGTGGAACATCGCTCAGGGCTGGAATTTCATGAACGGCACATCGTCGAGCGTGAGCCCCGAGCGGGTGATGAGCCACCAGACGAACAGGAAGATGATGCCGGAAACGGCCGTGGTGACGGCAAATTTGACGCCGAGCCGGGGATTTACGGGTGCGGCATCGGAGTGGCCGGGCTCGACCTTAAGACCGCTCTCATGCGGGCTGCGGACGCCCCAGGGCAGCACGGCGAAGAGCGTGACCCACCAGATGATGAAATAGATTGCGAGCGCGGTCACGAGGCTCATCCGGGGCTCAGGCCTCCTCAAGCTCGATCAGGGTGCCGGCGAAGTCCTTCGGATGGAGGAACAGCACCGGCCTGCCATGGGCGCCGATCTTCGGCTCGCCGCTGCCGAGGACGCGGGCACCGGCCGCCGTCAGGCGATCGCGGGCGGCCCGGATGTCGTCGACCTCGTAGCAGAGGTGATGAATGCCGCCCGCGGGGTTGCGCTCGAGAAAGGCCTTGACCGGCGAGTTGTCGCCAAGCGGCTCGAGCAGCTCGATCTTGGTGTTCGGCAGCTCGATGAAGACGACCGTGACGCCGTGCTCCGGCTCGGGCTTGGGCTGCGACACCGTGGCGCCGAGCATGTCGCGATAGATGGCGGTTCCGGCCGCGAGGTCGGGAACGACGATGGCGACATGGTTGAGGCGGCCGAGCATGGCGTCTCCCATCCTATGACCCGGCATTGGGCAAGGGAACCTCGACTTCGCCTTCCCCCTCCCCCTCCCCCTCCGCCCGGGCCGCCGCCTCGACATGAGCGACGATGCGGCCGCGGCTTTCCGGCAGGTCGAGCCCGCGCGGCTGCAGCAGGAAGCGGTGGAGAAAGAAGCCGCTCAGCCGCAGACCGTCGCGGATGTCGGCGGCGGTCGGGCTTTCGCCGCGCAGGCCGCGGAGAAATTGCGGCAGCGGCAGCAGCCGGTCCCTCCAGGGCTCGCCGGCGGCGCGGCTGACGGCACGGCCGGTCTTGGGCGAGACATAGACGAGATCGTCGGTCGAGCCGGTGGCGGCGCAGCAGCTGAGGTCGAGGCCGTAGCCGAGCTCGTCGATGAGGCCGAGCTCGAAGCGAACGAGAACCGCCGGCCAGATCGTCTCGTCGCCCAGCGCGTCGAGGGTCACGAGCAGCGCGTCATGGACGCGCGGATGCGGCTCGCGCTCGGGCAAGAGCTTGAGCAGCGCCATAAGCGACATGAGCCCGGCAAGGCGCAGCGGATCGTCGATCAGGGCCCCGGCCCTGAGCGCAACCGGCTCGAGGATGAAGCTGCCGAGATGGTCCTCGGTGCGGGCGCGCCAGCGGGCGAGCACGACGTTGCCGGGCTGGAGCACCGGGCGCATCGCGCGCGAGCGGCCGCCGCGCACGAGCCCCGACCAGCGGCCGCGGCGCTCCGACAGGATCTCGGCGATGGCCGAAGCCTCGCCATGGGTCCTGACATTGAGGACGATGCCCTGCTCGGTCCATTCCATCGGGTTTTATCCAAAATAGGCAATAGGCAATAGGCAATAGGCAATAGGCAATAGACTGTGCTCTTCCCTACTGCCTATTGCTATTGCCTACTCCCTACTGCCTATCCCAGGCCCATCATCTTGAGCCGCTCGGGATCGCTCGCCCAGTTTTCCCTGACCTTGACGAACAGGAACAGATGCACCGGCTGGCCGATCGCCTCGGCAATTTCCTTGCGGGCCGCCTGGCCGATCGCCTTGATGGTCTGGCCGTCCTTGCCGAGCACGATCTTGCGCTGGCCCTCGCGCTCGACATAGACGACCTGGTCGATCCGCACCGAGCCGTCCGGGCGATCGGCCCAACCCTCGGTCTCCACGGTCAGGGCGTAGGGCAGCTCCTGGTGAAGCCGCAGGGTGAGCTTCTCGCGGGTGATCTCGGCGGCAAGCAGGCGCTGCGGCAGGTCGGCGATCTGGTCCTCGGGATGGAGCCAGGGTCCCTCCGGCATGGCGTTGGCGGCGCAACGGCGCAGGTCCTCGACACCGGAGCCGGACAGGGCGGAGATCATGAAGGTCGCGGCAAATGGCAGGCGCTCATTGAGCCGCTGCGACAGGCCGAGCAGGGTTTCAGGCCGCACGACATCGACCTTGTTTAGGGCGAGCACCGGCGGGCGCCGGGCGGTGCCGAGGGTTGCCAGGATGGCCTCGACCTCGGCATTGAGCCCGGCCCGGCTGTCAACCAGCAGAATCACCAGATCGGCATCGCCGGCACCGCTCCAGGCGGCCTCGACCATGGCGCGGTCGAGGTCGCGGCGCGGCGTGAAGATGCCCGGCGTATCAACGAAGACGATCTGGCTGCGCCCTTCGATCGCAATGCCGCGCAGCCGCGCCCGGGTGGTCTGAACCTTGTGGGTGACGATCGCGATCTTCTGACCGACCAGCCGGTTGACCAGCGTCGACTTGCCGGCATTCGGCGCTCCGATGATTGCGGCAAAGCCGCACCGGCTGACAGGCTCCGTCGCGCTCGTCACTTCCAGATCATTTCCCGCCGAAGGAAGCTCTCGGCCGCCTCCTGCTCGGCGCGCCGCTTTGACGGCCCGCCGCCGGCCGCCGGCTCATAGCCCTTGAGATAGACCAGAATCGAGAAGAACGGCTCATGATCGGGACCGGTGCGCTCCTGCTCGACATAGATCGGGACCGGCAGGGCCCGCCCCATCGCCCATTCCTGCAAGGCCGTCTTGGGGTCCTTGTCGGCCGCCGATGGCAGAGCGATATGCGGACCCCAGGCGGCGAGGATGAACGAACGGGCCGCCTCGATGCCGCCGTCGAGATAAACGGCGCCGATCAGCGCCTCGCACATGTCGGCGAGAACGTTGACGCTGGTCGGCGCCACCTTGGCCCAGCCGGCACGGGCCGACTGCAGCACGTCGACGATGTCGAGCGAGCGGAAGACATGGGCGCACATTTCGGCACGCACCAGGGCATTGAGGCGCCGGGCGAGCTCGCCCTCGGAGGCGTCGGGGTTGCGATGATAAAGCTCCTCCACCAGGACGAGGGCGAGCACCCGGTCGCCGAGGAATTCCAGGCGCTCGTTGTTGGCATTCTTGGCAGTGGAGACGCTGGAATGGGTCAGCGCCGTGGCCAGGAGATCCGGATCACGGAAACGGTAGCCGATCCTGTCCTGAACCGCTGCGGCGGCGTCGGATTTCAAGGCACGTCCCAACTCAGTGAACCAGCGTTAACAAGCGGTTCCAGCGGATTGCGAACGGCCAGTCCCAGAACTGATAGAGGGCATAGCGCGGGTCGTGCGAGAAGAAGATGATGGTGGCACGGCCGACCAGATTCTCATAAGGCACGTACCCGACCTGGGGGAAACGGCTGTCCGTGGAGTTGTCGCGATTGTCTCCCATCATGAAATAATGGGCGGGCGGCACCAGGAATTCCTGGGTGTTGTCGGCGGTCCCCTGGTCCCAGAGATCATAGGTGACGTAGCTCACGCCGTTGGGCAGGGTCTCGCGATACTGGCGGATCGGGCCGCGGACGCCGGCGCTCGCATCCATGTCGAGATCGTTGAGGCGCTCGCGCTTGACCGCCACATCGTTGATGTAGAGCACGCCATCGGTCACCCGGATGCGGTCGCCGGGCAGCCCGATCACCCGCTTGATGTAATCGGTCTCGTTGTCGGCCGGCAGCTTGAAGACGGCGACGTCGCCGCGGGCCGGGACATTGGCGAGCACGCGACCCTCGAACGGCACCGGACCGAACTTGAACAGGTCCCGCCCGCCGAAACCAATGGAGAAATTGAAGGAATATCTGCTGTAGCCATAGCTCAGCTTGTTGACGAACAGATAGTCGCCGATCAGCAGCGTCGGGATCATCGAGCCCGAAGGAATATTGAACGGCTGGAAAAAGAAGGTGCGGACGACGAAGGCGATGACCAGCGCCTGGAGGATGACCTTGATCAGATCCCAGACGCTCTCTTCAGACTTGTTGGTCGGCTCGATCTTTGCAGACATGTCAACGATCACCGGATCTCGGCCCGGTCACGCCGGACGCCGTAAGTCGTTTAGCCGCGCTTGGCTTGCCAAGGCAACGCTCAGCCACCCGCCTCGCATGATGTCGGTGCATATGTTGCCGAAACGCAACAAGGACCATCACGGCCGCTCGGGCACCGCCGATATGATGACGAACGCCTGTGCATAAGGGTATTCGTCGGTGATGGTCAAGTGGATGATCGGCTCGTGGCCGGGCGGGGTCATGCGGCGAAGATGCTCACGCGCGGCACCTTGAAGCACCATGGTCGGCCGCCCCGAGGGCTCGTTCACCACCCCGAGATCGCGCCAATAGACGTTCTTGCGGAAGCCCGTGCCGAGCGCCTTGGCGCAGGCCTCCTTGGCGGCGAAGCGCTTTGCATAGGAGGCGGCACGGGCCGAGCGGCGGTCGGATTTGCGGCGCTCGACCTCGGTATAGACGCGCTGGACGAAGCGTTCGCCGAATCGCTCGAGCGTGCGCTCGATGCGGCGGATGTCGACGATGTCGCTGCCCATGCCAAGGATCACTGTCCTGTTCCCATTCCCTCTTCCTTTCCCTCATGGCCGGCCCCCGGGCCGGCCATCCAGGCAATGGTGATGAAAAAGCTGGATCGCCGGGTCAGGCCCGGCCATGAGGGGGTGTTGGAACACCCCCTCATCCCGTCACCCGATGAACCGAGCTGACGAGCGGGCGGGAGCGCAGCGTCTGCAGGATGCTGTTCAGGTGACGCAGATCATGAACCTCGACGACGATGTCGATGTCGAAGAAGTCCTGCGCCCGGTTGGTCATCTGCAGGTTCTCGATATTGCCGCCATTCTCGCCGATGGCCTGGGCGAGCTGGGCCAGCGCCCCGACTTCATTGTGGATCACGGCCTTGATGCGGGCGGGGTAGCGCTTGCTCTCGTCAGAGGTGTCCCAGGCGAGATCGATCCAGCGGTCGGGCTCGTCCTCGAAGGCCGAGAGCGCCTTGGAGAAGATCGGGTACACGGTCACCCCCTCCCCCGGGGTCATGATGCCGACGATCCGCTCGCCGGGCACGGCGCCGGTGACCTGCGAGATGCGGATCGGCAGCATGCCGTCGATGCCGCGCACGGTGATCGCATTGGTGCCGATCTCGGTCGGCAGGCGCCGCGGCGGCTTGCGCTTGGCGGCCACGTCGGGCTCGACGCCGAGGGCGCGCAGCACCTCGCCGCTCGACAGCTCGCCGCGCCCGACCGCCGCAAGGCCGTCCTCGACATTCCTGATGCCGAGCTTGGGAAAGGCCTGCGCCATGTCCTTGGTCGTGTAATCGCGTTCGTGGCGGGCCAGCACCCGCTGCATGATCTCGCGTCCGAGCCCGGCATATTGGTTGCGCACCGCCATGCGGGTGGCGCGGCGGATCGCTGCCCGGGCCTTGCCGGTGACCGCCAGTCCTTCCCAGGCGGCGGGCGGGGTCTGGGCCTTGGAGCGGATGATCTCGACCTCGTCGCCATTCTCGAGATCGGTCATCAACGGCGCGTGCCGGCCATTGATGCGGCAGCCGACGCAGCTGTTGCCGATGTCGGTGTGGACGGCATAGGCAAAGTCGATGGCGTTGGCGCCCTTGGGCAAGGCGATGAGATCGCCCTTGGGGGTGAAGCAGAAAACCTGGTCGGAGAACAGCTCGAGCTTGGTGTGCTCGAGGAACTCCTTGGGATTGTCGCCTTCCGACAGGATGTCGACCAGGCGGCGCAGCCAGCGATAGGCATTGGATTCCGTGGCCGGGAGCTTCACGCCCTTGCGGGCCTCGAGCGCACTGCCGATGTCCTTGTAGAGGCCGTGCGCCGCGACCCCGCGCTCGGCGATCTCATGCATGGCGAAGGTGCGGATCTGCAGCTCGACGCGCATGTGATGCGGGCCGATGACGGTGGTGTGGATGGAGCGGTAGTCGTTCTGCTTGGGGTTCGAGATGTAGTCCTTGAACCGGCCGGGAACGACGCGCCATGTGCGGTGGGCAATGCCGAGGGCGCGATAGCACTCGTCGACGGTGTTGACGAGGACGCGGAAGCCGAAAATGTCGGAGAGCTGGCCGAGCGACAGCTGCTTTCTGTCCATCTTGCGCCAGATCGAGTAAGGCCGCTTCTCGCGCCCCGAGACGTCGGCCTTGATGTGACTTTCCTCGAGCTTCTTCTTCAGGGCGTCCTCGATCTCCAGGAGCATGTTGCCGCTCTCCCGGCGCAGCCGCTTCAGCCGATCGGCGATGGTGCGGTAGGCATCCGGGTTGAGCACCTTGAAGGACAGGTCCTCGAGCTCCTCGCGGATGGTCTGCATGCCCATCCGGCCGGCAAGGGGGGCGTAGATGTCGACCGTTTCCTGGGCAATGCGCTGGCGCTTGTCGGAGGGGACATGCTCGAGGGTGCGCATGTTGTGCAGGCGGTCGGCAAGCTTGACGAGCAGGACGCGGACGTCCTTGGACACCGCCAGCAGCAGCTTGCGCAGATTCTCCGCCTGGGCGGCCTCCTTGGAAACGAGATCGAGCCGGCGGATCTTGGTGAGCCCGTCCACGAGGGCGCTGATCTCGGCGCCGAACAGGTCCTCGATCTCGCGATGGGTGGCATCGGTATCCTCGATAACATCATGGAGCAGGGCCGCGACGATGGTCGCGTCGTCGAGCTTCAGGTCGGTGAGGATGGCGGCGACCTCGAGCGGGTGGGAGAAATAGGGATCACCCGAGGCGCGGGTCTGATGGCCATGCGCCTTCATCGCATAGACATAGGCGCGGTTGAGCAGACTCTCATCCGCATCCGGGTCATAGCTGGTGACTCGCTCGACCAGTTCGAACTGACGCATCATGGGTTGCGTGCCATGGCAAGCGACGAGAGCCGCCCCTCGCCGCGCGGCAGGATGAATCTAATCCTTGCCCGGTCCGAAACAAAGGCGCACGCGGTATTTCGACGCTGCCGGACAGCGCCGCGCGCCAAGGCGGCTCAATAGCCGGAGCGCTGGCTTCCGGGGCTTTCGGCGGGAGGCAGACCCTCGAGCCCGCGGAGCAGGTCCTCCTCGGTCATCCGGTCATATTCGTCGCCGGTCTCCTCCGGCGTCTCCACCACCACCGGCAGATCGTCCGAGACCGAGATCATCGGCACCTCGCTGGTCTCGGGCTCGTCGATCTCGACATGCTTCTGCATCGAATGCACATAGTCTTCGCGCAGGTCGTCGCGATCGAGCGTCTCGTCGGCGATTTCGCGCAGCGCCACGACGGGGTTCTTGTCATTGTCGCGCTCGACGGTGATCTGAGCACCGGTCGAAATCTCGCGCGCCCGGTGGGCGGCGAGGAGCACGAGCTCGAAGCGGTTGGGGACCTTGTCGATGCAATCTTCAACGGTGACGCGCGCCATGCGGCTCGTCTCCTTCCGGGAATTCAGGGAATCTGCCGCCTGCTAAAGCATTTCCGCGGAAGATGCAAGGCTGCCGAATAGCCAGGAGCGAATAGTTGGAACCAGGCTCGCCCCTAGACTATTGCTATTCGCTCATTACCGCACCCTCCGCGGAGGGGGCAACCTTTGCGAGCATCTCCGCAGCCGTCAGGCCGGTCACGGGGTGCCGCCATTCAGGGGCGATCTCCGTGATCGGGACGAGGACAAAGGGCCGCTCGGCAATGCCGGGATGGGGCAGGACCAGGCCAGAGGCCTCTTTCAGGACGAGGCGACGATAATCGAGGAGATCGAGATCGAGGGTTCGCGGACCCCAATGAATGTCGCGATGCCGGCCGGCCCGGCGCTCCAGCGCCTGGAGATGAAGCAGCAGGGCCGAGGGCGGAAGATCGGTCTCGATCGCGAGCGCGGCATTGATGAAGGGCGGCTGGTCGGTGATGCCGAAGGGCGTTGTCCTGACCGGGCTCGAGGCCCGTTCGACCCGCACCGGACCGCGATCGAGCTCGAAACGGACCCGAGCCACGGTCTCTTCCGGTGTTCCCCAGGGGCCGGACACATTGCTGCCGACGCCGATCAGGATCATGTGCAACCCGATTGCTCTGCGATTGAAATAGGTTGGCAGATCGGTGTATTCAGCCGCCCTGCCGTGCCGTCGCCCGCCGATCACTATCGCGCGGCTCGACGCCGCCATTCAACGATTGGTTATTTCAGTGGGAGATTATTCCGATGATCCTCTATCCCGATGAGCGGATTGCCCTTTTCATCGACGGGGCCAACCTCTACGCCACGGCCAAGTCGCTCGGCTTCGACATCGACTACAAGCGCCTGCTGGGCCATTTCCGCAAGCGGGCGCGGCTGGTCAGGGCGATCTATTACACCGCACTGATGGACGACGCCGAATATTCGCCGATCAGGCCGCTGATCGACTGGCTCGACTACAATGGCTACATGGTGCGCACCAAGCCGGCCAAGGAATTCACCGACTCGCTCGGGCGGCGCAAGATCAAGGGAAGCATGGATATCGAGCTTGCGGTCGACGCCATGCGGCTGGCCGAGAATCTCGACCATGTCGTGCTGTTTTCGGGCGACGGGGACTTTCGCTCGCTGGTCGAGGCGCTGCAGCAGAAAGGCCGGCGCGTGTCAGTGGTGTCGACCTTGGTGACACGGCCGCCCATGGTGGCCGACGATCTGCGCCGGCAGGCCGACCAGTTCATCGATCTGAGCGAGCTCAGGGCCGAGGTCGGCCGCGATCCGGCCGAGCGCGAGCAGCGGCGGCAGGAACGGGCGCCGGCCCAACGCGGCACCGACGATTTCGACGACTACGCCGAGATCTGATCTAGCCGCGTTCCTTGAGCAGGCGCGATTTCTCACGGGCCCAGCTGCGCTGCTTTTCGGTCTCGCGCTTGTCATGCAGCTTCTTGCCGCGGGCGAGCGCAATCTCCGCCTTGGCGCGGCCGCGCGGATTGAAGAACAGCCGCAGCGGGACGATGGTGAGGCCGTCGCGCAGGACACCGCCGGCCAGCCGATCGATCTCGCGGCGATGGAGCAGCAGCTTGCGCGGCCGCCGGGTCTCGTGGTTGAAGCGGTTGGCTTCGAGATATTCGGGGATGTAGGCGTTGACCAGGTAAAGCTCGCCACGGTCGACGCTCGCATAGGCGTCCTGGAGATTGCCCCTTCCCTGGCGCAGGCTCTTCACCTCGGGACCTTCGAGGGCGATCCCTGCTTCGAAGGTCTCGAGGATCTCATAATCGAAGCGGGCGCGACGGTTCTCGATAATCACCTTGCGGGCGCCGGCGCGCCCATCGGAACCGCGTTTCTGCGCCATCAGTCAGTTGATGAGGCCGGCGTGAACCATCGCCTTGCGCACGGCGGCCCGGGCGCCTTCGCTCGCCGGCACCAGCGGCAGTCGCACCTCATCGCTGCTCATGCCAAGCACGCTCGCGGCATATTTGACCGGCGCCGGGCTCGTCTCGACGAACAGCGCCTGATGGAGCGGCATCAGGCGGTCCTGAAGCGTCAGCGCGGTCATGTAGTCGCCGTCGCGGCAGGCACGCTGGAACGCGGCGCAGAGCCGCGGCGCGACATTGGCGGTCACCGAGATGCACCCGACGCCGCCATGGGCGTTGAAGCCGAGGGCGGTGGCGTCCTCGCCCGAGAGCTGGATGAATTCCGTGCCGGTCATGAGCCGCTGGCGCGACACGCGGGCGAGGTCGGCAGTGGCGTCCTTGGTGCCGATGATGGTGGCGACGTCGCGGGCGAGCCGGTCGACGGTCTCGACCGAGATGCTGGCGACCGTGCGCGATGGAACATTGTAGACGATGATCGGGATGTCGGCCGCCGCAGCGACCGCCTTGAAGTGGCTGTAGAGCCCGTCCTGGGTGGGCTTGTTGTAATAGGGCACAACGACCAGGGCCGCATCGGCGCCGGCATGGGCCGCATGGCGGGTGAATTCGACGGCCTCGGCAGTGCTGTTCGAGCCGGTGCCGGCCACCACCGGGACCCGGCCGCCCGCCGTCTCCACCGCGATTTCGATGACGCGCTTGTGCTCCTCGGCGCTCAAGGTGGGCGATTCACCGGTGGTGCCGACCGGCACGATGCCATTGCTGCCCTCCGCGATCTGCCATTCGATCAGCTCGCGGTAGCCCTGCTCGTCAACCTCGCCGTTGCGAAAGGGCGTGATGAGGGCGGTAATCGAACCTTTCAAATCCACCGACGTCGCTCCTCAACCTCGCGCAATCCCCGGCTGATCCCGGATTCTATAGACTCCCCCTTTGCAATTGGGCAAGCACTCAGGGCGGGGTTCATCCGATTCGAACACATCATGGCCATAATCCCCGTCGAATTTGCGGTGGTATTCGTGGCGAGGGGACATGGCGGGGAGATTTCCACAACGCGATTCGGCGCGACTTGCTGCCGGCAGCCGCGGTCGCGCGACGGCGGCGGCACTGCTCCTGGCTGCGAGCCTCGGCGCCATGGCAGCCGGCGGAGCCTTGGCTGAGGGGCTTCGGACCTCTCTTCCGGCGAAGTCGGCCGGGCTCCTCTTCACGGCTTCGGGCGAGAACGCCGTCAAGGCGGCGCTGGCCGGCCGCTATGACGAGGCCGGGCAGGCGGCGGCTGCCTCCGGCAACAAGGCGGCGCAGCGCATCGTGGAGTGGTTCTACATCCGCGACGCGTTCCGGAATGCCGGCTACCAGCGAATCATGAATTTCCTGGCGGAGAATCCCGGTTGGCCGGGTGGCGATGCCTTCATGGCTCGAGCCGAGATCCTGCTTTACGAAAGCGGCTCGCCCGGCGCCATCGCGGCGCATTTTGCCAACCGCCAGCCGGTTTCGCCCGAGGGGCACGCGGCATTGGCACGGCTCCTTCTGTCGCAGGGCGACAAGAAGGGTGCGGCGCAGCAGGTCCGAGCCGCGTGGACCAGCAAGGCGCTCCGGCCCGACAGCGAGAAGCGGATTGCCAGCGAATTTGCCGCACTGCTCGGCAGCGACGATCATCAGGCGCGGCTGTGGACCATGGTGGTGGCGCACGAGCCCGAGCAGGCGCTCAGGGCCTCGAGCTATCTGCCGCGCGAATACCGCTCGGCGGCGCTCGCCGCCAAGGCGCTGATCGCGCGGGAGCCGGGCGGGGAGAACCTCTACAAGCAGTTGCCGCGCGCGATTCAGCAGGCGCCGGCCATGCG
Source organism: Aestuariivirgaceae bacterium (assembly GCA_036265615.1). Lineage (GTDB taxonomy): Bacteria > Pseudomonadota > Alphaproteobacteria > Rhizobiales > Aestuariivirgaceae > DATAFF01. The sequence goes on from DATAOT010000102.1 coordinate 35,892, forward strand.
GTACGTGCTGGCGCGCTGGTATCACCTCGCCAGGAAGAACTATCTGGCCTCCCGCGATATCCTGCTCGCGGCCCCGAACAGCCCGGCGGCACAGCTCGATCCCGAGCAATGGTGCGACCTCAAGCAGAGCGTGGCGCGCTATCTGCTTGCCGACAATTTCAAGGACTACCGTAACGCCTACAAGCTGGCGTCGCAGCATGGCTTGAGTTCCGGCAAGATCTTCGAGGAGAGCGAGTTCCTTGCCGGCTTCATCGCGCTCACCAGGCTCAACGAGCCGAAACTGGCCGCCAAGCATTTCCGCCGGCTGGCCGAGAAGGCGTCGAGCCGCACCGAAACGGCGCGCGGGAAATTCTGGCTCGGGCGGGCGCTCGAGGCGATGGGCGACAAGGCCGGCGCCAATGCTGCCTATGGCGAGGCCGCCGCCTATCCGACCTTGTTCTACGGGCAGCTCGCGATCGGCGTTCTCGGGCGCGGCGAGGGCGTCGGGCAGATCTCGCGCTTCCGCTTCAGCGACGCCGATGTCGAGGCGGTGCGCGCCGATCCGATGATGGGCGGCATGCTGCTGATGGCGAAGGCGGGCGGCGAGAACCAGCTCGGGCCGTTCCTCGAGCCTCTGGCACTGCGGCTCAAGGACGGGCCGCAGCTTTCCGCCGCAGCGTCGCTGCTGGCGAAGGCGACCGAGCCCTATTTCGCCATGCGCTTTGCCAAGGCGACGGGCACGCTGCGCGGCATCGACATCGACGATTACGGCTTTCCGATCGATGCCATGCCGCGCTGGCATTCGATCGGGGCGCCGGTCGAACGGGCGGTCGTGTACGGGCTGACGCGACAGGAAAGCGAGTTCCAGCCGCTGGTGAAGAGCCATGCCGGGGCGCGCGGGCTGATGCAGCTCATGCCGCGCACGGCGCAGCTCGTGGCCCGCCGCTATGGCGTCAACACCCACAACACGGACAAGCTGATCAATGATCCGGCGCACAATGTGGCGCTCGGCGAGGCGCATCTCGGCGAGCTTCTGGAGGTCTATCGCGGCTCCTACCTGCTGACCTTCGCCGCCTACAATGCCGGCCCGGGGCGGGTGCGGCAGTGGATCGACATGTTCGGCGATCCGCGCGACCCGGCGGTCGATCCGGTGGACTTCGTCGAAAGCATCCCGGTGACCGAAACCCGGCGCTACGTCCAGCGGGTGATGCAGAACGTCCAGGTCTATCGCAGCCGTCTCAAGGACGCGGCGCGGTCATTGCGCAGCGATCTCGAGCGTGGCCGGGGAAGCGGCGGCGCGAAGGAAGCCATGGACCTCAGCAGCCACAATGGCGGCTGCTCGCGCGGGGCGAGCACCATCGCCTCGCTGCTGAGCTCGTGCTGAGGGGTTATGCCCCTCATGGCCGGGCTTGACCCTGCCATCCAGTCTTTTTCTGCGACCCTCTCCTGGATGGCCGGCTCGGGGGCCGGCCATGAGGGATGGAAGGAAGCTCAGCCCTGGCTCTTGCCGGTGCCTTGCCCGCGCCGTCCGCGCATGGTTTCGAGGTCGCCGTCTTCTCGCGGCGCCCTGGCACCGTAAACCTGGGCAAATCGCTCCTCCTCGCCGGCCGCCAGCAGCCGTGCCTGCTCGATCCACTGCTCGCGCTCGACCCGGCCGCGGAAGCGGAGATGCTCGTTGATCCAGGTGACCTCCGACGGATCCCATGCGGCGATCTGGTCGTAATGGAAGAAGCCGAGATCATGCAAAGTCTTTTCCAGCTTGGGGCCGACGCCGCTGATGCGCTGAAGATTGTCGGGCTTGTCGCCACGCGGCGCGGCAAGGCCCTGCGGCCGCTTCGGCCGGTCATCGCCAGCAGGCGGCGGTCCCCCTTCGGGTGCCATGGCTGGCGCCGCCTTGGGGCGCGCCGCGGCTTTCCATCCATTGTCGAGCCGCTCGGGAGGCGCGGCGGGACCCTCGACCGGCTCGGCCAGCGCGTCGAGGGCAGCGAGCTCACCTGCTTCCCCCGCGACCACGACCGGCACCTCCGCCGGCGTCGTCACGTCGATCAGCGCCGCCTCGCCGCCCGCTTGCTCGACTGGTTCGGCGTCGGCCGCTGCCATGTCGGCGGCGCGGCGGCCGGACACGGCCTGCCGCAGCAGGCAGCCGATGATGCAGCCGATGAAGAATGCCAGCAGGATCCACAGGACAAGCTCGACGGTCAGGTGCTCCATCTCCCGCTCCCAAGCCTCAGCGCTGCGGCGGCGAATTTTCCTGCACGGGCGCTGCCGTGCAGGAGAGCCAGCCCACGACCACGCCCAGCACCAGGGCGAGCGACAGCCACAGCCAATTGTGGGTGGCGACGATCAGCACATCCTTGAAGTTCCAGAATTCGCTCATCAGCGCTCTCCTTGCGGGCCGACGACCCATTCGATGCGGCGATTGCGCGCCCTTCCTTCTGCCGTCCGATTGCTTGCCACAGGCCGGGTCTCGCCATAGCCGACCGCGATCAGCCGATCGGCGGCTATCCCCTGCTGCACCAAGGCCTCGACGATGAACGCAGCGCGGCGCTCGCTCAAGGCGCGGTTGAAGGTCGGCGAGCCGATCGAATCGGTATGGCCATCCACTTCCAGCTTTACAGTCGGACAACTCTTTGCCACCGCGACCAATTGGTCGATCAGCTCCGGACTGATCGCGGCAGCGGCACGATTGTAGTCGTAATTGA
>DATAOT010000103.1:0-12116 GCA_036265615.1 Aestuariivirgaceae bacterium
GTAGACCTGATGGGTCAGGGTATCACGCTCAACCACCAGCCAGGCGCGACAGCCGCCGGTGTGCTGCCAATATTCGCGGTGCCTGCCCTTGGGGTTGTCGCGGATATAGACGTAGTCGTACCAGGCCTGCATGTCGGAGGCAGCGCTGCCTGAGGGCCGCTCCTTGGTGGCATCGCCGAGGACGGTGAACTCCTCCGACAGCCGCGCGCCGCAATAGGGACAGTCGATCAGCATGGTCTCACTCCGGCCACGCGCGGCGAGTGCCCATTCCCCTCCCCCTGGTGGGGAGGGTGGCCGAGCAGAGCGAGGCCGGGTGGGGGGCTGTGCTGCGACGTCCCGCCACCCCCGACCCCTCCCCACAAGGGGGAGGGGAGCGAAACAACGCCATGGCGCACATCCGACACATGTACCCCTCCTCAATGCAGATTGGGCTGCGCGCCGGCGCCGCGCTCGTCGATGGTGTAGCCGGTGCGGAAACGGTCGAGCCGGTAGGGGGCGGCGAGCTTGTGGGTCTGGCCGGTGGCGATCAAATGGGCGAAGCACCAGCCAGACGCCGGGGTGGCCTTGAAGCCGCCATAGCACCAGCCGCAATTGAGATAGAGGTTGTCGACCGGCGTCTTGTCGATGATCGGCGAACCATCCATGGACATGTCCATGATGCCGCCCCAGGAGCGCAGGACGCGGATGCGCGAGAGGCCGGGAATCAGGGCGACGCCGCCTTCCATGACATGCTCGACCGTCGGCATGTTGCCGCGGCGGGCGTAGGAGTTGTAGCCGTCGATGTCGCCGCCGAAGACAAGTCCGCCCTTGTCGGACTGCGACATGTAGAAATGACCCATGCCGAAGGTCACCACCACGTCGAGATAGGGCTTGATGCCTTCCGACACAAAGGCCTGGAGCACATGGCTCTCGATCGGGAGCTCGAGCCCGGCCATGTGGGCAAGCTCCGTCGAATTGCCGGCGCCCGCCAACGCCAGCTTGCGGCAGCCGACGAAGCCCCGGGTCGTCTCGACGCCGACGGCACGGCCATTGTCGATGCGGATGCCGGTGACCTCGCAATTCTGGATGATGTCGACGCCGCGGCTGTCGGCGCCGCGGGCGTAACCCCAGGCGACGGCGTCATGGCGTACGGTGCCGCCGCGGCGCTGCAGGAGGCCGCCCATGATGGGAAAGCGGCTGTCGTCGAAATTGAGGAACGGGAGGATGCGGCGCACGCCGTCACGATCGAGGAGCTCGGCATCGACGCCGTCCAGCCGCATGGCATTGCCGCGGCGGGCCGAGGCATCGCGCTGAGCATCGGAATGGTAGAGGTTGATGATGCCGCGCTGCGACACCATGGCATTGAAGTTGAATTCCTGCTCCAGCCCCTCCCACAGCTTCAGGGAAAATTCATAGAAGGGATTGTTGCCGGCGAGCAGGTAGTTGGAGCGGATAATGGTGGTGTTGCGGCCGATATTGCCGGAGCCGAGCCAGCTCTTCTCGAGAACGGCGACATTGCGGATGTCGTGCTCGCGGGCGAGGTAGTAGGCGGTGGAGAGCCCGTGGCCGCCGCCGCCGACAATGACGACGTCGTAATCGGGCTTCGGAGCCGGCTCGCGCCAGGCCGGCGGCCAGTGCCGATGGCCGCTCAGCGCATTGCGGATGAGCGAGACGATGGAATAATGCATGGGTGGATCTCGGGGGTGAGTAGTGAGTAGTGAGTAGAAGTCGGGCAGGACTCGACCCCGCTACTCACTATTCACTACTCACTATTCACCCTTTCAGCAATCCAACGTGGTGTCGCGCTCCCACTGGGTGAGGTGGCGGCAGTAATTGTTCCACTCATTGGTCTTGAGCTTGACATAGGCCGCAGAGAACTCGCGGCCGAGCGCTTCGGTGAGATAGGTGTCGCGCTCGAAGCTGCGCAGCGCATCCATGAGGTTGAGCGGCAGACGCTTGGCGTCGGAGACCTTGTGGCCCTCCGCATACATGTCGATGTCGAGCCGCTTGCCCGGATCCATCTTCTCGTCGATGCCATGGAGGCCGGCGGCGAGAATCGCGGCCAGCATGAGATAGGGGTTGGCAGCCCCGTCGGGCAGCCGCAGCTCGAAGCGGCCCTCATCGGGCACTCTCACCATGTGGGTGCGGTTGTTGCCGCCGAAGGTCACCGTATTCGGCGACCAGGTGGCGCCCGAAACAGTGCGCGGGGCATTGATGCGCTTGTAGCTGTTGACGGTCGGATTGGTGATCGCCGCCAGGCTCTCGGCGTGGTGCATGAGCCCGCCGAGGAAATGATAGGCTTCGGATGAGAGGCCGAGCTCTTCGCCGGGGTCGTGGAAGCGGTTGACCTTGCGATCCCCGTCCCACACCGACATGTGCACATGGCAGCCATTGCCGGTGAGATTGGCGAAGGGCTTGGGCATGAAGGTGGCCCTGAGCCCATGCTGCTCGGCAATCGACTTGACCATGAATTTGAAAAAGCAGAGCTGATCGGCGGTAGTCAGCGCATCATTGAAGTTCCAGTTGATCTCGAACTGGCCGTTGGCGTCCTCGTGGTCGTTTTGATAGGGCGACCAACCGAGGCCGACCATGGTGGAGCAGACGTCGGCGATCACCTCATAGCGGCGCATGATGGCGGCCTGGTCGTAGCAGGGCTTCTCCTGGGTGTCGCGGCTGTCGGAGATCGCCGAGCCGTCGGCATTGATGAGATGGAATTCGGGCTCGACGCCGGCCATGAAAGTCATGCCGCGGCTTGTCGCCTTGTCCATCAGGCCCTTCAACACCAGGCGCGGCGCCTGGGCCACCGGCTTGCCGCTCATCCAGGGATCGCCGGCCACCCAGGCGACGCCGGGCTTCCACGGCAGCGGGATGGCCGATTGCGGATCAGGGATAACGAACAGGTCGGGATGGGCCGGCGTCATGTCCAGCCAGGTGGCAAATCCGGCAAAGCCGGCGCCGGATTTCTGCATGGCGGCCACCGACTCGGCGGGCACCAGCTTGGCGCGCTGGGTCCCGAACAGGTCGGTGAAGTTGAACAGGAAGAACTTGATGCTGTGATCGCTGGCGTATTTGGCGAGGTCGGCGGACATCCGCAAGGACTTTCCTGGGCTGAAACTATTATTCCCCCACAGAGCTACTGCACTAGCCTCTCTGAACGTCCCATGTCAATTGTGGCCGCTCTCGGTCGAGCGAGACAACCGCAGAGCTGCTGTCCCGCATAGCGGACAGGCATGGCCAAGCGCCGCCTTGACAGGGCCTCGGGCGGGCTCTAAGGGCCGCCGACCAGCTCAACGGGGCCCCCGCCATGGCCGAAACGGAAGTCCTCGTCGTCGGCGCCGGGCCGACCGGTCTCGCCCTTGCCTTGTGGCTCAAGGCCTTCGGCGTGCATTTCCGCATCATCGACAAGGCTCGCGAGCCGGGAATGACCTCGCGGGCGCTGGCTGTCCATGCCCGAACCCTCGAATTCTACCGCCAACTCGGCGTTGCCGATGCGGTCGTGGCCGCAGGGCAGGTGATGACCGCGGTCAATCTGTGGGTGCGCGGCCACAAGGCCGGACGGGTGGCGCTCGGCGACATCGGCACCGGGCTGTCGCCCTACCCCTATGTGCTGATCCTGCCGCAGGACGTGCATGAGCGGCTGCTGATCGACCACCTGATGCAATCGGGAGTCGCGGTGGAGCGGCCGGTCGAGCTCATTTCGATCGATGAAGGCGAGACGCTCGTCAAGGCCAGGCTGCGGCACGGCGACGGCAGGGAGGAGACGGTCGAGGCGCTTTTCATCGCAGGCTGCGACGGCGCGCATTCGGCCTTGCGCGAAGCCTTGGAGGTCGGCTTTCCGGGCGGCACCTATTCGCATCTCTTCTATGTCGCCGACGTGACGGCGAGCGGGCCGGTGGCCGATGGCGAGCTGCATGTGGCGCTCGATGATGCCGATTTCCTGGCGGTGTTCCCGTTGAAGGGGGCGGGCCGGGTGCGCCTCGTCGGGACGATCGCGGAACAGGCCGAAGGGCGGCAGCACGCGCTGTCGTTCCAGGATGTCAGCAAGACGGCGATCGAGCACTTGCGCATGTCGATCGGGGCGGTGAACTGGTTCTCGACCTATCGCGTGCATCATCGGGTGGCGCATCACTTCCGGCGCGGCCGAACCTTCCTCGCCGGCGATGCGGCACATATTCATAGCCCGGTCGGCGGCCAGGGCATGAACACCGGCATCGGCGATGCCACCAATCTCGCCTGGAAGCTCGCCTTCGCGCTCCGCGGCTCCGGCAAGGCGCTCCTCGACAGCTACGAGCCCGAGCGCATCGCCTTTGCGCGGCGGCTGGTCGAGACGACCGACCGGGCGTTCACCATCGTTTCGAGCTCGGGGCAGCTTGCCCGCTTCGTGCGGGTCGAAGTGGTGCCGCGGCTGCTGCCGCCGCTATTCGAGCTCACCCCCGTGCGCCGGCTGATGTTCAAGACGGTATCGCAGATCGGCATCACCTATCGCGGCTCGCCGCTCAGCTCCGGCAAGGCAGGCGCGGTGGCGGGCGGCGACCGGCTGCCCTATGTCGCGGGGCCGGCCGGGCGCGACAATTTCGCCGCGCTCGCCAGCATGAGCTGGCAGGTGCATGTCTATGGCGGCGACCCGGTGGCGCTGAGCGAGACCTGCTCGCGGTTCAATCTGCCGCTGCACGTCTTCCCGTGGTCCGAGGCGGCGGCCACTGCCGGGCTCAAGGAGGGTGCCGCCTATCTCGTCCGGCCCGACGGCTATGTCGGCTTTGCCGAACCGGACGGCGAGCGGCAGAAGCTCGCCGCCTATTTCGCCCGGCTTCACCTCGTCTCGCGGGTGTAGCAGATCACCGACAGGAAGCGGATCGGCAGGTGGCGCAGCTCCTCGGGCCCGTGCGGCGCCTCGGCGTCGAAGAAGAGCGAATCCCCGGGGGTCATCACGTAGGTCTTGGTCCCATGGCGGTAGGCAACCTCGCCCTCCAGCATATAAAGGAATTCGAGCCCGGCATGCTGGAAGATGGGGAAGACATCGGACTCGTCGGTCAAGGTGATGAGGTAGGGCTCGACGACGAGCGAACCATGCGGCGTGTGACCGAGCAGCTGGTATTGGTGGCCGGCGCGGGTGCCGCGGCGCTCGATGGTGAGGCCCTGTCCCGCCTTGACGAAGGTCGCCTCGTTGGTCTCCTCGAAGGAGCGGAAAAGCGCCGTCACCGGCACATGGAGGGCGCGAGAGAGAGACTGCAGCGTCGAGAGCGAGGGAGAGGTGGTGCCGTTCTCGATCTTGGACAGCATGCCGGCGGAAATCCCTGAGGACTTGGCCAGCTCGGCAATGGTCAGCCCGAGCTTTTCGCGGAAATTCCGGACCTCCCGGCCAATCGCCTCCTCCAGGAGACGGCCCTCGGCGGGACCGACCTTATGGGGATCCTGGGCGAACATGGGATAAATCTAGAGCGCTCCGCCCGAGGTGAAAAGCAAATAGGCAATAGGCAATAGGCAGGGAGCGGTGCTCTTCCCTAATACTGCCTAGCGCCTACTGCCTATTGCCTAAATCCGCGAACGCCTCTACCTAGCCCGCCATGCCAGCCCCCACCCTCTCCCATCTCGACCAGCTCGAGGCCGAATCGATCCACATCATCCGCGAGGTCGCGGCCGAATGCGCCAAGCCGGTCATGCTCTATTCCATCGGCAAGGACTCGGCGGTGATGCTGCATCTGGCGCGCAAGGCCTTTCATCCGGGCCGGCTGCCGTTCCCGCTGCTTCATGTCGACACCACCTGGAAGTTCCGCGACATGATCGCCTTCCGCGACCGCATGGCGCGGGAGCTCAAGCTCGATCTCCTCATCCACGTCAATGAGGACGGGCTCAAACGCGGCATCGGGCCGATCAGCCACGGCTTTTCGGCGCTCCACACCGACGTTATGAAGACCGAGGCGCTCAAGCAGGCGCTGGACAAATGGGGCTTCGATGCGGCCTTCGGCGGAGCCCGGCGCGACGAGGAGAAATCACGGGCCAAGGAACGGATCTTCTCGTTCCGCAGCGCCAAGCACCGCTGGGACCCGAAGAACCAGCGCCCCGAGCTGTGGCGGCTCTACAACGCCCGCAAGAACCCGGGCGAGACCATCCGGGTGTTTCCGCTGTCCAACTGGACCGAGCTCGATGTGTGGCAATATATCCATCGCGAGGACATCCCGATCGTGCCGCTCTATTTCGCGGCGATGCGGCCGGTGGTGCGGCGCGACGGCCAGCTGATCATGGTCGACGACGAGCGCCTGCCGCTCAATCCGGGCGAGACGCCGGAAATGCGGATGATCCGCTTCCGCACGCTCGGCTGCTACCCGCTCACCGGAGCGGTGGAGAGCACCGCCACCGATCTTCTCGCCATCGTCGAGGAGATGCTGACCGCCACCTCCTCGGAGCGCCAGGGGCGGGTCATCGATCACGACCAGTCGGCCTCGATGGAGAAGAAGAAACAGGAAGGCTATTTCTGATGCGCCGGCTCGATCCCGCAAAGACCTCCATCGCCGATTATCTCGCCGAGCAGGAGAACAAGGATCTTCTGCGCTTCATCACCTGCGGCAGCGTCGACGACGGCAAGTCGACGCTGATCGGGCGGCTGCTTTATGAATCGAAGCTGATCTTCGAGGACCATCTGCAGGCGCTCGAGGCGGATTCCAAGCGGGTCGGCACGCAGGGCGGTGCGCTCGATTTCGCGCTTCTGGTCGACGGGCTTGCCGCTGAGCGCGAGCAGGGCATCACCATTGACGTCGCTTATCGCGCCTTCACCACCGACCGGCGCAAATTCATCGTGGCAGACACGCCGGGCCATGAGCAATACACGCGAAACATGGCGACCGGCGCCTCGACTGCGGAGCTCGCGGTCATCCTGGTCGATGCCCGCAAAGGGGTGCTCACGCAGACGCGGCGGCACAGCTACATCGTGTCGCTGATCGGCATCAAAACGGTGGCGCTGGCGGTCAACAAGATGGATCTCGTCGGCTATGAGGAGGCGGTGTTCCGGCGGATCGAGGGGGAGTACCGGCAGTTTGCCGAGAGCCTCGGCATCGGCCATGTCACCGCCATCCCGCTGTCGGCGCTCAGGGGCGACAATGTGGTGACGCGGAGCACGCTCATGCCGTGGTATGGCGGCGCGAGCCTGCTCGCGTTCCTCGAGGATGTGCCGATCGATCGCGCCGGCAGCGAGGGGCCGTTCCGCATGCCGGTGCAGTGGGTCAACCGGCCAAGCCAGTCGTTCCGCGGGTTCTCGGGGCTGATCGCCGGCGGCTCGGTCCGGCCCGGCGAGCGCGTCAGGGTGATGCCGGGCGGGCGCGAGACCGCGGTCGAGCGGATCGTCACGTTCGATGGCGACGTCGAGCGCGCGGTTGCCGGCCAGTCGGTGACACTGACCTTCAACGATGAGGTGGATGCGAGCCGCGGCACGGTGATCGCGGCGGCCAAGGACCCCTTGCCGGTTGCCGACCAGTTCGAAACGTCGATCCTGTGGATGGGCGACGAGCCGATGCTGCCAGGCCGGCATTATCTCGTGAAATGCGCCACCCGAACGGTCCAGGGAGCGGTGGCGCAGCCGAAATACAAGATCAACGTCAACACGCTGGAGCACACGGCGGCGCGCACGCTCGAGCTCAACGAGATCGGGGTGTGCAATCTGGCACTTGATGCCGAGATCGCCTTCGCACCCTATGGCGAGAACCGCGACCTTGGCGGCTTCATCCTGATCGACCGCTTCAGCAACAACACGGTCGGCATGGGGCTCATCCATTTCGCGCTGCGACGGGCCTCGAACATCCATTGGCAGGCGCTCGACGTCAACAAGCGGGCACGGGCAGCGCTGATGCGGCAGAAGCCGTGCATGCTGTGGTTCACCGGTCTTTCCGGCGCCGGCAAGTCGACCATCGCCAATCTCGTCGAAAAACGGCTGCATGCGATGGGCCATCAGACCTATCTGCTCGATGGCGACAATGTCCGCCACGGGCTCAACAAGGACCTGGGCTTCACCGATGCCGACCGGGTGGAGAACATCCGCCGCGTCGCCGAGCTCGGAAGACTCATGGTCGATGCCGGGCTGATCGTGCTCGTGTCGTTCATCTCGCCCTTCCGCTCCGAGCGGTTGATGGCGCGCGAGCTGGTGGAGGCGGGCGAGTTCATCGAGGTGTTCGTCGACACGCCGCTCGCGCTCGCCGAAACCCGCGATCCCAAGGGGCTCTATGCCAAGGCGCGGCGCGGCGAGATCGCGAACTTCACCGGCATCTCCTCGCCCTATGAGACGCCTGAAAATCCGGAGATCCGGGTCGACACGGCGCACCGCTCGGCCGAGGAGGCGGCGGGCGACATCGTCGGCTATCTCGACCAGGCAGGGCGGTTGAGCGGGCAGTAGTCGATAGGCAATAGGCAATAGGCAATAGGCAGCCTACTCCCCTCCCCCTGGTGGGGAGGGCGTAGGGGGCGCGAAGCGCCGGGTGGGGGGCGAAGCCCTACTTCTCCGGTGTTTTAATCGTGATCTCGCGGCGTCTCCTCACGCCGGCTTGTTCGGGCGAGATCCCCGGCGCGATAGTCTGGCGTATGGGATGCTGACCCCGTCGGAGAGGACGGGGCTTCGGGACCTTCGCCTCAACCTCCTTCAGCAGCCGATCGAGATCTTGCTTCACTGCTTCGGTGCCCGCCGGCTTGGACCCGGTTTTGGACGAGACACTCAGCGCTGTCTCGGCATCAACTCTCCTGCTCGAAATGCTGATAGAGGTCTCCTCATCGTTCGGGTCGGGAACCAGACGTTCGAGCTCCTTCATGAGCGCCACTACGTCAGGGTCATCATCGAAAACATCGGCAAGGGCACTGAGCTCATCAGCGTTGAGGGCATTCGTGCCGCTCCTGGATTCAGTTTCGGGAGCCTTAATCTCCCGCGGCTTTGTCAGCTCCAACATTTCCTGAATGGCCGCTTCCGAATCTTCGTCGAAGTCCGCGCTGATCTCTCGAATTTCAGCAAGTGTTCGCGCCAACCGGTCGTGAGTGATCTCAACATCGGGTATTCCGTACCGGACGGTCCGTTGCTTCGATCCGCGGCATTTGAATCGGGTGCTCTCGACGGCGGCTCGGTGGGTTTTTTCGGTGTCTTTTTGGGCTTCGGCGAGCCATTGGTGATGGACCCCCTGGTGAAACTCTTGAATGGGGAAGTAATGCTATGTTTTTTCTTATTTATGACATCGTTGACTCGAGTCTCGCGAGGAAGCTCGGGTTTGGCGTTCTCCGCTGGCTTGTTCGAACGAAAGAAGCTGCGCACGCCTTTCAATAATTCAGTCATCGACGCCCCCTTTACTGACAATTACTCTCTTGCCCTCCCAATTCTACTCGACTTGTCCGGCGGCCCCTGTGCTGTTTGGCACAGGTTCGTCCTCGATATTATTCCGGGGGACGAGGCGATACAGTATGAAGCGACGCGAGACGCCGCGGATGCGGTGGGGGCCGAGATTCTCGAGCTCGAAGCCGTCGAGATGGCGGGCGGTCTCCTGGCTGACGGCGATGCGGACCTCGGCGGACTCGGGGCCGAACATCCGGGCGGCCTGCTCCATGCGCTGGGCGATGTTCACGGTGCGCCCGACGGCGGTGTAGTTGATGCGGCCGGGCGCGCCGATATTGCCGACCAGCAGCGGGCCGGTGTGAAGGCCGATGCGCACGGCGATGCCGGGCTTTGCGGCGGCGATCCGGTCGCGGTTCTCGCGCTCGATGCCCTCGGCCATCAATTCGGCGGAGCGAGCGGCGGCGCGGGCCGAGGAGCGGCCGCCATCATCCTCGGCGCCGTCGGCGAGCCAAAAGGCCATCATGGCATCGCCCATATATTTGTCGACCACACCGTCGGTCGCCTCGACAGCGGCGGCCAGGACCTCGAAATGGCGATTGAGCAGGGCGGCGGTGTCGCTCGGATTCATCGGCTCGGTCATGCGGGTGTAGCCGACGATGTCGGTGAAGCAGACGGTGGCGATGCGATAGACCGAGGGGATGTCATGGGCGCCCTGGGCGATGAAGCGGCGCACCAGGCTCTTCGGCACATAGCGCTCGAACCAGCGCAAGGCCTCGATCATGCGGTTGAAGGCGCGGGCCTGCTCGTCCATCTCGCGGATCCGGCTGCGGCGCATCTGGGGCACCGCTGCGAGCTCGAGGCTCGAGACCGCGACCGCGGCGTCGGCCATGTCGCTGATCGGACGGCCGAGCTTGCGGCCCATCCAGACGGCGAGGGCGAGGGCGGCCAAGAGCGCGCTCAGGCCGACGATGCCGCTGATCATCAGCCGCGACAGGGGCGCATCCACGGCATCGAGCGAGACATAGGCGCCGACGGTCAGATCCAGGGGTCCATAGGCGGCAAGCGGCTTGGTGATGATCACCCAATCGTTGCCGCGGACATTCGATGCGATTCGGACATTGACGTCCCGGTCGCGCATGGAGCGAAAGAGATCCACCTTCTCGGCCTTGTCGATGCCGGCGACCACCTCATCGCCGAAGGCGGCGCTGTCGGGCAGCGGCATGCCGGGCTTGAGATTGCCGGCGCCGGAGACGAGCAGCGGATGCGCCAGCACCCCGTGGCCCGACAGGATGAAGGCGATGAGGCCCTCCTCGGCGGAAATCTTGGATACGAGCCCGGACAGGCGCTCCATGCTGACGCCGGCGATGACGACGCCGCGGAACACCCCTCCCGAAAAGACCGGAGCGTGGGCCGAGGCGTAGGTGGCCTTGGCGCCGGTGACGAAGACCGGCCGCGACCAGCCCGGATTTTCGCCGTTCTTCGCCGCGGCCAGCACCTTGGCGAAGGTCGGATCGAGGGGTGGTGGAAACTTTTCGACACGACCCTGGCCGACGTCATCCCGCGTGGCGAGAAAGCGCGTCCCGTCGGCGCGAACAAAAGCCACGCCGCCAATCGCGGGGGTGGCGGCAAGGGCACCGACGAGCAGGTCCTCGGTGGGGGCGGAATCGGGGCCGGTGAGCTTCTCGGACAAGATCGCGGCGAGATAGACGGTCTGGACGCGAGCGGGTGCAAGCTCGGCCTCGACCGCGTTCTCGATCAGGCCGATGATGAGCTCGATCTTGTCGGTCAAAAGCTCGGTGGCGCTGCGCACCCCGGTGATCAGGTTGACCGCCAGCACCAGGCCGACGGCGAGCAGCACGACCACCGCCGCACCGCCCGCCAGGGCGGCAGCGATCGGAGTGCGCAGGGATAGAAGCCGGCGACGCATGGAACGCCGCGGCCGGCTCTCGGTCGCAGTCGTCATTGCCGGGGATCATAGGAGAATCATCCGCTCACCGGCAGGGGCAGTCTTGCCTGGCGGCGGTCGGCCACTACCTTCGCTTCCGGGGAGCCGACCAGCCAGGAGACCCTTGCTCATGAACACCGTCGCTTTGCCCAAGATCACGCCGGAGATGATCCGCCTTTATGACGAATACACCCACGTCACCCTCGACCGGCGGGGGTTCCTGGCCAAGCTGACCCGGCTCGCCGGCTCGAGCGCGGCCGCCGCGGCCATTCTGGCAATGCTCGAGAACGACTACGCCAAGGCCGCCCTGGTTCAAGCCGACGACCCGCGGATCAAGGCTGAAACGGTGACCTTCAAGGGCTCGGACGGCGACGTCACCGGGTACCTGGTCAAGCCCGCCAATTTTAGCGGCAAGCTGCCCGGCGTGGTGGTGGTGCACGAGAATCGCGGTCTCAACCCGCATATCGAGGACGTGGCGCGGCGGGTGGCGCTCGAGGGCTTCCTGGTGCTGGCAGTCGACTTCCTGTCGCCGGCCGGCGGCACGCCCGCCAACGAGGACAAGGCGCGCGACATGATCGCAGCCCTCGACATGGGCAAGGCGGTGGGCAACGGGGTCAAGGCGATCGCCTATCTGAAATCGCGCCCGGATTGCAACGGCAAGGTCGGGACGGTCGGCTTCTGCTGGGGCGGCGGCATGGTCAACCGGATGGCGGTGAACGCGCCTTCGCTCGATGCGGCGGTCGCCTATTACGGGCCGCAGCCCGATCCGAAGGACGTGCCGAAGATCAAGGCCAAGCTTCTTCTGCACTATGCCGGCAAGGACGAGCGGATCAATGCCGGGATCCCGGCCTATGAGACGGCGCTCAAGGCGGCCAACATTCCCTATACGCTCTA
>DATAOT010000104.1:0-7307 GCA_036265615.1 Aestuariivirgaceae bacterium
CCGCCGGACCAACATCGGCGCCAACACCGACGACTATCGCACCTCGCTTGCCAGGGTCTATGCCGCCGGCGACATCCGCAAAGGCCAGTCGCTGGTGGTCTGGGCGATCCGCGAAGGCCGCCAGGCGGCCCGCTCGATCGACCTCGATCTCATGGGCGAAACGCAGCTGCCACGCTAGAGCATGCACTCACGGCTTGCGATTCGCCAGATCAAGCCCGGCGGGTAGCTTGAAACTCGCCGCGATTTCATGGTCGGAGATGAGCATCCCGTGGCCTTCGACAGGATTGGCAGGTCCGAAGCGCGCCCAGACACCCCTATCTCCCAAGCAATATCTCAACCCGGTATTGAGCGATGTTTCAAACGCATCGTAGCCTGCACAGGATGAAGATATTGGCTCAGGCCAATCGATTTTCTCATGAAGGGAAGAATCGCAGTACTTCTGTGCGACCAAAGACTTTCCCGCCGGGGTCAAATAATCCTTCAAGTTATGGCGGCGTCCTGTCGCCAGGTCGAAGACCGCGCAGTCGGTGACTTCTCTCCCGGTGCCTTCCCCACCGAAATAGACCGATAGTTCGACCCCGATCGCCTTGTCTCTCGCGCCGCTGAGCGTGGCTCCATCGATATATTGAGCGCGGCCTTCCTCGGAGCAGTCTTTCGCGGTCAGTTTTTTGCCGACCGTCAATTCGCGCCTGATGGAGCTATTGATCAGGCTTTCCGCCTTCGCGTTGGGGAGCCCATCGACTTCGACCCACTCACGATAGGCGGAGCAGTTCTTGCCGATTGATTGCTCATCCTTCTTCGACAGGATGCGGCCGCCTGTTCGCAGCGGCACCGGGGCGTAGGGGTCGTCCTCCGCTCGGGCGGAAAGCCACGGCGCCGCGATCAAGGTGAAGCAGAGTGAAAGCGCAAGAACGGTTGTGCGTGAGCGAGCGAACATTGTTTCCCCGGCATGCCGCAAATGGGCGGCGCCACAACTAGCGATCCGAGGCTGGACGTGCAAGCGAAACCGTCAGTAGCAAATCCTATTTTCCCCTCTCCCGGGCCAATGACAGAGCTGCCTCGGTAGAATAGCGAATAGCAATCAGCCTTCTTTCGCTCGAATGCGCGAATTTTCCGGTTCACGCCGCGTACCAACAGGAGGGACCCGTCATCCCGGCTGGACCCTCCACTAGCAAGAGGAGAAGGCACCGCCTGATTTCTGATCCACCTCTCAATCGAATGAGGAGCCCGACCAATGACACCGAAATTCCGGAGATTCAGACCTGCATTTTTCGCTGCTGGGACAGCGGCTTTGAGTCTGATAGCTGCTCATGCCCATGCCGCTGAGACGATAGCCATCGTGGGCGACGGATCCAGTGTACCCTTCCGATTTGAGCCCGCCACGCTGACCGTTAAGCGCGGAGACGAAGTGACTTGGGTGAACAAAACGAAAGTTGAGCACTCCGTAACGCCAAACTCTGGATTTAAAAAGAAGCTGAAGGGCAAGGATCTCGAGGCCGGTGAAACCTATTCAACTGCTGTAAAAGCCGGGCCCATCAAATACCACTGCAAATATCATCCTGGCATGCACGGGACGATCGTCGTGTCGGCACACTGATTTTCGAAGGACGACCTCGGGCGGTTTTGACTCTTCCGAGCGGCGAGAGGCTTCCTCTCTACTGACCGCCGCGCCAACTGAAATCGTCGATCCGCCCCGGCCGGCTTTCCGGCCACACCCCGCCGCTATAGAGATTGGCCGCTGCCGTGCCGGGCGCCGCCTTCGACTTCACCCCCTCGAGCGCGCTGTTCCAAACCTCATCGCTGCGCGCCACGCTGGCGAGGCCCTTCTGCGGCAGGTCCTCCGGCGCCACCAGCCGCACATCGCCGCTTGCCGTCATGCTGCCGAACTGCGGCCCGCTCGGCTCCGGCTCGGCGGCGATCGGCAATCCTCCCGATTGCGCCGGCATCGGCGCGTCGGCCGCCGCCTTCTCGCCATTGGCGACCTCGGCATCGTCATCGAGCGCCGACAGCACCGCCATCGCTGCCTTGGTGTTGCCGGCCCTCAGGAAATTGATGCCGTCGCGCGACCGGATGCGCTCGACCTCGCCCGAATCATCGGTGCTGGTGGCAGTGAAGCGGCCATCCTCGCCGGCGAACAGCTTGCGGAAATTGAGAAAGCGGATGCCATGCGCCGCCATCCGCTCGCGCTGAACCTCGTCCACGATCTCGACCGCTGCATCGTGCTCCGGCGAGCCCATGGGCGGCACGCCGAGCCAGTAGACCGGGATGTCGGCTGTTTTCAGGATGGCGATGAAGCGGTCGACCGCCGCGGCATAGGCCTGGCGCCATTCCAGCGAGCCGAACGGGATGGTCTGAGACCCGTCGGCGGTCCTGATCGGACGCCCGTCATTGGTGCCGATGATGACCACCGCGACGTCGACCTCGTTGCTCTCGAGGATTTTCGGCAGCGCTTTTTCCCAATTATAGAACTCAGGCCGCGCCAGCCCGGAATCCTCCTTGAAGCGGGCGTTGAAGCTGAACGGCGAATCCCCGACCGCGCGAACCAGCCCGCCCCAGACTCCCTCCGCCAGCATGTCGCCGAACACGAACACGTTCCATTTGTCGCGCGGCTGGCCGAGATAGCCGCGCGACGGCAAGGGCGAGGTCGCCGAGCCCATCGACGGCAGCTGCTGGCCGGCCGGCGCCGGCGGCAGGTTTTGCTGCGCCGCGGTCGACGCCGGCTTGCCGTTCCCCTTCGGCTCGGCCGGCTTGGTTTGGCCGTCCTGCTTGGCCGCGGCACCACCCTCGACCGTGTCGCTGTTGCCCATCAAAGGCGCGCTTGGCTGAGCGGCAGGCGCCGGCGAAGGGGTAGGGGCCGCCTGGTCCTGCTTGGCACCCTGCGTCGTCTGTGCGAGCCCGCTCGCGACTCCCCCGAGCGACAGCGCGAGCATCATGACGAGCGGCAAGATGCGAATCCGGTGCCCGAACATCATTGAGTTTTACGACCGCCGACTGCCTATTGCCTACTGCCTATTGCCTGATCCCCACCGCCTGGCTCTCCCGGTCGATTCGCCCGAGCGTCCGATGATCCTGCGGCCAGGAAGCGACGAGCGCCGGGCCGCCCGCGATTCGGTCGCCGAGATGCCCCACCGCCAGCGCATAGGAAACCGCCGCATTGTATTTCAGGATGGCATCGAAGTTGCGGGTGACGAGGAATGCCGGACCGCTGCTGCCGGCCGGCTGCACCAGATAGGCGGTGGCATCGCCCGCGCCGAAGCCCTGGCCGACCGTTGGCCGAACCCCGAGCCTTGCCCAGGAAGCAAGGCTGCGTCGAGCCTGCTCGCCGATGAGCCGCTGGTCCAAACGGGTCGGGAGCCGCACCTCATATCCCCATTTGAGACCCCGCTGCCAGCCGGAACGCGCCAGATAATTGGCAGTCGATGCCAGTGCATCCTCGATCGAGTTCCAGATGTCGCGCCGGCCATCGCCGGTCCAGTCGACCGCATAGGCATTGTAGGTCGTCGGGATGAACTGCGTGTGCCCCATGGCGCCGGCCCACGAGCCTGTGAAGTCTGCCGCGCTGATGTCGCCGCGCTGCAGGATCTTGAGCGCCGCCACGAGCTGCGAGCGCCCGAAGCTGCGTCGCTTGCCGATATAGGCCAGGGTGGCCAGCGAGCGGATGACGCTCATCTCCCCCTTGTGGCTGCCATAATTCGACTCCATGCCCCAGATCGCCAGCAGGATCTCGCGATCGACGCCATAGCGTCGTTCGATCCGGTCGAGCGTCTCGGCATGGCTTTGCGCCATGTCGCGCCCGGCGGCGATCCGCTCCGGCGTCACCCGTTTGCCGAAATAGTCGCCGATCGGGGTCTTGAACTCGGGCTGCTCCTGGGCGAGTTCGAGCACGCTCGGATCGGGGCCGACGCCGCGGAATGCCATGTCGTAGACGCGGCGGGAGATTCCGGCGCGGTGTGCTTCCGGCCAGAAATCATGCACGAAGCGCCCGAACCGGTCGGATGCCGCATCGCCCATGAGCTGGGCAAGAATCCCGCTGTTGTAGCCCGGAAGCTCGGCCCTGACCGGCGGGCCGGATAGCGTGGCGGCCAGTATCACTGCCGCGACGAGCTTGAAATTTCTCGCTCTGCTCATGCCCCTCCCTCAACCCGACGCAAACTCACCCTCAACCCGAAATCCCCTCAGGCATTGCGCTGCCTGAGACGCCGCTCCCATGCCAGTGCCGAGCCCACGATCAGATCGAGATCCTCGTGGCGCGGCGACCAGCCGAGCACCTGCCGCGCCCGCTCGGCGCCGGCCACGATGGCCGGCGGATCGCCCGGCCGGCGCGGCGCATCCCTGACCGGCAGCGGCCTGCCGGTTGCTCGCTCCACCGCGGCAACGACGTCGAGCACCGAGTAGCCGCGGCCGTAACCGCAGTTGAAGATGCCGCTTGCGCCTCCGCCGCGCAGATGGACAAGCGCCGCATCATGCGCTGCGATGAGATCGCTGACATGGATGTAGTCCCTGACACAGGTCCCGTCGCGGGTCGGATAATCGCGCCCGAATATGTCGAGATGCGGACGCGAGCCGACCGCCGTCTCGCAAGCGACCTTGATGAGATGGGTGGCGCGGGGCGTCGCCTGGCCGGTCCGCCCCTTGGGATCGGCTCCCGCAACGTTGAAATAGCGCAGCGCCGCATAGGAGAGGTCGCTCACCGCCGCCGTGTCGCGCAGCATCCACTCCGTCATCAGCTTCGATCGCCCATAGGGCGACATCGGCCTGAGCTCGGCATCCTCGAGCACCGGCACCCTGTCGGGCTGGCCATAGACTGCCGCCGTCGACGAGAAGATGAAACGCTTGACCCCGCCGTTCACCGCCGCCTCCAAGAGATCGCGCGACTTGGCGGTGTTGTTGAGGTAATAGGCAAGCGGGTCGGCCACCGAGTCCGGCACCACCACCGATCCTGCGAAATGGATGATCTCGGCAACGGCATGATCGCGGATGAGCTGGTTCACGAGGTGCTTGTCGGCGATGTCGCCACGCACGAAGGTTGCCGCATGCGGCACGAGCCACTCGACGCCCGTGGCGAGATTGTCGAGGACCACCACCTCTTCGCCGCGCTCCACCAGGGCATGCGCCATGTGGCTGCCGATATAGCCTGCTCCGCCGGTGACCAGGATGGCCATGATCTCGTCGTCCTATCGGCTGTCAGCGCGTTGGCGTCCCCGAAAAGCAACGCTTCACTGTCGCGCGACTTTCTTGCAAAACGTTTCCCAAATGGTTACCGGCCATTAGCTCTAGCCTTATTCCACCTCGAACCAGGTCCTCGCCATGAAGCGCCCCATCAAGAAGGCCGTTTTCCCAGTCGCTGGTCTCGGTACCAGATTTTTGCCCGCCACCAAGGCGGTGCCCAAGGAAATGCTTCCTGTTGTGGACCGTCCGGTCATCCAGCTTGCGGTTGACGAGGCCCGCGAAGCCGGCTGCGAGCATTTCGTCTTCGTCACAGGGCGGAACAAAGGCGTCATTGAGGATCATTTCGACAAGCAGTTCGAGCTGGAGGAAACCCTGAAGCGGCGCGGCAAGCAAGCCGAGCTCGTGCTTCTGGAGCAGGACCTGCCGTCCGCCGGCCAGACCAGCTTCACCCGCCAGCAGGAGCCGCTGGGGCTCGGTCACGCCGTCTGGTGTGCCCGCGAGCTCATCGGCAGCGAGCCCTTCGCCTTGCTTTTGCCCGACATGCTGATCCACGCCAGGCCCGGCTGCCTCAAGCAGATGATGGAGGTCTATGCCGACACCGGCGGCAATGTCATCGCCGTCGAGGAGGTGCCGCCCGACCAGGTCAGCCGCTATGGCGTGGTCAAGGTCGGCCCCGCCTTCGGTCGCGGCTTCCGCATCGACGGCATGGTCGAGAAGCCGAAGCTTGAAGAGGCTCCCTCCAATTTGATCATTTCCGGCCGTTATATCCTGCAGCCGCAGATATTCGACCGCATCGCCGCGCAGAACCCCGGCGCCGGCGGTGAGATCCAGCTTACCGATGCGATGATCCAGCTCATGGCCGAAGACCGCTTCTTTGGCCTCAAATTCGAGGGCAAGACCTATGATTGCGGCGATCGGGTGGGCTTTCTTGCCGCCAATGTCGCATACGGCCTTGCCCGCGAGGACCTCGGCCCGGCCTTCCGTCAGGCGCTGAAGGAGATCCTTGCCGGCTTCGGCGGCCTTTAACGGCGATGGTTTTGAGGAGAGGTGGATGAATTTTGCCAGCGACAATGTCTTTGGCGTCCATGAGCGGATCATGAACGCGCTGCTCGCCGCCAATGCCGGCACATCGCCGTCCTATGGCGTCGATCCATGGACCCGAGAGGCCGAGGAGCGTCTCTGCGAGCTGTTCGAGTGCAAGGTCTGGAGCTTTCTCCTGACGACCGGCACCGCCGCCAATGCGCTCGCGCTGTCGCAGCTCGTGCCGCCCTATGGCGCCGTCTTCGCCCATGCCGATGCCCATGTCGCGGTCGACGAATGCGGCGCCCCCGAGCTGTTCACCGGCGGTGCCAAGCTCATCGGCATCGCCGAGCCGGCGGGCAAGATCACGCCGGCTGCCATCGCCCGGCTGATCGCCGGCTTCATCCGCGCCGAGCACGATCCGAAGCCGGCGGCCGTGTCGATTGCCCAGGCAACCGAGCTTGGCACCCTCTATACGCCGGCCGAGATCGGCAGGATCGCCGAGCTGTGCCGTTCGAGCGGCATGAAGCTGCACATGGACGGCGCCCGCTTCGCCAACGCCGTGGCCGCCCTCGGTTGCGCCCCGGCCGACATCACCTGGCGAGCCGGGGTGGATGCTCTGTCCTTCGGCTGCACCAAGAACGGCGCGCTGGCCCTCGAAGCTGTCGTTTTCTTTGCCGAAGAGCTGGCCGACGGCTTCCTCTATCGCCGCATGCGGGGCGGGCAGCTGCTCTCCAAGGGCCGCTTTCTCGGCGCCCAGATGCTGGCTTATCTCGAGGGCGATCTGTGGCTGAACAACGCCCGCCATGCCAATGCCATGGCCACGCTCCTGGGCGAGGGTCTCGCGCGCATATCCGGCATCCGCCTTGTAGTTGATGTGGCCGCCAACGAGGTTTTCGTCATCATGCCGCGGACCCTGTTCCAGGCTCTTTCGGCCGAGGCGCATTGCAATGAATGGCCCGGAATGGGCTCCGGCCTCGACATGCCCGGCCCGGACGAGGCCCTGGTGCGGCTTGTCTGCTCGTTCCGCACCACCGAGGAGGATGTCGCCAAGCTTCTCAAGCTTGCCAGCGCCGTGCGACCCTTGTCGGCGGGGCGGCAGTAGACTTCGAATCAAA
>DATAOT010000105.1:0-4761 GCA_036265615.1 Aestuariivirgaceae bacterium
CACCGGCATCCTCAACCAGATGTGGAAGCAATGCGCCAAGAAGCACGATGCCTTCGACGCGGCGCAGCGCCACCCGCTGATGCGCCAGCCCTTCATCATCGCCGCCAATGCCGCGCCGCAGCCTTTGACCCATGGCGGCGCGCGGATCAGGGCGGCGAGGGCCGTCCGGGCACGCACGCCCTGATGTGCCCCGACCCGCAGGACGCGTTGCAATGAGCGAACCGACGCTGCCGCTCCGGGCGGCGATCCTGCCGGTCACGCCCTTTCAGCAAAACTGCGCCCTGTTGTGGGCGCCCCAGACCATGCATGGTGTGGTCGTCGATCCCGGCGGCGACGTCGACAACATTCTCCGCGCCGTGACCGAGATGGAGGTGGTGCTCGACCGCATCCTGCTGACCCATGGCCATATCGATCATGCCGGCGGCGCAGCCGAACTCGCCGAGCGCGCTGGCGTCGAGATTGTCGGGCCCCATCGCGATGACGAGTGGCTCCTCGCGCGCCTTCCGGAAAGCGGCGCGCAATACGGCATTCCGGCCCGCCCGGTCCAACCAGACCGCTGGCTCGAGGAAGGCGACAGCGTCGAGATCGGCGACCGCACCTTCGAGGTGCTGCACTGCCCGGGCCACACGCCCGGCCACATCGTTTTCGTCAACCGCGCCCTCAATTTCGGGCTGTTTGGTGACGTGCTGTTCCGCGGCTCGGTCGGCCGCACCGACCTGCCGCGCGGCAGCCATGAAGACCTCATCCATTCGATCAGGACCAGGATCCTGCCGCTTGGCGATCAGTTCACCTTCCTGTGCGGCCACGGGCCTGGCAGCACGGTGGGTGAAGAGCGCCTGGCCAATCCTTTCCTCGTGTGAAAGCCAGTCGGCATTAGGCAGTGAACCGTGCTCCGCCCATTGCCTATCCGCCTGCTGCCCCACAAAGGAAAAACCGCCGCCCGGCTGGCCAGGCGGCGGTGCCATCAAATCGAATCGGTTCGAGTTTCGAAGAGCCGGTCGGCCTCAGGCAAGCTTGATGTTGGTCGCCTGCTGACCGCGCCCGCGACGATCATCCTCGACGTCGAAGAAAACCGTGGTCCCCTCGCGCACCTCGCGAATGCCCGATCGCTCGAGCGCCGTGATGTGGACGAAGACGTCCTTCGAGCCGCCTTCGGGCGTGATGAAGCCATAGCCCTTGGTGGTGTTGAAGAATTTGATGGTGCCCTTCTGTTGCGCCATGGAGGGTATCCTTTCCCGCTGGCCGCGTGTCGTGAGTTTAGCCAGTCCGCAGGTCCTGCACGCGCTCAGGACCTGCCGCGTCGAACGTCGGGAAAGGTACCGGGCTTCTTGAGGCCCGGGAGTCTCAGCCGCATGTTCCGAAGCCACACCCCACCGCGGGGCATGCCGGCGCGTTGAGATATGCGACGGTCCGTGCCCCTTTGCAAGCGCCTCGTCATGCGGCAACAGCCTCAGGTTTAACTGCCTGCCGCCGCGGCAGGGACTTGCAACCCTGGCGTGACGGAACTCTTTTGTTCGATTTCAATTTGACCTTAACCATCGCCTGCTTTCATGCTGCGAAAGATTACCTCAGCAACCACGAAGGGTTGCCGAGATTTCGCCATGTCTGAGGTGTTCTTGGACGGGGAAGAGGAGAAACGCCGATGACCACGCCGACGCGCCGCGACCTGTTGAATCGCCGCCGTCTGCTCTTGGCGGGTGTGGGGCTCCTGGCGGCAGGCGCGTTGCCGCGCGCTCTTCATGCCCAGGGCTTTGATCCGAGCGCCATCGGCCGTTGGCTCAATGGCGATCAGTTTCCCGATTATCCGCCGGTTCCCGGAAATGGTGCTGCCGCCGACCCGCGCTACACCGGAACGACCCGGCCCTTGCCCGGTCAGCCTGGGCCCGGTCAGCCTGCCGGCCCGCCGCCGCCCGGCATGGAGCCGGACTATCCGATTCCGCCAGTCAACATGCGTATCATCCCGCCGCCATACCGCCGGCAGATCGTCGAATATCACGGCCGCGAATGGCCAGGCACCATCATCGTCGATTCCGACAACCGCTTTCTGTACCACGTGATCGAGCCGGGTCTGGCGGTGCGCTACGGCGTCGGCGTCGGTCGCGAAGGCTTCGAGTGGTCCGGCCGCGCCAAGATCGGCCGCAAGTCCAGGTGGCCCTGGTGGTTTCCGCCCAAGGAGATGGTCGAGCGCGACCCCAACGCGCGTCCCTGGGCCAATGGCATGCCGGGCGGCCCCGACAATCCGCTGGGTGCCCGCGCCCTCTATCTTTTTGACGACCACAACAAGGATACGATGTTCCGCATCCACGGCACCAACCAGCCCACCTCGATCGGCAAGGCCATGTCCTCGGGCTGCATCCGCATGTTGAACCAGGATGTGGCGGAGCTTTATCTGCGCTGTCCGATCGGCACCCGCGTTCTCGTCCTGTCGAGCCGGGCGAGGAACTTCCCGACCGCCGGCGTCGCCACCGACGACGGGGTCAACTGACTCTATTTCGAGCCCTTTTTCCGGAACGTGCGGGTGCCGGGCTTGCCGCCTGACGAGCCGGGACGGCGTCCCGGCTGTTTTGGTTGCGGCCAGGCGGCCTCCGGCCTCTCGATGCGCGATCTGCGCCCCGGGGCCGCGCTTGAATCGCGGGCGAGCGGATCGTCCATCACCGCAAGCTCGACCGCCTTGAGGCGCTTGACCTCGTCGCGCAGCCGCGCCGCCTCCTCGAATTCGAGATCGGCCGCCGCCGCCCGCATCCGCTTTTCCATATCCTCGATGACCTTGCCGATATTGTGCCCGACCAGCGGCGCCTCCTCCTCGGCGACCCCGGCATCGACCAGCACATGGTCGCGCTCATAGACCGAGGACAGGACGTCGGCGATGTTCTTCTTGACGCTTTCCGGCGTGATGCCGTTCTCGATGTTCCACGCCATCTGCTTCTCGCGCCGCCGGTCCGTTTCGGCCATCGCCCGCTCGATCGATCCGGTGATCTGATCGGCATAGAGGATGACCCGCCCGTCGACATTGCGCGCCGCCCGGCCGATCGTCTGGATCAGCGACGTCTCCGACCTGAGGAAACCCTCCTTGTCGGCGTCCAGAATGGCCACCAGCGCGCATTCCGGTATGTCGAGGCCCTCGCGCAGCAGGTTGATTCCGACCAGCACGTCGAAAGCACCGAGCCTGAGGTCGCGGATGATCTCGATGCGCTCCAGCGTGTCGATGTCGGAATGCATGTAGCGCACTCTGATTCCCTGCTCATGCATGTATTCGGTGAGATCCTCGGCCATCCGCTTGGTGAGGACGGTGACCAGCGTCCGATATCCCTGCTGGGAAACTTCCCGGCATTCGGCGATGAGATCGTCGACCTGGTTCTTCACCGGCCTGACCAGCACCGGCGGGTCGATGAGCCCCGTCGGCCGGATCACCTGCTCGGCGAAGACGCCGCCGGTGCGGTCGAGCTCCCATCCGCCCGGGGTCGCCGAGACATAGACCGTCTGCGGCCGCATCGCATCCCACTCCTCGAAGCGCAGCGGCCGGTTGTCGATTGCAGAAGGCAGGCGGAACCCGAACTCGGCGAGCGTCGCCTTGCGATTGTAGTCGCCGCGGAACATGCCGCCGAGCTGCGGGATGGTGACATGGCTCTCGTCCACGAACACCAGCGCATTGTCCGGCAGATATTCGAACAATGTCGGCGGCGGCTCGCCGGGCTTGCGGCCGGTGAGATAGCGCGAGTAGTTCTCGATGCCGGCGCAGGAGCCGGTCGCCATCATCATCTCGATGTCGAACAGCGTGCGCTGCTCCAGCCGCTGCGCCTCGAGCAGGCGGCCGGCCTCGTTGAACTCCTGAAGCCTCAGCCTGAGGTCCTGCTTGATGGTTCTGACCGCCTGGTCGAGCGTCGGCTTCGGCGTCACATAATGCGAATTGGCATAGACCTTGACCCCCTCGAGCTCGGCCATCTTCTGTCCGGTCAACGGGTCGAATTCGCTGATCTGCTCGATCTCGTCGCCGAACAGCGACAGCCGCCATGCCCGGTCCTCGAGATGCGACGGGAAGATCTCGATCGTGTCGCCGCGCACCCGGAAGGTGCCCCGGATGAAGTTGCCGTCATTGCGTCGATAGTGCAGCGCCACCAGGTCGGCAAGGAGCTGGCGCTGCGAGATCCGCTCGCCCCGCTTCACCCCGAAGGTCATCGCCGAATAGGTCTCGACGTCGCCGATGCCGTAGATGCACGACACCGAGGCAACGACGATCACGTCGTCGCGCTCGAGCAGCGCCCGGGTCGCCGAATGCCGCATCCGGTCGATCTGCTCGTTGATCGAGGATTCCTTCTCGATATAGGTGTCGGTGCGCGGCACATAGGCTTCCGGCTGGTAGTAATCGTAGTAGGACACGAAATATTCGACGGCATTGTCGGGGAAGAAGCCTTTGAACTCGCCATAGAGCTGCGCCGCCAGCGTCTTGTTCGGAGCAAGGATGAGCGCCGGCCGCTGCGTGTGCTCGATGACATGCGCCATGGTGAAGGTCTTGCCCGAGCCGGTCACCCCGAGCAGCACCTGGTCGCGCTCGGCCGCGACGACGCCCTGGACGAGCTCGGCAATGGCCTGCGGCTGGTCGCCCCGCGGCCCGAACGGCGAGACGATCCTTAGGGCGTGTCCGCCCTCCGATTTCTCCGGCCGCGGCGGCCGATGCGGCGTGAACATCGGCAGGTTGGGCATGTCGGGGCGCAGATGCATGAGCCCCTCGCGCGGTCCCGAGGCATCGGCCCGGGGATCCGG
>DATAOT010000106.1:0-20288 GCA_036265615.1 Aestuariivirgaceae bacterium
CGCCATCACCGCTTCGGCGATGTCGACATAAGCCGCGCCGCTGAGCGGGCCCAGCCGCTCCGGGGTGAGCACCGGAAAGCTCTCCGGCACATAAAGCCCGCCGTCGCGCGCCGGACCGCCGAGCAGCACGTCTTCGAAGCCGAGGACCGGTGCTTCGCCACGCGTCGAAATGTAACGCAAGATCTCCCTGTCCTCGCCCTTGATGCGCAATCTGCCTGGAGACAACAGTAGCGGCGGCCCCTACCGCCTTCAAGCGCGGGCGCTTGACCGCGCTTCCCGCACCGCCAGGACCGCCACGATGGCAAGCGCCAGCGCCAGGCCGAACCAGGTCAGCGCATAGGCCAGGTGGTTGTTGGGAATGGCGATCACCGGGGCGACCGGGCGCGGCGCGTCGTTCCCCCCGAGCGGCGCCCCGGACAGCTGAACCAGGACCGGCGCGACCGGTCCCGCCTCCCCGGCAGCGGCGGCAGCTGCCATTGCCGGCAGATCCCACCAAAACCACCGATTGCGCTCCGGATCGTTGCGCGGCATGAAGGCGGGCTTGCCGGTCGCCGGCTCATGGGCGAAGCCGCTGATGGCAAGCGGCGTGGCCGGCGGCGCCGGGCTCATGATCTCCTTGCCCGTCATCTCCGGCAGGAAGCCGCGGTCGACCAGAACCATCGCGCCCTCGCTGGTGAGGAACGGTGAAACGATCTCCCATCCCGGCCCGTAAGCCGTGCTGAACAGGTGCAGATCCTTGCCCGGAAGGAACCGACCCGACAGGGTGACCGGCCGGTAGTCGACCGCCTTGCCGGCCTTGATGTCGGACAGAATCGCCGACAGCGCCACCGGCGGCGCAACCAGCTCGGCCCGCCTCTCGGCGATCAGCGCCGTCTTCCACTGCAGCCGCTGGAGCTGCCAGAGTCCGAGCGTGCACAGCATCACGACGCCGAGGATCGCGGCAATGATCAAGGAGGCGGTGCGGGGGAGCGCCGCCATCGCTAGAGCATGAACTCTCGAGCTGTCACTCCCCGGCGCCGCCATTGCCCCAGACGTAGATGCAGGCGAACAGGAACAGCCAGACGACATCGACGAAATGCCAGTACCAGGCCGCCGCTTCGAAGCCGAAATGCTTCTCCGGCGTGAACTGACCTTGGAGCGCCCGGATCAGGCAGACGAGGAGGAAGATCGTGCCGACGATCACATGGAAGCCATGGAAGCCGGTCGCCATGAAGAAGGTCGAGCCGTAGATGTTGCCGCCATGCTCGCGGTTGAAGGCGAATGCCGCATGGCCATATTCATAGGCCTGGACCGAGGTGAACAGCACCCCGAGCGCTACCGTGAGCGCGAGCCCCCACACCAGCCCGCGCCGGTCGTTGCGCAGAAGCGCGTGATGCGCCCAAGTCACCGTGGTGCCCGATGTGAGCAGGATGAGCGTGTTGAGCAGCGGCAAGTGCCACGGATCGAACGGGACGATCCCCTTTGGCGGCCATTCCCCGCCGGTGACCTGCAGCCGCGCTGCCTGAATCGGCGAGCCGGGAAAGAGCGAGGCATCGAAGAATGCCCAGAACCAGGCAACGAAGAACATGACCTCCGAGGCGATGAACAGCAGCATGCCGTAGCGCAGATGCAGCTGGACCACGCCCGTGTGGTCGCCGCGACGGGACTCGCGGATCACGTCGCGCCACCACATGAACATCGTGTAGAGCACGACCACCGCTCCGCCGAGCATGACCCAGATCGGCCAGATGCTGTGCATCCAGTTGATGGCGCCGACCGCCATGATGAAGGCGCCGGTCGCGCCGACGGCCGGCCAGGGACTTGGATCGACGAGATGATAGTCGTGGTGCTTGACGTGGGTGTCGGCCATGGCCGTGCTCCGGTCAGTTCGCTTTGATATCCGGCGGCGAGGCCGAGGCTTCGATCGGCGCTTTGCCTGCCGGATAGAAAGTGTAGGACAGGGTTATGGTCGTCAGCTTCTTGAGGTCCGGATCGTCGACGATCGCTGGATCGATGAAGTAAGCCACCGGCATCTCGACGGTTTGACCGGGATCGAGCCGCTGCGCGGTGAAGCAGAAGCACTGGATCTTGTTGAAGTAGCTGCCGGCCTTGTGCGGCGTCACGTTGAACACAGCCATCCCGACCTGGGGCGTGTTCGACAGATTCGAGGCGCGGTAGAAGGCGAGCCCCTGCTCGCCGATCTTGAGCTGCTGCTGGCGCTGCACCGGCTCGAACCGCCAGGTGATCCCCGGCCCGACATTGGCGTCGAACTCGACGGTCAGTGAGCGGTCGAGGACGGCCTCGGGCGCCGGGGCGACGCTCGCCCGGCGCGTCGTCCCCCCATAGCCCGTGACCTGGCAGAACACTCGGTAGAGCGGCACCGATGCGAAGGATAGGCCGACCATCCCGACCACCAGTGCGGCGCAGAGTGCCACCACGATGCGGTTCCTCGACAGCCGTCCAATGCTCGCCGCTTCATGCAGCATCGACATCGATCCTAAAAAGCCCGCTCGGCGACATTGCCGCCGAGGCGCACGATCGTGGTGATGAAGAACAGGGCCGCCATGGCGGCAAGCGCCAGCGCGATCGCGATCGATCGCCCGCGGCGCCGCCGCTCCTGTTCCTCGCGCGTCGGGGTCGACCCCGGACGATCGTTCTTGCCGGTCACGACAGGAATCCCCTGACCGGCGCGAAGGGCGCGATGCTCAACCCCCGCTCGACCAGCAGCATCAGGAACAGCGCGAACAGATAGAACAGCGAATAGCCGAACAGCCGCTTCGCGGCCCGATTGGCAAGCCGACCATCGCTGTCGCGCCACACCGCATGGGCCAGAACGAGGAACAGTCCCGAGAGCAGGATCGCCGAACCGGCATAGAGCGAGCCCGCGACGCCGGCCACCGCCGGCAGCACCGAAACCGGCAGCATCACCACGGAATAGATCAGGATCTGACGCCGGGTTTCCTCGGTTCCGGCCACCACGGGCAGCATCGGCACGCCGGCTCGCGCATAGTCGCCGGTGCGGTATAGCGAAAGCGCCCAGAAATGCGGCGGCGTCCACACGAAGATGACCAGGAACAGCGTCAGGCTGGCAAGATCGAGCGACCCGGTGACCGCCGTCCACCCGATCATCGGCGGGAAGGCGCCGGCAGCGCCGCCGATCACGATGTTCTGCACCGTCCGGCGCTTCAGCCACATGGTGTAGATGGCGACATAGAAGAAGATGGTAAAGGCGAGCAGCCCCGCCGCCATCCAATTGACGAGCGTGCCCAGCATGAACACCGACGTGCCGGCCAGGAACAGCCCGAAGGCCAGCGCCTCGCCGGGCTTCACCCTGCCCCGCGGCACCGGCCTGAGCGCCGTGCGCGCCATCAAGGCGTCGATGTCGGCGTCGTACCACATGTTGAGAGCGCCGGCAGCACCCGCACCGATCAGGATGCACAGGATCGCCACTGCTGCCACCCAGGGATGGACCGTGCCGGGTGCCAATGTCAGCCCGACGAATGCCGTGAACACCACGAGCGACATCACCCGAGGCTTCAGCAGCTGCAGATAGTCGCCGACCGACGCGGCAGAGCCCAGCGCCTCGACGCTCATTTGATCACCGGCAGCGTGTTGAACTGATGGAAGGGCGGTGGTGAGGGCAGCGTCCATTCGAGCGTCGTCGCCGCCTCGCCCCACGGATTGCCCTGCGCCACGCGGCGGCGTGAGAGGGCCTCGAAGAACACGTAGAAGAAGATCAGGAGGCCGGCGAAGGAGATATAGGAGCCGATCGACGACACGTAGTTCCAGCCGGCAAACGCGTCCGGATAGTCGATATAGCGCCGCGGCATGCCGGACAGGCCGAGAAAATGCTGCGGGAAGAACAGCAGGTTCACGCCGATGAAGGTCACCCAGAAATGCAGCTTGGCGAGCGTCTCGTTGTACTCGTAGCCCCAGATCTTCGGGAACCAGTAGTACCAGCCGCCAAAGATTGCGAACACCGCGCCGAGCGACAGCACATAGTGAAAGTGAGCCACGACATAGTAGGTGTCGTGGAGCACCCGGTCGAGCCCCGCATTGGCGAGGACCACGCCGGTGAGCCCGCCCACCGTGAAGAGGAAGATGAAGCCGACCGCCCACAGCATCGGCGCGCGGAACTCGAGCGAGCCGCCCCACATGGTGGCGATCCAAGAAAAGATCTTCACGCCGGTCGGAACCGCGATCACCATCGTCGCCGCCACGAAATAGGCCTGGGTGTCGACATCGAGACCGACGGTGAACATGTGGTGCGCCCACACCACGAAGCCGACCACCCCGATCGCCACCATCGCATAGGCCATCCCGAGATAGCCGAACACCGGCTTCTTCGAGAATGTCGCAACGATGTGGCTGACGATTCCGAAGCCCGGCAGGATCAGGATGTACACTTCCGGATGGCCGAAGAACCAGAACAGATGCTGGAACAGCAGCGGATCACCGCCGCGGTCGGCCACGAAGAAGCTCGTTCCGAAGTTGCGGTCGGTCAGCAGCATGGTGATGGCGCCCGCCAGCACCGGCAGCGCGAGCAGCAGCAGGAAGGCGGTGATCAGCACCGACCAGACGAAGAGCGGCATCTTGTGCAGCGTCATGCCCGGCGCGCGCATGTTGAAGATGGTGGTGATGAAGTTGATGGCGCCGAGGATCGATGATGCGCCCGCTAGGTGCAGCGACAGGATGGCGTAGTCCATGGCCGGCCCGCCTTGTTCGGAAAGCGGCGGATAGATGGTCCATCCATTGCCGGCGCCCGGCCCGCTCTGCCCTTCGACGAACATCGAGATCAGGAGCAGCGTCATGGCCGGCGGCAGCAGCCAGAACGAAATGTTGTTCATGCGCGGGAACGCCATGTCGGGCGCCCCGATCATCAGCGGCACGAACCAGTTGCCGAACCCGCCGATCAGCGCCGGCATGACCATGAAGAAGATCATCAGCAGCCCATGGGCCGTGACGAACACATTGTAGATGTGCTTGCCGGCGTCGAGCGCCGCATCGCCGGGCGCGAAGCCGTACGCCATCGAGGCAAGCCCGTGGAAGATCTGGATCCCGGGCTCCTGCAGCTCCATCCGCATGACGATGGAGAGAATGCCGCCGATCACCCCCGCCACGATGGCGAAGATGAGATACATCGTTCCGATGTCCTTGTGGTTGGTCGAGTAGACATAGCGCCGCCACCCGACGGGGTGATCCGCATGCTCGCCGGCAACAGCGTGCTCATAGGTCATCGTCTCGCAACCTCTCTCAGCCGCGCCGCCGGCGTGGGCAGCGGCCCGTCCTTCAATCGCCCGCCGCGACGATCTTGCTGGCGGCAAGCCGCGCCGCCAGAAGCTTCTGCGCCTCCTCCACCCCCGCCGTCTTGGCCTTCGCCGCCCAGGCCGTGAAATCAGCCTCGGGCACCACCTGCACCATGATCGGCATGAAGGCGTGATCCTTGCCGCACAGCTCCGAGCACTGGCCGTAATAGGTTCCGGGCTTCTCCGCCTTGAACCAGTCCTCGTTCAGCCGGCCGGGAATCGCGTCGATCTTCACCCCGAAAGCCGGCATGGCCCAGGAGTGGATCACGTCGCTTGCCGTCACGATGATCCGGACGGTTTTGTTGAGCGGCACCACCGCTGCCGTATCGGCGGTGAGAAGATAGGGCTCGCCTTCCTTCAGATCGGCCCGTTGCTTGACGAAGGCCGTGAGGTTGATGGCGCCATTGTCGGGATAATCATAGGTCCAGTTCCACTGATTGCCCGTGATCTTCAGCGTCATGTCGGCTTTCGGGATGTCGCGCTGGAAATAGAGCAGCCGGAACGACGGTATGGCGATCGCGATGAGAATGAGCACCGGGACGACCGTCCACACGACCTCCACCAGCGTATTGTGGGTGGTGCGGGTCGGCACCGCATTGGCATTGGCGTTGAACCGCACGACTACGTAGATCAGCAGCAACAGCACGAAGCCGCTGATCAGCGCCATGAGGACCAGCATGGCGTCGTGAAACGCGTGGATGTTGGCCATGACCGGGGTCGCCGCCGGCTGCAGTCCGATCTCCCAGGGCAGCGGCTGCGCCAGCGCCGGCGCCGCCGTCACGGCCAGCGCCGCGGCCGCCGCCAGGCCGGTGTATCTGCCGATCCCCGTCATGGGCCCATGCGTCGCCGGATCGGCGCAATCGCACGCGGATTGCGAAATTGTCCTTGGAAACACTGCCTCGGCTGTCCTGTTCATCTGCGCCCTCGCAGCTGTGGCAGCCGGCTGCGCGAGCCTGAGTGTGAACCACAATCCCCCAATGCTCGCAATTGGTTGTCTGCGCGGCAAAACCACGCGCGCCGGGTTCCCTCGCGAGCCATCGATGAACACCATGGGAGAGAGGAGCGGTCAATCGCAATTCCGCCCAATTTGTCGCTGATCAACGCGGCCCAATCGGGCGCGTGTTGCGACCATTTGACACGAAAGCCGATGGGGAGTTCGCGGGAATTGACAAACGCCGTCGCCTGAAGGGACATGCGGGGTGTCGGAGGCGGTGGCAGGTTCCTGTTGCATCCGTCCGCTCAGCCGGGCAGCTGAGAAATTCCGCGCCGCGAGCCTCGGCGCCATTGCTAGGGAGCGTTGAGCAATCGTGAAGACGATCAGCGTGGTCTGCCGCAATCTCATCATCGCGCTTGCAGGAACTGTCTGCGGGACCGCCATCCTGGCGGCTGGTCCGGCGGCGCAGGCGCAGCAGCAGCCGCCGGCCGCCCAGCAGGCACCCGGCAAGCTTCCGCCGCCGGCGTTCGGCCCGCGCGCCCAACGGCCGCAGGCCGGCCAGGCCGGTCAGCCGGGCCAGCAGCAGCGCCCGCGCGTCCCCCCGCCGGAGGTCATCGGCAAATTTGGCGATTGGACGGTGCAGTGCGAAAAGACCGCCCCCACGGCCGCCGGCAATGCGCCTGCCCAAGGTCAGGACGCCTCCCAGGAGACGGCCTCGACCGACGCCGCGGCGGGCAAGGGCGATGCAGCGGCGCCCGCTGCCAAGCCTGAAGGCGGCGGCGAGCGGCCATGCGGCATGGTGCAGACCGTGCGTGACGAGAAGCGCAAGAATATCGGGCTCACCCTGGTGCTGGTCGCCGGCGAGCAGCAGGGCAAGAAGGTGACGATGATGCGGGTGATGGCCCCGATCGGGGTCTTCCTGCCCACCGGCGTCGCCCTCGAGATCGACGGCGCCGCGGTCGGGCGCGTGCCCTTCACCCGCTGCCTGCCGCAGGTGTGCATCGCTTTTGCCGAGGCCACACCGCCGACGCTGGAGAAGCTCAAGAAGGGCGGCAAGGCGAATTTCATCATCTACGAAGCGCCAGGCGTCGGCATCCGCCTGCCGATCACACTCAACGGCTTCAGCAAGGGACTGGCCGAGCTCGCCAAACTTTAGAGCCCGTGCTCCGAAGGCTGGCTTTCGCACCCACGGCTCCCTACATTGCGGCTGTTGCTCGAGAAGGGAGCTTCGGGATGGCTTCGGACACCACCGGTCAATCAATCTTTGAACAGGGCGAGATCGCACCGGAACAGGCCCAGAGCATCGTCGAGGAGGCGCTGGCCGGTGCCGACGATGGCGAGCTGTTCCTGGAAATCCGCCGCAGCGAGGTCCTGAGCTTCGACGACAGCCGGCTGCGCTCGGCATCTTTCGACAGCCACCAGGGCTTTGGCCTGCGTGCCATTCATGGCGAGACCACCGCGCTTGCGCATTCGACCGAGATCTCGGAATCATCCCTGCGCCGTGCCGCCGAGACCGTCCGAGCGGTTCGCAGCGGCCATTCCGGCATCGCTGCCGATCCCCCGGCCGGCACCAATCGTCGTCTTTACGGCGACGGCGACCCGGTTGCCGCTATGGGCTTCGCCGACAAAGTCGCGCTCCTGACCGCTGCCGATGCCTATGCCCGCGGCCTCGATCCGCGGGTGCGCCAGGTGTCCCTGTCCCTCGCCGGCGACTGGCAATCTGTTGAAATCATCCGCCCCGGCGGCCATCGTCTGCGCGACGTGCGACCGCTCGTGCGCTTCAACGTCACCATTGTCACCGGTGATGGTGACCGGCAGGCCACCGGCACCCATGGCGTCGGCGGCCGCGCCGGATATCAGGACTTCATCGGCCAGGATCGCTGGCAGGAAGCGGTGCGCAAGGCCCTCGACCAGAGTCTCGTAGCGCTCGCCGCCAAGGATGCGCCGGCCGGCGAGATGACCGTCGTGCTGGGCCCGGGCTGGCCGGGCATTCTGCTGCACGAAGCCATCGGCCATGGCCTCGAGGGCGACTTCAACCGCAAGGGCGCCTCGGCCTTTGCCGGTCTCATGGGCCGGCAGATCGCCGCCCGGGGCGTCACCGTCGTCGATGATGGAACGCTCCCCGGCCGGCGCGGCAGCATCAGCATCGACGATGAGGGGACGCCGTCGCGCCGCACCGTGCTGATCGAGAACGGCCGGCTCGTCGGTTACATGCAGGACCGCCTCAATGCCAGATTGATGGGCGTCGCGGCCACCGGCAACGGCCGCCGCCAGTCCTATGCCCACCAGCCGCTGCCGCGCATGACCAACACCATCATGCTCGCCGGCGACAAGGACCCTGGCGAGATACTCGCTTCGGTGAACAGCGGCCTCTACGCCGTCTCCTTCGGCGGCGGCCAGGTCGACATCACCTCCGGCAAATTCGTCTTCTCCTGCACCGAGGCCTATCATATCGAGAACGGCAGGATCGGCGCTCCGGTCAAGGGCGCGACCCTGATCGGCAACGGCGCTGATGCCCTCACCCGCATCAGCATGGTGGGCAACGACATGGAGCTCGATCCCGGCATCGGCACATGCGGCAAGCAGGGCCAGGGCGTTCCGGTCGGGGTCGGTCTGCCGACCATACGGCTGGACGGCATCACCGTCGGGGGCACGGCGTCTTATTAGGACGTGCACTGTGGCGACGACTCAGGGCAGGCGCGCCGTGATCTTTGACATGGATGGCGTGCTCTGCCGATACGACCTGAAAATTCGGCTCGCGGCCCTGGCGGGCCTGTCGGGCCGGTCGCCGCAGGACGTGGAGCAGTTGATCTGGGGCTCGGGTTTCGAGGAGGATGCCGACAGCGGCCGCTACGCCGATGGCGCCGCCTACCTGAAGGCCTTCGGCGAGCGGCTCGGTCACGCCATCAGCGCCGCTGACTGGATCGCCGCGCGCAGAGCCTCGATGACGCCCGATCCCGACGTCCTGGAGCTCGTCGGCACGCTTGGGCGAACCTGCAAGGTGGCGCTCCTCTCCAACAACGGCCCGCTGACCGAGGAGACCTTTGCCACGCTTTTCCCCGAAGCCGCCGCTCTGTTCGGAGCGGCAACGTTCTTCTCCTGGTCCTTCGGCGTCAAGAAGCCCAGCCCCGCGATCTATCGCGAGACCACCCGCCGCCTCGAAGTCGCGCCCGCCAATGCCGTCTTCATCGACGACAAGGCGCACAATGTGGCCGGCGCCCGAGCCGCCGGGCTGACCGCGTTTCGCTTCTCGACCATGCGACAGCTCGTGAAGGATCTCGCCGCGGCGCAGGTTCTCTGACGTGGACGCCGCATCGAGGACGCCAGTCGCCCGCTTCGTCACCGGCTCCACGATGCGTCACGTGATCGTCATGACCATGACCAGCTCGGTCGGTCTGATGGCGCTGTTCCTCGTCGATCTGGCCAGCCTGTTCTTTCTCAACCTCCTCGGGCGAACCGAAATCACCGCCGCTGTCGGCTACGCCGGAACCATTTCCTTCATCAATCTCTCCCTGAGCCTCGGGCTCGGCATCGCCGCCTCGGCGCTGGTTTCGCGCTCGCTGGGCGCCCGCGAGGTTGAGAAGGCACGGCGCTATGCCACGAGTGCGCTGGCAGCGACCACGGTCGTCGCGATCGCCATTGCGCTGCTCACCGCCCTCTTTACCGACCCGCTGCTCTCATTGCTCGGGGCGACCGGCGGCGCGGCGGCGGAAGCCCGTCGCTACCTCCTGACGCTGATGCCCGGCTTCCCCGCCATCGCCGGTGCCGTAACCTGTTCCTTCATATTGCGCGCGATCGGCGATCCGACACGCGCCATGTATGTCACGCTGGTCTCCGCCGCGATCAACGGCGCCCTCGACCCGATCACCATCTTCGTGCTCCGCCTCGGGCTTCAGGGCGCCGCCGTCAGCACGCTCCTCGCCTACCTCGTGTCGCTTCTCGTCGGCCTCTACGGTGTGCAGCGTATCCATCGCATGCTCGCGCCGTTCCGCTTCGAGCACTTCCGCGAGGATCTGCGGCCGGTCTTCGCCATTGCCGTTCCCGCCATGCTGACTCAGCTCGCGACGCCGTTCGCCGCCGCCTATCTGACCCGCATAGCAGCCCAGTTCGGCGATGCCGCGGTTGCCGCCGTCGCCATCATCAACCGCCTGGTGCCCGTCGCTTTCGGAGTCATCTTTTCGCTCTCCAGCGCCGTGGGCCCGATCATCGGCCAGAATTTCGGCGCCGGCGAATTCGGCCGCGTGCGCCAGAGCCTGCACGATGCCATCCTCTTTGCCTGCACCTACACGCTGCTTACCGCCTTTGTCCTGTTCCTCCTGCGCAATGTCGTGCCGGTCGTTTTCAACGTTCACGGCGACACCGCGGCACTGGTCACCTTCTACTGCACCTATGTCGCGGTGAGCTTTGCCTTCACGGGCGCCCAGTTCGTGGCGCAGGCAGCGTTCAACAATCTCGGTCGGCCGCATTGGTCGACGGTGGTGAACTGGGGCCGCGCCACCATCGGCACCGTGCCGTTCCTGCATGTCGGCGCCATGCTCGCCGGTGCCGCCGGGGTGCTGGTGGGAAGCGCATTGGGAGCGGTGATCTTCGGCTGTGCGGCCGTCGTTGCCGCCTACTGGCTGACCGGCCAGATCGAGCGGACCATGCATCAAAGAGGCGAAAGGCGCGCGCCCGTTTGACGGTCTTGTCGCTCGTCATAGACTGCAGCAAAGGAGTTCATCTCAGCCGATGCCCGATCAGATCCTCGATATCGTTCTCGATGCCGGCGATGGCGGCGTGCTGGCCGCCGCCGCCCGCCTTGCCGGCCTGTCCCCTGAAGAAGCGCGAGAGGCGTGCCGGCGACTCGTGCCGGAGATCGCCGCTCTCGCCTGCGCCAAGGCCGAAACCGATCAGCGGGCCTATGACGAGCTGCTCGATATGATCGAGGACGACAGCACGGCGGCGGTGCTGGACGATCCCGCCGTGCTCGGCTCCCCCGAGACGCGAGCCGATGGCGACAGCATCCTCGCTGCGCTTTATGGCACGCCCGATCAGGCCCGGGCCCGTGCCGGCAATGCCGGGCCGCTGATGCCGCTCCTTGCCGTGCTGACCTTCGGCGCCATCTCGCGACGCGGCCGGGCAACCATCATGGGCATGGCCGGTGTGCCGGATCGCGGCACCGGCGGTGGCCTCCTCGGGGCCCTTGTCTCGGCCCTGCTTGCTGGCGTGGTCAAGGGGCTGATGCAGGCGCTCCAGAACCGCTCCGGCTCTTATGCCCGGCGCGGTTCAGCCTATGGCACGCGGCGTGCGAGCACCGCCTCGTCGCGCCGCCGTCGCGGCCGGCAGCCGTCCCTCGAAGATGTCTTCGGCGACATCCTGCGCCGCCGCTAGGGCCGTCCCAAGACATCAGCCACGGACGTGCAGCCGCCGCCTTAAGCCCCGCTCTTCGAGTTCCTGGGTGGCATTGCGCCAGATCGGCAGCCGCGTCGCCCATTCGAGATCGGCGCGTTCGATTCCCATGTCCTTGAGCACACGGTCCTCGTAGTGGGCGAGCCGCCGCACCGAACGGCGGGCCAGCCAGTGGTCCCACAACCGCGCCAGGTTCCAGCCCGCCGGTTCTTCGGTCAGTGACTCGACGCGTGATTCGACGAGATTGTACATGTGAGTTCTCCTTTCCCCTTCAGATCGTTTAGCCGCTCAGATCACCCTGCGGTTGCGGCGCTCCCGCCGCTCGAGCGCACGCCGCGTGAGCTCCTCGCTCGGCAGAGCGGAACTGTGCTGGTGAAGCGCCCAGTCCAGATCGGACCTGGTCAGGCCGATATCGGCCAGCAGATGGTCGTCGAGGTCGGACAGCGCCGTCACCGTCCGCCGGTCGTTCCAATTCCGCAGGGCGCGGCGAAAAAAAGAGCCAATGCCGGCAACCGTCGCGCCGGAACTGGAAAAACCGGGATGAGCCTGTGCTTTCATGACCATACCTCCTTCGGCGCAAACCGACCGTTCCCGGCCGACCACTGGGGTGCGCCGCACCCGTTACAGGATCATGAATTGCAGGTGGGTTAACTTGACTGATAAATCCAACGAATATATCTAATGAGTTGCATCAAGAATTGTGATAAGAAGGTCTTATCATGCTGCCCAATCTCGATATGGACATTCTCCGCACCTTCATCGCCATCGCGGACACCGGCAGCTTCACCCGTGCCGCCGAGGAGGTCGGGCGGACCCAGTCGGCCGTCAGCATGCAGGTTCGCCGGCTCGAGGAGTTGACCGGTCGCGAGCTGTTTCTCCGCAACGGCCGGCAGAACCGCCTCTCGCCTGACGGCGAGCGCATGCTCGAATATGCCCGCCGGATCGTGCGGCTGAACAACGAGGCTGTCGCCATGTTCCACCAGCCGGACGTCACCGGGCTGGTGCGGCTCGGAACGCCGGAAGATTATGCCGACCGCTTCCTCCCGGAAATACTTGCCGGCTTTGCCCGGACCCATCCCCTGGTCCAGGTCGACGTCGACTGCGCCGGCAGCACCAATCTCGCCGAGCGGGTCCGCAAGGGCGAACTCGATCTGGCGCTGCTCACCATCTCCGGCCATGTCCATGCCGATATGATCGTGCGGACCGAGCGGCTCGTCTGGGTCACCTCGACCCGCCACACCGTGCACCAGCGTGAGGTCTTGCCGATCGCGCTTTCGCACCCTGGCTGCACCTGGCGCGCCGCGGTCCTCGACATCATCGAGACTCTCGGACGGCCATACCGCATTGCTTATTCGGCAGCCAATTCCGGTGCCCTGACAGCTGCCGTGACCAGCGGCCTTGCCGTCGGCGCAATCCCCGAGATCTGCTTGCGCCCCGGCATGCGGCTTCTGACGCCCGAAGAGGGCTTCCCCGACCTTGGCACCTTCGATATCGGCCTGGCCCGCACCCCGATCGCCGGCAATGGCGCTGTCGACGCCCTGGCGCGGCACATCACCATGAGCCTGTCGCCCAATGCCAGGCCAACCCTGATCGCCGCCGAGTAGAGGGGTATGGGGGTCTAGAACGCGAAATCGCGAAACACCCGGGTGACGTCGCCGTTCCAGTCGCTGTCATAATGGCCGAGCAAGTCCTCCGCCCGGGTGCGACCGGTCTCGGCGATCTCATCGAGCACATCGAGGAACTGCGCCTCCGTCCTGCCCTTGCAGCCGAGCCGCCCGCGCCGCCCGAGCCCCGCCCGCGACAGGGCAAGCATATCCTTCGCGACATCCTGCACGGTCCGGCCCCCGATCTCCGCCTGCAATGCCAGCCGCGGCACCGTATCGCGCATCGTCTGGCGGTCTTTGGCGCTCCAGCCCTTGATCAGCTCATGGGCGCCATCGAGGCTCTGCTCGTCATAGAGCACGCCGGTCCACAGCGCCGGCAGCGCGCACAGCCGGCGCCACTGCCCGGAATCGGCCCCCCGCATCTCGAGATAGCGCTTGAGCCGGACCTCGGGGAAGATCGTCGTCAGATGGTCGCCCCAATCCTTGAGCGTCGGCCGCTCGCCCGGCAGCTGCGGCAGCTTCCCTTCCATGAAACGGCGAAAGCTTTCCCCGGCGCAATCGATGTAGCGGCCATCGCGCGCCACGAAATACATCGGCACGTCGAGCGCAAAGTCGACATAGCGTTCGAACCCGAAACCCGGCTCGAAGGCGAAGGGCAGCATGCCGGTGCGGTCGGGATCGGTGTCGAGCCACACCGCCGAGCGGAACGATTTGAAGCCGTTCGGCCTGCCTTCGGTGAAGGGCGATGCCGCGAAGAGCGCAGTTGCAACCGGCTGCAACGCGAGCGAGACCCTGAGCTTCTTCACCATGTCGGCTTCCGAGCCGAAGTCGAGATTGACCTGCACCGTGCAGGACCGGAACATCATGTCGCGGCCAAGCCGGCCTTTTCGATCCATATAGGGCGCCATGATCGCATAGCGGCCCTTGGGCATGACCGGCGTCTCCGCCCGTGTCCACAGCGGCGAAAATCCCAGGCCGAGAAATCCGATGCCGAGCTCGTCGCCGACTTCGCGCACCTGCGCAAGATGCTCATGCACCTCCTCACAGGTTTCATGGACGGTCTCGAGCGGCGCCCCGGAAAGCTCGAACTGACCGCCGGGCTCGAGCGAGATCGAGCCTCCTCCGTCCGGCTCCGACAGGCCGATAATGTTTCTCCCCTCCATGATCGGCGGCCATTCGAAGCGCGCATTGAGACCCTCGAGCAGCGACCGGATCGAACGCTTGCCTTCATAGGGCACCGGCCGCAGCGAATCGGTGAGAAACGGAAACTTCTCGTGCTCCGTGCCGATCCGCCAGGCATCGCGCGGCTTCGAGCCCTGTTCCAGATAGGTGACGAGCTCGGCCTTTGTGCCGATGATCGTCCGGGCCTCGTCAGTGTCGGGCGAGGGTCCGCTCATGTCTCGGTGCTTTCCGCGCTGATCTCACCGGCCATGCTGTAGCGGCATCGCAACAGCCCCGGCAAGGCAAAGTTTTGCCTTGGAGCACGCTCTAGGGCTCACGCCAGTCGCCAAGCGTCGCCTGCACCAGGGCCAGCGCCGCCACGGCCGCCGTGTCGGCCCGCATGATGCGCGGCCCGAGCCCGATTGCATGGGCGGATGCATGGCGGCCCAGCGCCTCGCGTTCACCGTCCGAAAAGCCGCCTTCCGGCCCGATCAGAACCGCAAGCGCGCCGCGCGCCAGACCGGCAAGGACGGCGAGCGGATCCTCGCCGGGCCGGGTCTCGTCGCACCATACCAGCTGGCGGTCCGCTTCCCAGGTTTCGAGCACCTGATCGAGCCGGGCCGGCGGGT
The DNA here is from genome assembly GCA_036265615.1 of Aestuariivirgaceae bacterium. Classification (GTDB taxonomy): domain Bacteria; phylum Pseudomonadota; class Alphaproteobacteria; order Rhizobiales; family Aestuariivirgaceae; genus DATAFF01. The sequence continues at coordinate 15,002 of DATAOT010000106.1, forward strand.
TGACCTCCGGCACCGCCACCATGTCGCATTGTTCCGCTGCCTCGATGGCGTTGGCCTTGATGCGCTCGACATTGACCCGCTCCGCCTGGGTGCGCTCGGTGAACACCGGTCTCAATCTTCGGCATCCCATCTCGGTCGCCTTCTGCGCCAGATAGTCCAGCCGGGCGTGCTTCAGGGGTGCGAACAGATAGTCGATGTCCGGCAGAACCTGCGGCAGAGCAAGCTGCTCCTCCGGCCGGAGCACGAAATCGCGGCGGCCCGAGGCCGCGAGCCGGCACAGCCATTCGCCGCTTGTCCCGTTGAAGGCACGGACCGCATCGCCGTCCTTCAACCTGAGGACATGGCTGAGATAATGCACCTTGTTGCGTAACAGCGGCACCGCCTGGCCGGGGGCCAGGACAGGATCCACGAAGAGGCGCGGCGTCCGCTTGGTCAGATGCGTCATGCGCCGCGCAGTAGGCCGCAGGCTGTGGCCGCCGTGCAATAGGCTTGGTAACGACGGGCGTTTCGCGCTATTCGCCAAGCCATGACAGGCAAGGTGACGGGCGGCCGTCGGGTCGCCGATTCGGTAGAAGGCCACTGGGCCGAGAGGTGGCTGCCGCAAGCGGTCCGGCCCTATGCCCGGCTGGCGCGGCTCGAGCGCCCGATCGGCTGGTGGCTCCTGCTCCTTCCGGGCTGGTGGTCGATCGCCCTCGCCACCATCAAGCAGGGCGGCGGCCTGCCCGATCCGCGGCTGCTCGCGCTGTTCTTCGTCGGGGCGGTGCTGATGCGCGGCGCCGGCTGCACCTTCAATGACCTCGTCGACCGCGATGTCGATGCCGAGGTTGCCCGAACCAGCGGCCGCCCGCTGCCCTCCGGCCAGGTCAGCCCGTCGGGCGCTGTCCTCTTCATGCTCGCGCTCGGGCTCGCGGCCCTCCTCGTGCTCGTCCAGTTCAACACCTTCGCCATCGTGCTGGGACTTGCCTCGGCCGCACCGATCGCGGTGTACCCGTTCATGAAGCGCATCACATACTGGCCTCAGCTCTTCTTGGGCATCGCTTTCAACTGGGGAGCGCTCCTCGGCTGGGCCGCGGTGACCGGCTCGCTCGCCTCGGCTCCGATCCTGCTCTATGCCGGCGGGATCGCCTGGACGCTGGCCTATGACACCATCTACGCCCATCAGGACAAGGACGACGATCTGCTGATCGGCCTCAAGTCGACGGCCCTCAAATTTGGCGCCGCCACACCGCGCTGGCTCCTGCTGTTCTTCGCTCTCGCTCTGCTGCTGATCTGGTTCGCCGGCCTGCTCGCAGGGGCGGGATGGGTCTTCACGATCGGCATTGTCGCGGCTGGGTTCCATGCCATATGGCAGCTGAGGCAGCTCGACATCGCCGATGCGGGCCGGTGCCTGATGCTGTTCCGTTCCAACCGTGATTTCGGCTTGCTCGTCTTCGCCGGCGCGGTGCTCGACAGCCTGATGAAAGGTGGTGCGATCTGATGACCGACAGGATGGCGGATACCGCCGGCAAGCTGCTGGCGCTGGCCAAGGAGGCGGGAGCGGATGCGGCCGACGTGCTGGCGGTCGCCGGCGAGTTCATCGAGGTCGAGATGCGGGAGGGCGTCACCGAGAAGCTCGAGCGGTCCGAGGACCGCGACTTCGGCCTCAGGGTTCTGGTCGGGCAGGGTCAGGCCGTGGTGTCGACCAGTCGCGACGACGCGGCAAGCCTGCGCATGGTCGCCGAACGCGCTGTCGCCATGGCCAAGGCCGCACCGCCCGACAGCTTCGCCGGCCTTGCCGCCCCCGACACCGTTGCCTCGACCTGGCCGGAGCTGATGCTGGCCGACGATGCCGCGCCGGATGCTTCGACGCTCACCGAGCGGGCCCGCGAGGCCGAGCAGGCCGGCAGGGCCGTAGCTGGGGTGACCCGGTCGAACGGCGCATCCGCCACCTCGAGCCGCCGGCGCATCCTGCTCGTTGCCAGCAATGGCTTTGCCGGCGCCTATGAGCGGACCGGCTATGCCATCTCGGCCTCGATGATCGCCGGCACCGGCACCGCGATGGAACGCGACCATGATTGGCATTCCTCGCTGCACTGGCATCGCCTGAAGGCGCCGGCCGACATCGGTCGTGTCGCAGGCGAACGCGCGGTGCGCCGCCTCAATCCGCGCAAGGTGCCCTCCGGCAAGTTGCCGGTGCTGTATGAAAACCGCATCGCCGGCGGCCTTGTCGGCCATTTGGTCGGCGCCATCGTCGGCAGCGCCGTCGCGCGCGGCACGAGCTTCCTCAAGGACAGCATGGGTGCGCTTCTTTTCCGTCCCGACATCGTCGTCATCGACGACGCCACCATCCCCCGCGGCCTCGCCTCCAAGCCCTTCGACGCCGAGGGCCGGGCCACCCGCCCGACCCCGCTGGTCGCCGAGGGTCGCCTCGTCAGCTGGCTGCTCGACGAGCATTCTGCCCGCCAGCTCGGCCTGGTCAGCACCGGCCATGCCAGCCGCGGGACCTCCGGCCCGCCATCGCCGCAGCCCACCAACGTCACCCTGGCGATGGGCCGGCGCAGCCCTGAGGCGCTGATGCGCGACATGGGCCGGGGCCTCCTCGTCACCGAGCTCATCGGCATGGGCGTGAACGGCGTCACCGGCGATTACAGCCGCGGCGCCGCCGGCTTCTGGATCGAGGACGGAACCATTGCGTTTCCGGTGAGCGAGATCACCATCGCCTCCAATCTCAAGACGATGTTTCGCGATCTCGAGCCGGCCGACGATCTCGAATTGCGGGGGGCCATCAACGCTCCCTCGCTCCTCGTGCCGGAGATGACCCTTGCCGGAACCTGAGGCCCTCGCCGCCGACCGCGCGCTGATCGAGGATGCGGTCCGTGCCGCGGGTGATACCGCGCTCCAGCATTTCCGCAACCGCGTCACGGGCTGGTCCAAGCCCGACGGCACGCCGGTCAGCGATGCCGACCTCGCCGTCAACCGGCTTCTCGCCGACCGGCTGCTCGCCGCCCGCCCGACCTATGGATGGCTGTCCGAGGAGACCCTCGAGGAACTGGCGAATCGCCGGGCGGAACGCACCTATATCGTCGATCCGATCGACGGCACCCGCGCCTTTCTGAGCGGCGGCCAGGAGTGGTGCATCGGCGTCGCGCTCCTGTCGCGTGGCCGGCCGGTCGCGGCCGCAATCCTGCAGCCGACCACCGGCACCCTCTACAGCGCCGCCGCCGGAATGGGGGCGCGCCGCAATGACCATCCGATCCACGTCAGCGAGCGTCGCGAGCTCGAGGGCGCCCACCTCATCGCCCATGCCGGCCTGCGCCGGCCCGAGCGCTGGACGGTTCCGTGGCCGAGGGTGAGATATGGCATGACCTTCGCCATGCTGCTAAGGCTCTGCCGGGTGGGCGATGGCAGCGTCGACGGCATGGTCGCATTGGGCGTGAAAAGCGATTGGGATGTCGCCGCGGGCGATTTGATCGTGCAGGAAGCGGGAGGCGTCGTGACCGATCTCGCCGGCGCACCGCTTCACTATGGAGGAGCCAGCCTGGCCCAGAACGGGGTCGTGGCCGGCGGGCCGGCGCTGATGGACCGGATGGTTGCCCTGGCGCGCGGCTACCGGGAATGAGGCGAGCATGAAACCGCAGTTGTTGCATCTCGTGTTCGGCGGCGAGCTCAAATCGCTGGACGGCGTCGAGTTCAAGGATATCGCGAAGCTGGACATTGTAGGAATATATCCCAATTTCGCCGAGGCGAAGCTGGCCTGGGAACGCAAGGCGCGGGAAACGCTGGACAATGCCGAGATGCGCTACTTCATCGTCCACCTGCACCGTCTGCTCGATCCGGCGGCTGGTCTTGCAGGCTGAGCCGCGCCAACCCACAGTTCGGTCTGGCCATCGGAAACCCGCCTTCTGGCATTTGGGCCCGGTCCCGGGCTCTGATAGTGTCCGCCAAACGCGCCAAAGGTCCAAATCATGAACAAGCCTGAGAAAGTTTCCATCGCTGGTTGGGATCCCTCGCCCAACAACCTCGAAGCCTTCTGGATGGGCTTCACACCGAACCGCGCCTTCAAGAAGCGGCCGCGGCTCATCGCCCGCGCCCAGGACATGCACTATTACGACATGGGCGGTCGCCCGATCCTCGATGCCACCGCCGGGCTGTGGTGCTCCAATGCCGGCCATTGCCGCCCGCGCATCGTCGAGGCCATTCAGAAGCAGGCAGCCGAACTCGATTTCGCGCCGACCTTCCAGTTTGGGCATCCCAAGGCCTTTGAGCTCGCCTCGCGATTAGCCGCTCTGGCTCCCGGCGACCTCAACTACGCCTTTTTTGCCAATTCCGGCTCGGAAGCCGCCGATACCGCCCTCAAGATTGCCATTGCCTACCATCGCCAGCGTGGCGAGGCCTCGCGCATCCGCATCATTGGCCGCGAGCGCGCCTATCATGGGGTCGGCTTCGGCGGCATCAGCGCCGGCGGCATGGTAGCCAACCGCAAATGGTTCGGTCCCCTGCTCCCCGGTTCGGACCATCTGCCCCACACCTACAACCGTGAGCAGCAGGCCTTCACCAAGGGCGAGCCGGAATGGGGTGCTCACCTCGCCAATGAGCTCGAACGGCTGGTGGCTTTGCATGACGCCTCCACCATCGCTGCCGTCATCGTCGAGCCGATGTCGGGCTCGACCGGCGTGCTGCCGCCGCCCAAGGGCTACCTGAAACGGCTGCGCGAGCTGTGCGACAAGCACGGAATTCTGCTCATCTTCGACGAGGTCATCACCGCCTTCGGCAGGCTCGGCCGGCCGTTCGCCGCGGAGCGGTTCGGGGTCCTGCCCGACATGATCACCTTCGCCAAGGGCGTGACCTCGGGCACCATCCCGATGGGCGGCGTCATGGTCCGTCAGCCCATTTACGACGCCTTCATGCATGGGCCGGAGCATGTCATCGAGCTCTTCCACGGCTATACCTACACCGGCCACCCGATGGCGGCCGCCGCCGCCCTTGCCACCCTCGACACTTATCGCGACGAGGGCCTGTTCGAGCGCGCCAACGACCTCGAGGCGGAGTGGGCCGACGCTGCCATGTCGCTGAAAGGCCATCCCCTGATCGAGGATATCAGGACGCTAGGGCTTGTCGCCGCTTTCGATCTGCGTCCGGTGGACGGCTCGCCGGGGCTGCGCGCCTACAAGGCCATGGAATCCGGCTTCCATGATCACGGCATCATGCTGCGCATCAGCGGCGAGACGGTCGCCCTGTCGCCGCCGCTGATCATCAGCCGCGCCCAGATCGACGAGATCTTCTCGAAGCGCGTTCCCGCCGTCCTCGA
>DATAOT010000107.1:0-4418 GCA_036265615.1 Aestuariivirgaceae bacterium
ACTCTTCCTCGAACGTACCCTTTTAACCACGGGTAACGAGCCGAATATGTCACCCATGTGTAACCCTATTGGTTAAAGCCTCACTTTAAGATTCGTCGTAACACGTTGAATTAGCTAGATAGATCTCCAAAAAATACACCCGAGAGTTACTGATAGTCAGTCAGCCGCTCGAATACATTGAGCATGTCAGATTTCCTGGATTTGCTCGAAGGAGTGCTCCGCCGCGCCGATCGCTTCGGCTCGGAGCACTCCCAGCGCTCATTGGGTCCGATGCCGCCCCTCGGGCACCTCAGGTGATGACCAGCCGGTAGCCAGCGTCATCGGCCATCGCCCTGATCTCGGCCTCGGACTTGCCGTTCTGGATTGCGTCCTGCAGGTGGATGATCGACAGCGCGGCGACATGGACGGCGCTTGCCTCGCTCGTTCCGCCGTCCAGGCTCGCATGAGCCCTGCCGCCGCCGCCACCACCACCGCCGATGCCGCCGATGCCGGCGACGGCCATGTTCACCTGTGAAACCGCGGTGAGGATCGCGGCCGAAGCCAGAAGCGCGCAAATGCGCGCGATCACCCGCACAGTCCTGCCAACCTTCAAGCTCATGTCTGGTCACCCTCTCGTTAGCAACGTGGCGACCTCAACCTTGCACACGTCAAGGTTGTTTGCAAGTCCTGATTGCAAGAGGCAGCAGGCAGCATGCGAGAGCACCGTTCACTGGCCATGGACCAGTGCCTACTGCCTGTTGCCCTCCTTGAACGGCAGCAGCGCCAATCTGGCGAGTTCGTCAGCACGTTCGTTCTCGGCATGGCCGGCATGGCCCCGGACCCAGGCCCATTCGATGTGGTGCCGCGCCATCGCCGTCTCCAGGCGCTCCCAGAGATCGGCGTTCTTGACCGGCTTCCTGTCCGAGGTGAGCCAGCCATTGCGCCGCCATTTGTTGATCCAGCGGGTGATGCCGTCCCTGAGATAGATGGAATCGGTATGAAGCCGGACGCGACAGGACCGTTTCAGCGCCTCGAGCGCGGCGATCGCCGCCATCAGCTCCATGCGGTTGTTGGTGGTGAGGGGCTCGCCGCCGGACAGCTCCTTCTCGATCGTCTCGAAGCGCAGCACGGCGCCCCAGCCGCCGGGCCCCGGATTTCCCGAACAGGCGCCATCGGTGAAGATGTCGACGACGGCGCCGGGCTTCACTGGGCCGGGCTCGCCGCCTCTTCGCGGGGGCTGTCGTCGCGCCTCAGCTCGCGCGGCAGCTTGAAGGAGACATGCTCGTCGCGCGTCCTGACGATCTCCATGGTGACGTCGTAGCGCGACTTGAAGGCCTCGATCACCTCATTGACCAGCACCTCGGGGGCGGAGGCGCCGGCGGTGATGCCGATCGTCCTCGCATCGCCGATCACCGGCCAGTCGATGTCGCCGGCGCGCTGCACCAGCATCGAGCGCTCGCAGCCCTGCTTGCGCGCCACCTCGACCAGGCGCTGCGAGTTGGAGCTGTTGGGGGCGCCGACCACCAGGATCAGATCGCATTTCGGCGCGATGGTCTTGACGACTTCCTGGCGGTTGGTGGTGGCGTAGCAGATGTCCTCCTTGTGCGGCCCGTGGATCTCGGGGAAGCGGCGCTCGAGAATGGCAATGATGTCCTTGGTGTCGTCGACCGAGAGCGTCGTCTGGGTGATGTAGGCGAGCTTGCCGGCATCGCGCGGCGTGAAGGTTTCGGCATGCTGCTCGGTCTCGACGAGGGTGATGGCGCCTTCCGGCAGCTGGCCCATGGTGCCGATCACCTCCGGATGGCCGGAATGGCCGATCAGCACGATCTCGTAGCCGTCCTCGAAATGGCGGGCCGCCTCCATGTGGACCTTGGAGACGAGCGGGCAGGTGGCGTCCAGGAAGAACAGCTGGCGGGCCCGCGCCTCCTGCGGCACGGCCTTGGGCACGCCATGGGCCGAAAAAATGACCGGGTGCTGGCCGTCCGGGACCTCGTCGAGTTCCTCGACGAAGATGGCGCCCTTCTGCTTGAGGTCCTCCACGACATAGCGGTTGTGGACGATCTCGTGGCGGACATAGACCGGCTTGCCATAACGTTCCAGCGCCCTCTCGACGATGTCGATCGCGCGGACGACACCGGCACAAAAGCCACGGGGGGCCGCCAGAACCAGCTTTATCGGCCGCTTTGCTGCCGTCGTCATGTCACCTCGTTAACCTTGATCCGGTTTCCTAGACGCCAAACACGCTAGATGCGTGATGCCGACCAGCCATGTCAAGATTGGGCTGCCGCATTGCATCCACACAACCGGCAGGGGATGAAGTCCCGTTCCGCCCTTGACTGCAATCGGAGGAGGGACTACCTCCCAGTCACCCAACGCGGGAGAGATCGCGGCGACAACGCTGCGGCGCCGAAGGAGCAACCGCCCCGGAAACTCTCAGGCAAAAGGACCGCGTGGCCAAGTTCTCTGGAGAGCAGCGGACATCCCGTACCGCTCACCGAAGGGGGTAAGTCCGGCGTCAGTCCGGGCAAAATCTCTCAGGTTGTACGACAGAGGGGGCAGGGTTCGGCAAACGCGGCCGGGCCCGCAAGCCCGTGACTGTCGCACCTCGAGGAGACGCCGGATGACAGCCAAGCCTGTCGCTCCTGGCACGCTACGCCAAACTCCACTCGCCGCGGCCCACCGCCGGCGCGGCGCCCGCATGGTGCCGTTCGCCGGCTATGAGATGCCTCTCCAGTATCAGGGCATCGTGGCCGAGCATCTGTGGACCCGGACGAATGCCGGGCTGTTCGACGTGTCGCATATGGGTCAGATCTTTCTCGAGGGCGGCAATCACACGGCGGTGGCGGCGGCGCTCGAGCGGCTGGTCCCGGCCGATATTGCCGGGCTCGCACCGGGCCGCATCCGCTATACCCAGCTCATTGCCGCAAGCGGCGGCATCATCGACGATCTCATGGTGACGCGGCCGCAGCGCGAAGATGGGCGGCTGATCCTTGTCGTCAATGCCTCGCGCAAAGCCATCGACGAAGCGTGGCTCAGGGAGAATCTGCCACCCGCGATCGCGGTCGACCCGCAAAACGAGCTGGCGCTGCTGGCGCTGCAAGGTCCCGGCGCCGCCGAGGTCATGGGCCGGCTCAGCCAGCCGGCGCAGGAGCTCGCCTTCATGACCGCCATGGACGCAAACCTCTCCGGCCTTGCGGCCCGCGTGTCGCGATCCGGCTATACCGGCGAGGACGGGTTCGAGATCTCGCTCGAGGCCGATGATGCGGAAGCGCTGTTCGACCTCGTCCTCGGCGATGAGAGGGTGCGGCCGATCGGTCTCGGCGCCCGCGATTCGCTCCGGCTCGAGGCGGGCTTGTGCCTCTACGGGCAGGACATCGACGAAAGCACGAGCCCGATCGAGGCGGGTTTGAGCTGGTCGATCCCGGCGCGGCGGCGCCAGGATTGCGATTTCATCGGCGCCAACCGGATCGCGCAGGAGCTGGCCCGGGGCGTGGCGCGCCGGCGCGTCGGGCTGACGCCGCAGGGACGCGTGCCGGTGCGGCACGGTTCGGCGATCCGCGATGGCAAAGAGGCCGAGATCGGCACGGTCACCTCGGGCGGGTTCAGCCCGTCGCTCGGGGTGCCGATCGCGATGGGCTACGTCGCCTCGGCGCTGGCCGATGCCGGCACGGTGGTCGCGGTCTCGGTGCGCGACAAAGGGATTCCAAGCGTGATCACCCGGCTGCCCTTCGTACCTCATCGCTACAAGCGCTGACGGACAGAGAGCGAATCCAGAGGAGGAACCATGAGCCATATGCGATTCACCAAGGACCATGAATGGGTTCGCGTCGAAGGGTCTGTCGCGACTTTCGGCATCACCGATCATGCGCAGGACCAGCTTGGCGACATCGTCTTCGTCGAGCTGCCCTCGGTCGGCACGGTGCTGGCGCAAGGCGACGAAGCCGCGGTGGTGGAGTCGGTGAAGGCGGCGAGCGAGGTCTATGCGCCGGTCTCCGGCGAGGTGACCGAGATCAATGGCGAGCTCGAAGGAAATCCGGGCCTCGTGAACAAGGAAGCGCAGGGCGGCGGCTGGTTCGCCAAGATCGCCCTGACCGCACCCGAGGAGTTCGAGGGTCTGATGAGCGAGGCCGAGTATCAGGCGTTCCTCGCCGAAAGCGTCTAAAGGATTGACGAGCAGAACATGGATCGATGCTGAGTTCTCATTTTCCCTTCTCCCCGCGGGCGGGGAGAAGGGCCCCGCTGTGGCGGGGCGAGGGGAAAAGAAGAAAGGTCGGCGATTCAGCATGAGTACATTCAAAGGGCATCACGTCATGGCTTCACGGCTGAGCTTGAGCGAACTGCAATCGGGAGCGAACTTCATTCCGCGCCATATCGGGCCGAGGGCGGACGATGTCGTCGAGATGCTGAAGCAGGTCGGCGCCTCGTCGCTCGAGGACCTC
>DATAOT010000108.1:0-2879 GCA_036265615.1 Aestuariivirgaceae bacterium
GGCGTTAACACATTGAAGAAAAAGGGAACGGAGCATGATCGAATCAGTGGAGGCGCGCTTTTCCACATTCGTTCACCCGAACATATGGGTGGCTCGAAGCGATATTCCACCAGCCCTGGAGCGGCAAGGCGGCCTTCGGCCGCTGCGGCAGCTTGCCGGCGCGCGCTGTTGTTAACCGTCCTGTGCCGGAACGGGACGCCGGCTGAAAGGCTGGCTCAGCGCCCGGCGAGCGAGTTCGGATTGAGCGGGCGTCCGGAAATGGTGGCCGCGCTGAGGACACCGGTGAGGGACCGGTCATCGACCTTGCCGCCAAGCGCCACCACCAGCATCAGCGGCTTCCGGGTGGCGGCGGTCTGGACCGGTGCCGCCCAGAAGGTGATGGTCACCGGCTCCGCCTGGTTCTTCTCCATGGCGCGATCGGAGAATCCGGCGATCATGCGGTACACCATCCGGCAGCGCACGACCGGTCCGCGATAGACGCTGGCGTCGGTCTTGCCGAACTGGCCGTCATCGAGGCGCTCGAAGCGATACTCGGTGACCTCGCGGCCGTTATAGACGCGTTCGGTTCCGGAGCAGACCTTGTCCTCGCCCTCGAAGCCCTGATGCAGGATGGCGGTGAGAGGGTCGGCGGCGGGTTCGCTCAGGGCGGCCTCGACCGCCTCGGCCTTGCGCGGGTTGAGATCCGGGTCACGGACGGCTTCGGGCTTTTTCTGGCCGTCCCAGTTCACACTGGTGCGGCGGTCCTTCTGGACGATCCGGAAGGAGGCCGGCAGCGGCATGCCGTCGACCATGCGGCCGGTGGCCTTCATGTCGGTCTCGATCTGCATGAAGAGGCCCGCCATGCCCTTGGAGCGCACCGACATGGTCGCGGTGTAGCTGGTCTCGCCGAGGTCGATCTCCTGATTGATCTCGATCGCCCGCATCTTCGAGATGTAAAGATCGTAGCGCAGGCGCAGACGGTCGCCAGCGGCCGCGGGCTGTGCCCAGGTGCCCAGCAGGGTCAGCAGAGACAATGCGGCCAGCAGCCGCGAATTCCGGCTCGGCATGTCGGAGACCATGGACTCCCCCGCTCCTAGCGATTCCGGAGATGCGCTCTAGACCCGATATAAGGCCAAACTTTGCCGTCATCGCCCGGTGCCGGAACCTTCGCACACTTGACGGTCGGTCGGCGCATCATTATAGAGCGGCCCTCGATCAGAGCGTTTTCGGAGTTGTTTCAATGGCACGGCGTTGCGAATTGACAGGAAAAGGCGTCCTTGTCGGTCATGCCGTGAGTCACGCCAACAACAAGACGAAGCGGCGTTTCCTGCCCAATCTTTGCCAGGTTCATCTCATCAGCGATGTGCTTGGCCAGTCGGTGTCGCTGAAGATCAGCGCCAACGCACTGAAGTCGGTCGAGCATCGCGGCGGGCTCGATGCCTTCCTGCGAAAGGCGCCAAACGAGCAGCTGTCAAAGAAGGCGCGCGGGCTGAAGCGGAAGATCGAGAAAGCCTCGTCAGCCGCTTGACCGCCGTCGCGACGCGAACGGGCGAGCCGCGCATCCATCCCACGGCCAGGTTGCGCAACAGCACGCTTGGTCGTTTCAGCGCCATCGGCGAACGATGCTCGGTTCTCGATTCGACGATCGGGGATTATTCCTATATCGAGCATGATAGCGGGGTCATCTATTCCCGGCTGGGCAAGTTCTGCGCGGTGGCGCCGTTCGTCCAGATCAATGCCCTGAACCATCCGATGGACCGGATCAGCCAGCACAAGATCACCTATCGACCCAACGAATATTTCCTGCACAAACCGATCGATGACGGCTTCCGGTCCGAGCGCATCGCCAAGGGGGTGACGGTCGGCCATGACGTGTGGATCGGGCATGGAGCGATCGTGCTGCCCGGGCTCACGATCGGCGACGGGGCGGTGATTGGGGCCGGCGCCGTGGTGACCAGGCCGGTCGAGGATTACGCGATCGTTGCCGGCGTCCCGGCGGTGAAGCTGCGCGACCGCTTCCCGGAGGCCATCAAGCGGCGGATCCAGGCGCTCGGCTGGTGGCACTGGCCACATGAGCGGCTCGCCGATGCGGTGGACGACATGGCACGGCTCGGGGTCGAGGCGTTTCTGGAGAAGTATGGTGAGTAGTGAGTAGTGAGTAGTTATGGGCAGAGCTCGCTGCGACTACTGACTATTCACTACTCACTCCTTCAAGGCGAACTGCAGCAGAATCGTGTTCTGGATCGCCCGGTTGTAGTTGTCGTCGGAGATGATGGTGATCCGGGTTTCACCCGATGCGGTCACATGCACCGCCAGGCCTTCCATGTTGTCGATATTGTCGCGCGGCAGCGTGGTCTCGAAGATCGGGACCGGCTTGATGACCGCACCCGGCTTCAGCTCGGCGATGGGAAAGCGGCGGAGCGACATGCCGGGGAACAGGCCGTTGAAGCTGCGCTCCAAAAGCAGGAGGTCGCCATCGGGCAGCAGCGCGACGTCGGTGACGTCGAACTCATCGTGGCGGGCGAGGGTGAAGTCGAAGGTCGGGCGATTGCGGCCGAACACCCAGCCGCGGATGTTGCCCTTGTCGTCGAGCTGGCGCTCGGAGATGGCAAGGAAGCGATTGGCCAGAGGACCCGCGGCGAAGAAGGCCAAGGCCTCGAGCTCGGCATTGTCGGGCCCGGCGCGGATGGCCGGCGGCGAGGGCACGAGCACAGGTCGCGCCTCGAGCTTGTCCTTGGCCAGATCGAAAAGCTCGATCCGCGGCCGCCTTTCGAAGCCGACCGCGACCTTTCCGTCGAGCATGCCGGGCCGCAAGAGCGTCAGCGCCTCGGCATCGCGGCTGCGCTTGCTTGCAGCGCGCCTGCCGGAGCGGTCGAGGAGGGGCGCCATCACGGGGTCGG
>DATAOT010000109.1:0-36546 GCA_036265615.1 Aestuariivirgaceae bacterium
CGGGTCGCCGACATTGCCAGGGAACTGGGGATCACCCCACGATACCTGCAGTCAGGCTTCAGGACCTACCTTGGCTTGACGCCCCATCAATTCCTGCGCGACTGCCGCCTCGACCAGGCCCATCGCATGCTGAGCGCCGCGTTGCCAAGCTTGACTGCGACCACCGTCGCCTACGATTGCGGGTTTCCGCACCTCGGTGAATTCGCTCAGAGTTATCGCCGCCGGTTCGGCGAACGACCGTCCGAGACTCTGCGTCGGGCGAAAGGATGTTGAACTCCACTTCTGATCCCATGGTTATCCGCGCATGCGGGCGCCCTCGGGATCGAACAGCGGCGTGCGCTGCGGCCGAGCAGGGCGGCGGCTGCCGATGATCTCGATCGCGAAGCCGTCATCTTCCTGCGCCAGTGCCCGGGGCACATAGCCCATTGCCAGCGACTTGTCGGCAAAATGCGCATAGCCGCCCGAGGTTACCCAGCCGACCACCTTGCCGTGATGCCAGATCGGCTCATCGCCGAGCACGTCGGCGTCTTCGGCCTCGACCACCATGGTGAGCCGCCTGAGCGCACCGCCCTGCTCCTTCTCCATCATTGCTGCCCGCCTGCCGATGAAATCCTCCTTGTCGAGGTCGACGAAGCGACCGACATCGGCCTCATAGGGCCCATAGATCGGCCGAAGCTCGCGATACCAGGTCGGGAAGTTCTTCTCGAGCCGCAACGACAACAGCGCTCGCATGCCGAAATTGATGAGCCCGAACTCCCGCCCGGCGGCGCTGATCTCGGCATAGAGGCGGCGCTGATATTCCGGTCGCACCCAGATTTCATAGCCGAGGTCGCCGGTATAGGTCACCCGGTTCACCATGGCCGGCATGTTGGCGACCTCCATCGCGCGGTGATCCATGAACCGCAATGCGTCCGGCGAAACGTCCTCGTCCGTCAGGCGCTGCAGCAGGGCCCGCGACAACGGCCCGGCGATCGACAGCCCGACCAGGCCCATGTCGAAGCGGTGGATGCCGACTGATCCGTCATCCGGCAGATGCTTCTCGAACCAGCGCAGATGATGCTTTTGTGCCTGGCTCGAGCCCCAGAGCAGGAACCGGTTCTCACCGGCATGGGCGATGGTGAAGTCGCCGATCAGCTTGCCGCGCTCATTGAGCATCGGCGTCAGCACCAGCCGACCGCGGCGCGGCATGCGATTGCTCATCAGGCGCGACAGGAAGCGCTCGGCGCCCGGTCCTGAGAATTCGAACTTGGCGAAATTGGCGATCTCCGTGACGCCGACCCGCTCGCGCACCCCGAGGCATTCCGCCTTCACATGCGGGAAATCATTGGACCGATGAAAGGAGACGATGTCCTTAGGCTCGACACCCTTGGGCGCAAACCACAGCGGCGTCTCGAGACCCCAGCTGTCGCCCATCACCGCCCCATTGGCGATCATCACGTCATAGAGGGCAGTGGTCTGCTGCGGTCGGGCCGCCGGCAGCTCCTCATTGGGAAAGCGGATCGAGAACCGGCGCGCGTAATTCTCGCGCACCTTGGCGTTGGTGTAGCCGCGCGTCGCCCATTCGCCGAACCGTGCCACGTCCATCGCCCACACGTCGAACCCGGGATCGCCCTCCGCCATCCATTGCGACAGTGCGAGCCCGACACCGCCGCCCTGGCTGAACCCGGCCATCACCGCGCAGGCCACCCAGTAATTGCTGAGGCCCTGGATCGGCCCGACCAGCGGATTGCCGTCGGGCGAGAAGGTGAACGGCCCATTGATGATCCGCTTGATGCCGGCCTTGGCCATGGCGGGGAAGTGCTGGAAACCGATTTCGAGCGACGGTGCGATCCGGTCGAGATCGGGCGCGAGCAGCTCGGTTCCGAAATTCCACGGCGTGACCTTTGGCGACCACGGCACGCAGGCCTTCTCGTAGGTCCCGAGCAGAACCCCGGTTCCTTCCTGGCGCATGTAGATCTCGGCCTTGAAGTCGATGGCATGCGGCAGCTCATGCCCCTGCTCGCGGCTGAACGCCATCACTTCCGGCATCTCGTCGGTCACGAGATACATGTGCTCCATGGCGAGCACCGGCAGCTCGATGCCGACCATGCGGCCGACTTCGCGAGCCCACAGCCCGCCGCAATTCACGACATGCTCGGCCGACGTCCTGCCCTGCTCGGTGATGACGTCCCAGCCGCCGTCGCGACGTGCCTTGAGTTCGACCACCCGGTTGTTGAGAAAGATCTCCGCCCCGTTGCGGCGCGCCGACTTGGCATAGGCATGGGTCGTGCCCGACGGATCGAGGCTGCCGTCGGCAGCATCGAGCATCGCGCCGACGAAATGGCGCTCCTCGATCAGCGGCATCAGCTTCTTCGCCTCGGCGGCGCTCATGAGCTCCGTTTCGAGTCCGAGATAGCGCGCCCGCGCATGCGCCATTTTCAGCCATTCCATGCGCTCCGGCGTGTCGGCCAGCATCAGCCCGCCGGTGCGGTGCAGGCCGCAGGACTGCCCCGACAGCTTCTCGAGCTCGTCATAAAGGCCGATGGTGTAGCCCTGCAGCTTTGCCACATTCGGGTCGCCATTGAGCGTGTGGAAGCCGCCGGCGGCATGCCAGGTCGATCCCGAGGTAAGCTGATTGCGCTCGAGGAGAGCGACATCGCGCCAGCCCGCCTTGGTGAGATGATAGAGAACCGAGCAGCCGACGACTCCCCCGCCGATCACGACGGCCCGATAATGCGACTTCATGCAGCTCTCTCTTTCGAGGTGCCGAATGCGATGACCGGCTCCATGGCGCGCAGCACGTCATCCGGCAGGTGGCACATGATCTTGTGGCCGGGCTCGAGCTCCTTGACCGGCGGCAGCTCGGTTTCGCAGATGGCGCCGATCTTGCGCGGGCAGCGCGTCTGGAAGGGGCAGCCGCTTGGCGGGTTCATCGGCGAGGGCAGCTCGCCCTTTAGCACGATATGCTTCTTGCGCACCGACGTGTCGGCGATCGGCACCGCCGACAGCAGCGCCTCGGTATAAGGATGATAGGGCGGTGAAAAGATCTGGTCGGTCGTCCCTTGCTCCATGATGCGGCCGAGATACATCACCACCACCCGGTCCGCGAGATAGCGCACCACCGACAAATCATGGCTGATGAAGATCAGCGTCGTCCGTTTCTGCCGCTGGATATCGGTGAGGAGCCCGGTGACCGCCGCCTGCACCGAGACGTCGAGCGCCGACACCGGCTCGTCCGCCACCACCACGGCGGCGTCGCCGCCGAATGCCCGGGCGATGCCGATCCGCTGCTTCTGGCCGCCCGACAACTGCCGCGGCTTGCGGAAGGCAAAGGCGCGCGGCAGCTTGACCATATCGAGCAGCTCGAAGACCCGCTCCTGAACCTCGCCGCGGCTGTGCGTCACCCCGTATTTCTTCAGCACACGGGCAATCTGCGACCCGACGGAGTGACTGGGATTGAGCGTCTCGAACGGATTCTGGAACACCATCTGGAGCGACCCGATGAGCTGCGGCGAGCGCTTGCGGACCGGCAGATGGCCGATCTCCTTGCCATGCAGCAGCACCTCGCCGCCGGTCGACTCTTCGAGGCCCATGAGCACCTTGGCGAAAGTCGACTTGCCGCAGCCGGATTCTCCGACGATCGCCACCGTTTCCGCTTCGCGGGCATCGAAGTCGAGCTTCTCGTTGGCCTTGACGAAGCGCGACCCCTTGCCGGACAGCATGCCGGCGAGCGAGGTATCGCGGATCTCGTAATATTTCTTCATGTTGCGCACTTCGAGCACCGGCTCGCCGAAGGTGATCGCCTGCTGTTCGATGGCGCCGATCGGCTTCTGCGACCAGTCGATCTCGCGATAGCGCACGCAGCGCACCGCGTGGCCGGGATCGTCGATCACCGCCTCCATCGGGATCGGCGGGCGATTGCAGCGCCCCGCCACGAAGTGATCGCAACGCGGCCCGAAAGTGCAGCCGGGCGGCCGCTCATAGGGCAGCGGCAGCTGGCCGCGGATCGGCACCAGCGGCCGCGCATGCCGGTCGGTGCCCGGCAGCGGAATGGAATTGAACAGCCCGCGCGTATAGGGGTGTCGCATATGGTCGAAGACCTGGCCGACCGACCCGAACTCCACCGCCTGCCCGGAATACATCACCGCGATCTTGTGGCAGGTCTCGAGAATGAGCCCGAGATTGTGCGAGATATAGATCATCGAGGTGCCGAAGCGCTTCGAGATGTCCTTGATCAGCTCGACCACGCCCGCCTCGACCGTCACGTCGAGCGCCGTGGTCGGCTCGTCGAGCAGCAGAAGCTGCGGGTTGGACAGGAGCGCCATGGCGATCACCGCCCGCTGCTGCTGGCCACCCGACAGCTGGTGCGGGTAGGAATTCATGATCCGCTCAGGATCGGGCACCCTGACGGCATCGAGCATCTCGACCGCGCGTTTCCACGCTGCCGCTGCCGCGATGCCCTCATGCACCATCGGCACTTCCATCAGCTGCTCCTTGATCTTCATCGACGGATTGAGCGATGCCATCGGCTCCTGATAGACCATGGCGATCCGCGAGCCGCGGATGCTGCGGAGCTCCTCTTCCGACATGGTCGTCATGTCGCGGCCGTTGAACAGGATCTGCCCGCCGGTGATGCCGCCGTTCTTGCCCATATATTGCATGATGGCGAGCGCCACCGTCGACTTGCCGCAACCCGACTCGCCGACGATCCCCACCGCCTCGCCGGGCATCACCGTGAGGTTGAAATCGACGACCGCCGGAACCTCGCCGGCCCGCGTGTAATAGGAGACGCTCAAATTGCGGCATTCGAGGACCGGTTGATCGAGCGATACGGTGTTGTCCGGCATGATGTCAGTCCCTGAGTGAGATTTCGCGGATGCCGTCGGCGAGGAGATTGAGCCCGAGCACCAGCGAGGAGATGGCGAAGGCCGGCCACAGCATGGCGTTCATGCCGAATGAGCCGAATTTCTGCGCGCCCGAGATCATCTTGCCCCAGTCGGGGAAGGGCGGCGGCAGGCCGAGGGAGAGGTAGCCGAGGAGCGCGATGGTGATGGTGACGTAACCGAGCCTCAGGCAGGAATCGACGATCAGCGGCCCGCGCGCATTGGGCAGGAGCTCGACCATCATGATGTACCACGGCGTCTCGCCCCTGACCTCCGCCGCCGCGATGTAGTCGCGCGTCTTGAGGTCGAGCACCAATCCGCGCACGATGCGTGCCACCTGTGGCGCGGTCCCGAAGGTGACCGCGAGGATGATGATGACGCCGGCGGTCAGCACCGGATCGAGACCGAGATCGTGTGACAGGTACTGCCCGAACTCCGATGCCGGGCCGAACCGCGAGATGATGACGATATAGAGCACCATCAGCGGGAATGACAGCAGCACGTTGCCGAAGAACGAGATGATCTCGTCCCACCAGCCGCCGCGGTAGCCGGCGACCACGCCCATCACCATGCCGACGGCATAGGCGACGACGGTGGCAAGCGTTGCCCACACCAGCACGAGCCGCGAGCCCCAGATCAGTCGCGACAGCACGTCGCGTCCGAGCTCGTCCGTGCCGAGCCAGTGGGTGCCGCCGCCTTTGGCCGGCGTCAGAATGGGCTTGAGCAGGAACCCTGGCGACTGTGCCAGGGGGTCAAACAGCGGCAGCACCGGGGCGAGCACCGCCAGCGTCACCCAGAACAGCACGAGGACAGCACCGATCATCCCGATCGGGGACTCGCGCAACAGCGAAATTGAGGACAGGAGCCGGCTGAAGCGCCCGGCGCGGCGCGGTTTGGCGGCTGTTCCGGCGGTGGGTGACGTCGTCAGTTCGCTCATGGCACCCCTCAGCTGAACCGGATCCTCGGATTGAGCAAGGTATAGCCCACATCCGAGATGAACTGCGACAGCACGGCGACGAACACCGCGACCATGGTGCAGGCCTCGACGGTGTAGATGTCGCCGAACGTCGCCGCTTCGTAGAGCAGCTTGCCGAACCCCTTGTAGGCGAAGAACACCTCGACGACGATCACGCCCGACAGGAGGTAGTTGAGCTGCAGCACCATCACCGTGAACGGCGCGATCAGGGCATTCCGCAAGGCGTGGCGGATCACCACCCGGCGGAATGGCAGGCCCTTGAGGATGGCGGTGCGCACATATTGCGAGGTCATGACCTCCGCCATCGAGGCCCGCGTCATGCGCGTGTAATAGCCGAAATTGTAGATCACCAGCACCGCCACCGGCAGCACCAGCTCGATCGGATCGATGCCGTTGGAGAACGACGAGCTTCCCGGCAGCCAGTTGAGCCAGTAGACGAAGATCGCGACCAGGATCGTCGCCGAGGCGAATTCCGGCACCGAGGTGGTCAGCACCGACAGCACCGTCACCGCGCGATCGCGCAGCGAGCCTTCCGCGATCCCGGAGAACACCCCGAGCGTCAGCGCGACGATCACGGTCAGGCTGAACACGCAGCCGGCGAGGATCGCGGTGTTCCCGAGGTGCTCTCCAAGCAGCTTCGCCACCGGTGTGTTGAACATGATCGAGGTGCCGAAATCGCCATGGAGAAAGCGCCAGATCCAGGAGAGATAGCGCCACCACAACGGCTGGTTATAGCCGTTCTGCTCGAGCCACAGGTCGCGCTGCCCCACGGTCGAATAAGGCCCCAGCACCTTGGCGGCGACATTGTATTTGTCGCCCTCAAACAGCAGGAACAGGATCAGCGAGATCGTCAGCATGATGAGGATCATGGACGATAAACGTCGAAGGGCGATCCGAAGCATGGGTTACCGGGTTCTTGCCTCGCCGTTGGCAAAGCGGCGCGGAGCTGGTTCTTGTTGTGCAATCATAGACAGAAGCCATCGCCTCGCAAGGCTGGTCACGACGCCTCGCGCGTTCGCCCCGACGTGCACGCCATCCCTCATGGCCGGGCTTGACCCGGCCATCTGGCCTCAAACCCAGTTCAGCAGCACCTTGCCGCACTGCCCCGATGCCATTGCCGCAAAGCCCTCGGCGAACCGGTCGACCGGCAGTTCATGGGTGATCACCGGCTCGATATCGAGCCCCGACTGGATCAGCGCCAATCCTTTGTACCAGGTATCGAACATCTCCCGACCATAGATCCCCTTGATGGTCAGGCTCTTGAAAATGACCTCGTTCCAGTCGATCGCCATGTCTCCCGGCGGGATCCCCAGCATGGCGATTTTGCCGCCATGGATCATCACCGACAGCATCTGGCGGAAGGCTTGTTCCGAGCCCGACATTTCGAGCCCGACATCGAAGCCTTCCTTCATCTCGAGACCGGCCATCACCGTCCCAAGCTCTTCCCGCGCCACATTGACAGCCCGCGTTGCCCCCAAGCGCCGGGCGATGTCGAGCCGATAGTCGTTGACGTCGGTGATGACCACATGGCGCGCCCCGGCCCTAAGTGCGATCGGCACCGCCATGATCCCGATCGGCCCAGCCCCGGTGATCAGCACATCCTCCCCGACGAGATCGAAGGTCAGCGCCGTGTGGATGGCGTTGCCATACGGGTCGAGGATCGCCGCCACGCGCTCCGGGATGTTCGCCGGTATCGGATAGACATTATGCGCCGGCACGCAGACGAACTCTGCGAAGCTGCCCGGCCGGTTGACCCCGACGCCGAGCGTGTTGGGGCAGAGATGCTCGCGGCCGGCCCGGCAATTGCGGCAGTGACCGCACACGATGTGCCCTTCGCTGGTGACCGCTTCGCCGATCTCGAAGCCGCGCACCCCGGAACCGAGTCGATGGACCTCGCCGACATATTCATGGCCCACCACCATCGGCACCGGGATGGTGCGGCGCGCCCAGCTGTCCCAGTTCCAGATGTGGAGATCTGTGCCGCAGATCGCCGAGCGCCGCACCTTGACCAGCACCTCGCCCACCTGCGGCTCGGGTACCGGCACCTCCTCCATGACGAGGCCGGGCTCAGGCTTCGCCTTCACCAGCGCCCGCATCAGCCGGGCCGTCATGTGATCACTCCGAGCTCCCGCCCCGCGGTGGCGAAGGCATCGATCGCCCGGTCGAGATCCTGCCGGCTGTGCGCTGCCGACATCTGGGTGCGGATGCGCGCCTCGCCGCGCGGCACCACGGGAAATGAGAACGCCGTCACGAAGATGCCGAGCTCGCCGAGCCGCGCCGCCATGCGCCCCGCCAGCCGCGCCTCCCCGATCATCACCGGCACGATCGGGTGGCCGGCCCCCGCCAGGCGGAAGCCATTGGCTTCCATGGCGCCGCGGAAGTAGCGGGCATTGTCATGCACCCGGGCGATCAGGCCGGGGTCGGCTTCGAGAAGCTCGAGCGCCGCGAGCGTTGCCGCGCAGATCGGCGGCGGCAGCGCATTGGAGAACAGATAGGGCCGCGCCCGCTGGCGTAAGAGCTCGATCAGCGGCCGCCGCCCGGCGACATAGCCGCCGGCGGCACCGCCGAGCGCCTTGCCGAAGGTGCCGGTCAGGAGGTCGACCTTGCTCTCGACGCCGAGCTGCTCGGGCGTTCCGGCGCCGCGCCTGCCCATCACCCCGACCGCATGGCTGTCGTCCACCAGCACCGCCGCATCGAAGCGCTGGGCAAGGTCGCACAAGGCTGGCAGGTCGGCGATGATGCCGTCCATCGAGAACACCCCGTCGGTCGCGACCAGCCGCACCCGGGCATCCGCCGCTTGCCGGAGCTGTGTTTCGAGATCGGCCATGTCGTTGTTGGCGTAACGCAGGCGCCGGGCCTTGCACAGCCGGATGCCGTCGATGATCGACGCATGGTTCAGCGCATCCGAGATCACCGCATCATCGGGCCCGAGCAGCGTCTCGAACACGCCGCCATTCGCATCGAAGCACGAGGAGAACAGGATCGCGTCCTCGGTGCCGAGAAAAGCCGAGAGCCGCTGCTCCAGCCGGCGATGGAGATCCGAGGTGCCGCAGATGAAGCGCACCGACGCCATCCCGAGGCCATGGCTCGACAGCGCCTCCCGCGCCGCCTCGATCAGGCGCGGATGATCGGCGAGCCCGAGATAGTTGTTGGCGCACAGGTTGATGACGTCGCCGCCGGACTTCATGCCCTCGACCGCGATATGGGAGCCCTGGGGTGACACGATTGCCCGCTCGCGCTTGGTCAAGCCCTCGCGCTCGATGCCTTCGAGCGCTGCGGTCGCGGTGGCAAGGATGGAGCCGTTCATGGCCTGCCTTTCGAGTGACGCGTTGCAACTCCTGTAGGAGTCTCCCCGCGGCGATGCAAGCAGGCGTAACGCCCCGACCCGATTTCTTTGTTACGGGCCGGCAGTAGGCAGTAGCGTCGCTCACTGCCTATTGCCTATTGCCTATTGCCTATTGCCTAAAGGTGCGGGTGGCGCACCGGCTCCTTGGGCCTGAGCAGCCAGCGCCGCGCGATCGCGCCATAGCCCTTGACCAGATAGGCGCAGTTCTCCTTCAGCAGCCGGTCGCGGTGGCGCTGGTAATAGGCCGGGATCTCGTACCACGGCAGGTTGGGCTGCTCGTGATGCGCCATGTGGAGATTGTTGTTGAGAAACAGCAGCGACACGATCGGATTGGTCTCGACCACGATGGTCCGGCAGCCGACCTCCTCATGCGCCCGATGCTCGGCATAGGACCGCATCATCGACAGCGAATTGCCCCAATAGGCGATGAACAGCACATATTGCCAGAACGGCATGCCGCAGATCGCGCTGACCCACAGCCAGACCACGGCGACCGCAAGCCCGTGCAGCAGCCAGGCCTTGATCGCCCGGCGGTCGCCTGCCGCAACGAGCCCTGCCTCCGACACCACCAGCCTGGCGGTCGAGATCGCCGGCCCGAGCAGAAAGCGGCCGAGCATCGAGTTGTTGACGCTGTAGAGGGTCTTGAGCCAGCGCGGCGCCCCATCCCATGCCTGCGGATCGAGATAGAACGACTCCGGATCGACCCCGGGCTGCGTCAGGTGATCATTATCGTGGTGCTTGAGGTGAAGCGCCTTGTAGCGACGGTACGGGAACCACAGGGTGACCGCCGGGAACACCAGGATTTCATTCCACAGCGCCGAGCGTGTCGGGTGGCCGTGCAGCGCCTCATGCTGCAGCGAGCCATGGAGCGCCACCAGATAGGCGCCGAGCGGCGCCGCGATCAACCAGCCGAGCGCTTGCCAGAACCAGATGAGCGTTCCGAGTGCGACCCACGCTGCCGCGACCAGCCACAAGGTCTGCCATTCCACATGGGCAGCTGCCCTGCGCGGGAGTGCTGCACCATCGATAGCCGTCATTTTCGACCCCGAATCAAAGAATTAAGATCAGAGTACCCTGCTGACAGGCTCGTGACGACGTTCCTATTGCACCAAACTGTTTATAGCTGTGCACAGTCCAGGTTTTTGGTTACAATCGTAAACACGACATGACCAAAAGAGACACTGTCGACACTTTCCGCAGGCGGCTCTCGGAGAAGATCGAGCGCTCCGGTCTGTCGCGCGCCCGCTTCGCCAGCCGCGCCGGCTTGAGCCGGTCGGCGCTGTCGCAATTGCTGCTGGAGAGCAATGTCCGCTTGCCGCGGGCTGAGACCATTGCCCAGCTCGCCGCCCGTCATCGCTGCTCCGCCGACTGGCTGCTCGGACTGTCGGAGCAGGACCAGGTGGCGGCCGACGTGGTGCCCCAGATGATGATCGAGCCGGATGCCGGCGATCCCGCCGACGAAAGGCTCAGGCGCTGGCATGCCGAGGCGATCGGCACCAAGATCCGCTATGTGCCGGCGACGCTCCCCGATCACCTCAAGACGGATGCGATGATCGCCTACGAGACCGGCCGGCTCGACACCGCCGTCGCCAATGCCATGACCGACGTGACGCGCGAGCGCATCGAACATGCCAGGCGCCCCGAGAGCGAGATCGAGGTCTGTTCACCGCTGCAGGACGTTGTCGCCTTCGCCCGCGGCGAGGGCATGTGGGGCGGCTTCCCGGCTCAAGCGCGCCGCGAGCAGATCGAGAACATGGCTGAGGTCCTCGACCGGCTGTATCCGTCCTATCGCTGGTACCTTTTCGATGCCCGCGAACGCTTTTCGGTCCCGTACTCGGTATTTGGCATGCGCCGCGCCGTGATCTATGTCGGGGACATGTATCTGGTCCTGACCACGACCGAGCTGATCCGCGAGTTTGCCACGCATTTCGACAACCTCATTCGCGCTGCCCGGGTTCAGCCCAACGACACGCCGACGGTGGTCGCCACGCTCGCCCGCGAGATCCGGTGAGCCCTGGGAGACCGATGCTGGCTGCCCTCGCCATGTATGACTGGCCCGAGCTTGCTGCCGCGACCGATGCGTGGTGGAGCGGCTTGCGCCGTCATCTTCGCGACGCCGGCTTCCGCGACGTGCCCGAGACCCTGGACCGCAGCCTGAGTCCGCATGAGCAGTGGCGGGCCGCCGACCTCCTGCTGGCTCAGACCTGCGGCTATCCGCTGACCCATGCCTTTCACGGCGCCTTGGCCCTTCTCGCCACCCCCTGTTACGACGCCCCGGGCTGCACCGGTTCCAGCTATTCGAGCGCCATCGTCGTTGCGGCGGCAAGCAGGACCGGCGCCATCGAGGACCTCCGTGGCGGGGTTGCCGTCTACAACACCCTCGACAGCTTCTCGGGCCACCTCGCGCTGCGCTGGCTCGTGGCGCCGCTGTCGCGCCAAGGGCGATTCTTCCGCCGTGCCGTCGAAACCGGTTCCCATCTCCGCTCCATGGAACTCGTGGCAGCGGGCGAGGCCGACATCGCGGCCATCGACTGCGTCACCTACGCCCTGGCCGGCCGCCTCCGCCCGGAGCTTGTCGGGCGCTTGCGCATCTTGGCCTGGGGTCCCGCCGCGCCTGCCCTGCCCTATGTCACCCGCATTGGCTGGTCCACGCCGCAGCTGACCCGCCTCCGCCGCGCTCTCATCGATGCCGTGGCCGACCCCGATCTGGCAAAGCCGCGAGCAGCGCTCCTGATCGGCGGCGTCGAATGGCTGCCCGAGGATGCCTATCGCCGCATGCTCGCCCTCGAAGCCGAGGCGGACGCTCATGGCTATACCGGCCTCAACTGATCGAGGGGAAAGCAGTGATCGACCTCTACACCTGGAGCACGCCGAACGGTCGCAAGGTTTCGATTGCGCTTGAGGAAATGGGCCTTCCCTATCGCGTCCACCCGATCGATATCGGCAAGGGCGAGCAGTTTCAGCCGCATTTCCTCAAGATCTCGCCCAACAACCGCATCCCCGCGATCATCGATCATGACAACGGCATGTCGCTCTTCGAATCTGGGGCCATCCTTCTCTATCTCGCCGACAAGACCGGGCAGTTCTGGCCCAAGGACGCCGTCACCAGGTGGCGCGTGGTCGAATGGCTGATGTGGCAGATGGGCGGCTTCGGCCCGATGCTCGGCCAGGCCAACCACTTTCTCAAGTTCAACAGGGGCAAGTCCGCCTATGCCGAGGAGCGCTACGGCAACGAGGCTCGCCGCCTGTTCGGCGTCCTCGACCGCCGCCTTGCCGAGCGGGATTATGTTGCCGGCGACTATTCCATCGCCGACATGGCGATCTGGCCCTGGTCCACCCGCTTCGTGTGGTATTCCCTCGATCTTGACGAGGTGCCCAACGTCAAGCGCTGGTACAAGGCCATTGCCGCCCGCCCCGCCGTCCGGCGCGGCTTCCTGGTGCCTGATGCGGCGGCCGAGATCCCGCTTCCAGGTTAGAAACGATCTCAAGCGGGAGGGCACTCTAAGCCGGCGTGTCGACGAAACAAAAACCGTAAAAGCCGACAAATGGCATTTATCCCTAATCGACCTTGCATGCGGTGATCATGATAGGTTACCGCCGAGCCGCCGCTCCACCCGCTTGCGCCCGATGAGCGGCAGGAGCGCCTGAAGCTCCGGTCCCGACTCGCTCGCGGTCAAAGCGAGCCGCAGCGGATGATAGAGACTCCTGCCGCCCCGGCCCGTCGCCTCCTTCAGCCGGCCGCTCCAGTCCTTCCAGGTTTCGGCGCCCCACGGCTCGGGCGGCAGCAGCCGGCGCGCCACTGCGAGAAAATCGGCGTCGACCACCACCGGATCGATTTCGCCATGGATCACCTCGTGCCAGTGCCGGGCATCGTTCAATGTCGAAAGATTGCCGCGGACCGCCTGCCAGAACGGCTGCCCGCCATCGGCGCCCAGCGCCTTGAGCCGCGCCCGCACCGCCTCATAGGGCAGCTCGTGAACGAGCCTTGCATTGAGCGCCTTGAGCTCTTCCTCGTCGAACCGTGCCGGCGCCCGCGACACATGGGCGAGGTCGAAGCCCGCCAGCAGCGCCTCATAGGCGGCCACCGGATGAACCGACTCCGACGTGCCGATCAGCGCCGCAACACTCGCCACCGCCATCGCCTCGATGCCGCGCTCGCGCATGCCGGCGATCGACAGCGAGCCGAGTCGCTTGGAGAGGCCCTGGCCGTCGGCCCCGACCAGCAGGCTGTGATGGGCGAATTGAGGCGGCTCTGCCGCGAGCGCCTGGAACAGCTGGATCTGCACCGCGGTGTTGACGACATGATCCTCGCCGCGGATGACATGCGTGATGCCGAGATCGATGTCGTCGACCACCGATGGCAGCGTGTAGAGATAGCTGCCGTCCTCCCGGACGAGCACCGGGTCGGACAGGGTTGCCGTGTCGATCTCCTGCCCGCCGCGCACCAGATCGTTCCATTGAACCTTGCGGCTCTCGAGGAGAAAACGCCAATGCGGCCTTCGCCCTGCTGCCTCGAGCTGCTGCCGCTCGCCGGCGGTTAGATTGAGCGCCGAGCGGTCGTAGATTGGCGGGGCGCCGCGCGCCAGCTGCCGCTTGCGCCGCAATTCCAGCTCCTGCTGCGTCTCGTAGCAGGGGTAGAGCCGGCTCGATTCCTTGAGCCGCTCGGTTGCTTGGGCGTAGAGGTCGAACCGTTCGGACTGGCGCACGGTGAGATCGGGGACGATGCCGAGCCATGCCAGGTCCGAGGCGATGGCGCGCTCGAACTCGAGCGTCGAGCGGTCGCGATCGGTGTCGTCGAAGCGCAAGACGAACCGCCCGGCATGCTTGAGCGCGAACAGCCAGTTGAACACTGCCGTTCGGGCATTGCCGATGTGGATCCGCCCGGTTGGCGACGGCGCGAACCGCACCGTGGGCGAGCCGGTCCTGTCCCGGCTGCTCATGACAGGTCGCGAAAGCCGTTGGTGATGGGATAGCGGCGGTCGCGACCAAAATTTCGTGCCGTTATCTTTACACCGGGCGCCGCCTGGCGCCGCTTATATTCGGCATTATAGACCAGGTTCCGCGTCTTCAAGAGATGCGCATGGGGAATGTTCAAGCTCTGGAGCTCGCCGATCGAGTGGTCGCGCTCGATGATCTCGCGCAGGATGGTGTCGAGCACGTCATAGGGCGGCAGCGCATCCTGATCGGTCTGCCCTGGTCGAAGCTCCGCCGACGGCGCGCGGGTGATGATCCGCTCGGGGATCACGCGGCCTTCCGGCCCGAGACATCCCTCGGGGCGAAACTGGTTGCGGAACCGCGCCAAGGCGTAGACCTGTGTCTTGTACACGTCCTTGATTGGGTTGAAGCCGCCATTCATGTCGCCATAAAGCGTCGCATAGCCGACCGACATCTCCGATTTGTTGCCGGTCGTCAGCACCATCGACCCGAGCTTGTTCGAGATTGCCATGAGAATGCTGCCGCGGACCCGCGACTGGAGGTTCTCCTCGGTCACATCCGGCTTGAGCCCCTCGAAGATCGGCGCCAGCGTTCGTTCCAATCCTTCGACCGCTTCGGCGATCGGCACGATGTCATAGCGACAGCCGAGCGCCCTGGCGCAAGCCTCCGCATCCTCGAGGCTGATCGCCGCCGTGTAGCGATAGGGCATCATCACGCAACGGACTCGCTCAGGCCCCAGCGCATCGACGGCAAGCGCTGCCACGACCGCCGAATCGATGCCGCCGGAAAGCCCGAGCACCACGCCGGGAAAGCCGTTCTTCTGCACGTAGTCCCGGGTTCCGAGCACGATCGCCCGCCACACCTCCTCCTCGCCCGCCGGCTGCGGCGCCACCGCACCGGGCTCGATCCGCCACCGTCCGTCAGAACGCGTCCATCGCGTGATGGCGATCTCCTCCTTGAACGCCGGCATCTGGAAGGCGAGCGTCCGGTCGGCATTGAGACCGAAGCTGCCGCCGTCGAATACCAGTTCGTCCTGGCCTCCGATCTGGTTGAGATAGGCGAGCGGCAGTGCCGTCTCGGTGATCCGGGCCACGGCAATGGAAAGCCGCGTGTCCTGCTTGCCGGCCTCGAAGGGCGAGCCATTGGGAACGAGCAGCAGCTCGGCGCCGGTCTCGCTCAGGGTCTCGCAGACATCTTCGGTCCAGATGTCCTCGCAGATCGGCACGCCGAGCCGCACCCCGCGGAATACGATCGGCCCCGGCGCCGGTCCTGCGGCGAACACACGCTTCTCGTCGAACACCCCGTAATTCGGCAGCTCGTGCTTGAAGCGGACTGTTCTGACCGCGCCGCCCTCGAGCAGTGCCACCGCATTGTAGACGCGCCCGCCGTCCGGGTAGGGCGTCGGCAGGAGAATTCCCGGGCCGCGCTCGCCGGTTTCCCGCGCCAGCGCCTCCACGGCCTCGCGGCAGGCCTGTACGAAGGCAGGCTTGAGAATCAGGTCCTCGGGCGGATAGCCGGACACGTAGAGCTCGGGATAGAGGACGAGGTCGGCGCCGCGCGCCGCCGCATCATCCCGCGCTGCCCGCGCCTTGGCGAGATTGGCCTGGACGGCGCCCACCGTCGGATTGAGCTGTGCGAGCGCGATGGCCAGACGGTCGGTCATGGCGGTTGATGTATCAAACAGCCTGGCCTAGGGGCAACCATGATGCTTCGGTAACGCTCCATTAACGAAGGCCTGCTTGTCTCAGGCTGTCGATTTGATGAGGGCCGGGCGGCGAGGCCGCAGTTTCGACACAGTTGCTTTGCTAATGCGCCGCATGCGTGGGAGCCTGCGGAAAGGGGACGAATGGAAGTCGAAGCGGGACAGGTTGCGCTCAATGCCGGCGACGCATCGCTTTGGCACCTGTTCTGGCAGGCGACGCCGCTTGTCAAATTTGTCATGGTGGGGCTGATCTCCGCATCGGTGATCTGCTGGGCGATCGTCATCGAGAAGATCCTGGTCATCAACCGGCTGGTCCGCGCCACCGACCGGTTCGAGGGCATGTTCTGGTCGGGGCAGTCGCTCGAGGACCTTTATGTCAGCATCGGGCCGCGTCAGATGGGCGGCATGGCGCAGCTTTTCATCGCCGCGATGCGGGAGTGGAAGCGCAGCCAGGACAGCGCCATGCGGGCCGGCTTCCAGGGCGTGCAGAAGCGCATTGAGAAGGTCATGGACGTGCAGCTCCAGAAGGAGATGTCGCAGCTCGAAAGCCGGCTCCTGGTGCTCGCGACCGTCGGCTCGACCGCCCCCTTTGTCGGCCTGTTCGGGACCGTATGGGGGATCATGAACTCGTTCCAGGCGATTGCGATCTCGAAGAACACCAATCTGGCGGTCGTGGCGCCAGGCCTGGCGGAGGCCTTGTTCGCAACCGCACTTGGCCTTCTTGCCGCCATTCCAGCGGTCATTTTCTACAACAAGTTCTCCAGCGACATCGCCAAGATCGGGCTCAGGCTGGAGAATTTCGCCGACGAATTCTCCGCCATCGTGTCGCGGCAGCTGGACGAGCGGGCATGAGCTCGGGGGCTCATCGGGCTTAGGTGAACTGAGGGAGCTTTGGGGATGGGATCGAGCCTTGCTTCTCTGGGCAGCGGCGGTCGCCGGGGCCGGCGCCGCAAGGTCTTCGCGCCCATGAGCGAGATCAATGTGACACCTTTCGTCGACGTCATGTTGGTGCTGCTCATCATCTTCATGGTCGCCGCCCCGCTTCTCACGGTCGGCGTGCCGATCGAGCTTCCGGAGACCAGGGCGAAGCCGCTCCAGGGCGACAACGAGCCGCTGACCGTCTCCGTCAAGCAGGATGGTCGTGTATTTCTTCAGAATTCCGAGGTCGGGCTCGACACACTCACGCCGAAATTGGTGGCCATAGCGAAAAATGGCTATGAGGAGCGGATTTTCGTACGGGCCGACAAGGCGGTCGGCTACGGAGACGTGATGAAGGTCATGGGAGAGCTCAACCGGGCCGGCTTCCGCAAGATCGGCTTGGTCACCGATTCCGAATCGGTCAAGCTTCCGCAATAGGGGGGCGTGCAGGCGAGAGGGATGCGCTGGAGTCTTGGGGTATCGCTGGCAATCCACGCTGCCATTCTTCTGGCGGCGGTCATCGTGCTGCCCCCGCCGGAAAGCCACAAGGTGGAGATGCAGGAATCGATCCCGATCGACATCGTCTCGATCGAGGACGTATCGCTGCGTCAGGCAACCGCCAAGACGGCGCCCGAGGAAAAGCCCGAGCAGAAGGCGGCGCCCGCGCCCGCGCCCCCTACGCCCAAGCCTGAGGCACGGCCGGAGCCCGCGCCCACGCCCGAGCCGAAGCTTGCGGCCAAGGAGCCGGAGCCCCCGCCACCCGACTCCAAGCCCCTCGAGGAGTTGATTCAGAAGACCGAGCCCAAGCCCGAGCCGAAGGTCGACAAGCAGCCCGATCCCCAACCGCTGGAGCAGCTGCTGAAGGAAACCGAAAAGCTCGCCCCCAAGGCCGAGGACAAGCCGCCCGAGCCGAAGAAGCCCGAGGTCAAGAAGGCCGAGGCAAAGCCTGAGAAGAAGCCGGAAAAGAAGCCCGAGAAGAAGAAGCCGAAGCTCGATCTGTCGCAGGTCTCGGCGCTTCTCAACAAGATCGATGCCGAGCCGTCGCGGCCGAAGCGGAGCGCGGCCGAGACCGGCACGCCGAAGCGCGGCGCCTTCGATTCGGGCGGTTCCGACCAGCGCCTTGCCGCCACCATTCTCGACGCCATGCGGCAGAAGATCGAAAGTTGCTGGACGATCCCCGCCGGTGCCCGTGAGGCCGAGCGGCTGCTGATCAAGATCGAGATCAAGCTCAATCAGAACGGCACGCTGGCGGCCTACCCGATTCTCTTGAACAGCAGCTCGCATCCGGCCTTCGAGGCGGCTGCGCGTGCTGCACAGGCTGCGGTTGAAGCCTGCTCGCCCTATGATTTCCTGCCTGCAGACAAATACGCTATGTGGCAGGACATCATTCTCAATTTCGATCCGAGCCAGATGCTGGCGACGAACTGAGCGCTCGAGGAGAATTCATGACCACCATCAGGAATGCCGGGGCGTTCGGCGCCACGCTTCTGACTTTGCTGGCGCTGGCCGGCATGGTCGGCCTCCTTCCCGGGCTGGCCTCCGCGCCGGCCATCGCGGCAATCGAACTCGACATCACCAAGGGCCAGGTCCAGCCGCTGCCGATCGCCATACCGGCCTTCATCGGCGCCGCCCCCGACGAAGGCAAGTTCGGCGCCGACATCGCCGGCGTCATCGCCGCCAATCTCGACCGTTCCGGGCTGTTCCGGCCGCTGCCGCCCGAGTCCTATATCGAGCAGGTCACCAACTTCAATCAGCAGCCCTCCTTCGGCGACTGGCGCACCATTCAGGCTCAGGCCCTGGTCACCGGCCAGACCATCATGCAGCCCGACGGCAGGTTGCGCGCCGAGTTCCGCCTCTGGGACGTCTATGCCCAGACCCAGGTGCTCGGCTTCCAGTTCGTCACCTCGCCGAAGAACTGGCGGCGCATGGGCCACATGATCTCGGATGCGATCTACAAGGCCCTGACCGGCGAAGACGGCTATTTCGATACCAGGGTCGTGTTCATCGAGGAGAGCGGACCGAAGGACAAGCGCATCAAGCGCCTTGCCATCATGGACCAGGACGGATTCAACATCCGCAAGCTCACCGACGGCAAGGACCTGGTTCTGACGCCGCGTTTCAATCCCAACTCGCAGGAGATCACCTACGTTTCCTATGCCGGCAACAAGCCCCGGATTTATCTCTACAATATCGAGACGCAGCAGCGCGAGATCGTCGGCGTGTTCGCCGATAACAGCGTCATTGCCCCGCGCTTCTCGCCTGATGGCCAGCGCCTCGTCATGAGCGTCCTCCAGGGCGCCAAT
The DNA here is from genome assembly GCA_036265615.1 of Aestuariivirgaceae bacterium. Classification (GTDB taxonomy): domain Bacteria; phylum Pseudomonadota; class Alphaproteobacteria; order Rhizobiales; family Aestuariivirgaceae; genus DATAFF01. The sequence continues at coordinate 19,043 of DATAOT010000109.1, forward strand.
TCCAACATCTACATGATGGACCTGCGCTCGAAGCAGATTCGCCAGCTCACCAATTCGGCGGCGATCGACACCGCCCCCTGCTTCTCGCCCGATGGCAACCGAATCATCTTCGAGTCCGATCGCGGCGGCACCCAGCAGCTCTACGTCATGAACATCGATGGGTCCGGCCAGCAGCGAATCAGCTACGGCGACGGGCGTTATTCGACGCCGGTCTGGTCGCCGCGCGGCGATCTCGTCGCCTTCACCAAAATCAGCGGTGGACGATTCGCCATCGGGGTGATGAAACCGGACGGCTCCGGTGAGAGAATACTCACCGAAGGCTTCCACAATGAGGGGCCGACCTGGGCGCCAAACGGCCGTGTTCTGATGTTTTTCCGCGACAGCCCTGGCGAGCAGGGGGGGCCGAAGCTCTTCAGTGTGGATGTGACGGGGTACAATGAGCGGCCGGTCTCCACCCCCGGCTTCGCCTCCGACCCGGCATGGTCTCCCTTGCTCAAATAGGACGGGGACGCTAGAGCATGGTCGCAACGGGCAGAGACAGCCCCCTTGGTCCCCGACCGCGGATGCGGCATTCGGGGGCACGCGTCTCGGGGAAGTGTTGGTTGGCGGCCGACTGCGTATCTTTCGAATTTCGAGGAGTGGGATAGATGCTGCGTCAGATTGCCGGCCTCCGGGTCGTCATTTTGCTGATTGGTCTGAGCGCGCTCGCGGGGTGCAACAAGAACAACTCGCCGATGGCGCAGCCAGGGGCCCAGGCCGCCATTCCGGGTTCCGAGCGCGATTTCATGGTGAATGTCGGCGACCGCATCTACTTTCTTGTCGACCAGTCGACTTTGACGCCGGAAGCCCAGGAGGTCCTGCGCCGGCAGGCGGCCTGGCTCAGGCAGTATCCGCAGGTGACGATTCAGGTCGAGGGCCATGCCGACGAGCGCGGCACGCGCGAATACAACATCGCCCTCTCGGCCAGGCGCGCCACCGCCGCGCGGGAATTCCTGCTTGCCCAGGGCGTCCAGGCGGCCCGGCTGTCGACCATCGCCTATGGCAAGGAGCGCCCGGTTGCGCTATGCGACGCCGAATCATGCTGGTCGCAGAACCGGCGCGCCGTCACCGTCATCACTGGCGGGGCGGTTTCGGGCTAGACGGCCCGGCTCTCGAGCCGTCGAGCCTCACTTTCACCGCCTTTGGGCGGGAGCCTCGGTGGAACATGCGCAGCCGACGCTCGCTTGACGCGATTCGCCCCGGGCAAACTCTCGGGAAGCCGCGCATTTTCTAAGGTTCGAGGAGTGCCATGAGACGGTGGGTGTTGGCGTTGGCGATTGCGGTGGCGGCCGGAACCCCGAGCCTGCCAGCCTGGGCGCAGGGGGAGAATCTGGGTTATCGGCTGAGCGTGCTCGAGGAGCAGGTCCGCCAGCTGGTCGGACAGATTCAGGAGCTGCAGCACCAGCTGCATCAGCTTGAAGCGCGCGGCGGCGGCGGTGCTGACCGCAGCCAGTCGGCCTTCGATGCGCCGCAGCAGCGACCGCAAAGCCTGTTTCCCAACAACCCGCCCCCTGCCGGCCAGGCGCCCGGCGGCCAGCCGCCGCCGTCCCAGGATCTCGGCTCGACAAGCTCCTTCCAGTCCTATGATTTGCAGTCCTATGGCAACGGCCAGCCTCAGGCCGGGGCTGAGGATCCCGATGCACCGCAGGGCCAGGTCGAGCGCCGGCCGCCGCCATCGGCCCAAGGCACCGGCGGCAACGAAATGGTCGAGCTCGACAGCGACGAGCCCCGGCCGCAGCAGCGCGCGCCAGGTCCGAAGGTTCTGGGCCAAGTGCCGGCGGGCACGGTCAACGGCGGCATGCCTGGGAGCGCGCCCGAGCCCGGCGCCGGTGGCGAGCCCCCGCCTGGCGCGGGTTCCGACAGCGTCGAATCGGCAGCCCTTGACGGCAACCAGATGGGCGGAGGCGGGGCCGGCGGCTCGCCGGAGCAGGTCTACGAGGGCGCTTACAATCAATATATGAACCGCCAGTTCGGCGAGGCCGAAGCCGGCTTCCGCCTCTTCCTGTCGCACCATCGCGACCATGAGCTTGCCGGCAATGCCCAGTACTGGCTCGGCGAGACCTATTTCGTGCAAGGCAAGTACAAGGACGCGGCGCGAAGCTTCCTCGCCGACTTCCAGACCTATCCCAAGAACCCGCGGGCCCCCAACGCGCTCCTCAAGCTCGGCATGTCGCTGAACAAGCTCGGGCAGAAGGAGCAGGCCTGCGGCGCCTTCGCCGAGGTGCCGAAGAAATATCCGGCTGCCGCCGACGCCCGCAACCAGGCGCTCCGGGAGATGAAGCGTGTCGGCTGCTAGCCGGAATCACGAGCCGATCACCGCGCTTGAAGCCGAGGCGCTGCTGGCCCCGCTTGGCGCCTTCGACGCCGTGGCCCTCGCGGTTTCGGGCGGCAGCGACTCCGTTGCCCTGATGACCCTGGTCGCCGAGTGGGCGACGGCGCTTGCAACGCCGCCGCGGCTTGCCGTGCTGACCGTCGATCATGGCCTGCGCGCCGGATCCGCCGACGAGGCCCGCCGCGTCGTCGGCTGGGCCGAGGCTCGCCGGCTCGCCGCCCATGTCCTGACCTGGACCGGCGGCAAGCCTTCGACCGGCATCCAGGCGGCCGCACGCGAAGCGCGCTACCGGCTGATGCGGCAATGGTGCGATGATCATGGATTCGGGCCCCTCGTCACCGCCCATACGCTCGAGGACCAAGCCGAGACGGTGCTCATGCGGCTGGCCCGCGGCTCGGGCGTCGAGGGCCTCGCCGCCATGCCGGCGGAGAGCCTGGAGCCGTGGCACGTGCTGCGTCCCCTGCTGGCGGTGCCGCGGGCCCGCCTGCTCGCCACCCTGGCGCAGCGCGGCCAGCCCTATATCGATGATCCGAGCAATCGCGACACCGCCTTTGAGCGGGTCCGCACCCGCGCGCTCCTGGCGCATCTGGCGGAAGCCGGACTGAGCGGCAGGCACATCGCGCTCGCGGCAGCGAGGCTGCGCCGCGCCAATGTGGCGCTCGAGGGTGCTGTCCATGACGCGGAGCGCACCCTCCTTGCCGTCGCCCCCGAGGGAGCGGGCACTCTCGAGCGTGCCGGCTTTGCCGCCTTGCCCGAGGAAATTCGCATCCGTCTCATCGGCCGCGCCGTCGCCCGCTTTGGCGGTCGCCCCGCACCCCTGCGGCTCGCCGCCGTCGAGGCCTTGGAGCGTTGGGTCAGGGGCGGCTCGGGTGTCGCCCGCACGCTTGGCGGCTGCCGCCTCGTTCGGCAGAAGGCAGCCCTCCTGTTCGGCCGGGAGCCGGGGCGCCTGAGCCCGCTGCCGATTGCCCTTGCCCCGGGCGCGATGACGATCTGGGACCGCCGCTTCGCCATCGCGGTTGCCACACCGCAAGCCGGCCGGTCCTATTCGGTCATCCCGGTTGGCAGCCTGACCGACCGGCCGGGTCGGCCGGCCGGCATCCCCGATTTCGTCTGGCGGTCATCGCCGGCCATCCTCGCCGACAGTCGCCCGATCTGGCTCTTCGGCTGCGCCTCCGGCAGCACCGGGCAGGGGGTCAGCGTCGAATTTCTTGCAGATTGATCCGAACTGACGCCGTCTGCCCATCTCTGGTAGTGAACTTGGCAACTCTTTTGGCCGTACATATGTTACACTCGGTAAGGCCAAGGGCAGGGTTGCACCAGAGGGAGCGACGGCCCACTCGTAGCGTGAGGCGCTAAGTTGAACAATTTCCGCAGTCTCGCCGTCTGGATCGTCATCGCACTGCTGCTCTTTGCGTTGTTCTCCCTGTTTCAGGGCCAGACTCAGCGCCTGTCGTCGAGCGACGTCAGCTATTCGGAGTTCCTGTCCAAGGTGGATTCCGGCGAGGTCAAATCGGTCACCATCTCCGGCGACAGCATCTCGGGCCAGTACACCAACGGCACCGGCTTCCAGACCTACGCGCCCCAGGATTCCGGCCTCGTCGCCACCCTTCGCCAGAAGGGCGTCGAGATCAAGGCGCGCCCGGCGGGCTCCGACGAGTTCCTGCCGAGCCTCATCTTCTCCTGGTTCCCGATCCTGCTGATGGTCGGCGTCTGGATCTTCTTCATGCGCCAGATGCAGGCCGGCTCCGGCAAGGCCATGGGCTTCGGCAAGTCCAAGGCGAAGCTTTTGACCGAGCGCCATGGCCGGGTCACCTTCGACGACGTCGCCGGCGTCGACGAGGCCAAGGAGGATCTCCAGGAGATCGTCGAGTTCCTGAAGGATCCCCATAAGTTCCAGCGCCTTGGCGGCAAGATCCCCAAGGGCGCGCTCCTCGTCGGGCCCCCCGGCACCGGCAAGACCCTGCTCGCCCGCGCCATCGCAGGGGAGGCCAATGTGCCCTTCTTCACGATTTCGGGCTCCGATTTCGTCGAGATGTTCGTCGGCGTCGGCGCCTCCCGCGTCCGCGACATGTTCGAGCAGGCCAAGAAAAATGCCCCCTGCATCATCTTCATCGACGAGATCGATGCCGTCGGTCGCCATCGCGGTGCCGGCCTTGGCGGTGGCAATGACGAGCGCGAGCAGACGCTGAACCAGCTCCTGGTCGAGATGGACGGCTTTGAGGCCAATGAGGGCGTGATCCTGATCGCCGCCACCAACCGGCCCGACGTGCTCGATCCGGCGCTGCTGCGCCCCGGCCGCTTCGACCGCCAGATCGTGGTTCCCAACCCCGACATCGGCGGGCGCGAGAAGATCCTGAAGGTCCATATGCGCAATGTGCCGCTGGCGCCCGATGTTGACGCGAAGATCATCGCGCGCGGCACGCCGGGCTTTTCCGGCGCCGATCTGTCGAACCTCGTGAACGAGGCGGCGCTGCTCGCCGCCCGCCGGTCGCGCCGCATGGTGACTCAGAAGGATTTCGAGGATGCCAAGGACAAGGTGCTGATGGGCGCCGAGCGTCGCTCCATGGCGATGACCGAGGAGGAGAAGAAGCTCACCGCCTATCACGAGGCGGGTCATGCCCTGGTGGGCCTCAGCGTCAGGGGCAACGACCCGCTGCACAAGGTCACCATCATTCCGCGCGGCCGCGCCCTGGGCGTCACGGTCAACCTGCCCGAGCGCGATCGCTTCAACATGAAGAAATACGAGATGGAGGCCTATCTCGCCATGGTGTTCGGCGGCCGGGTCGCCGAGGAGCTCATCTTCGGCCCCGAGAACGTCACCACCGGTGCCGCCAACGACATCAAGCAGGCCACCAACATGGCCCGCTCCATGGTCATGGACTATGGCATGAGCGACAAGCTCGGCCGCATCCGGCTGCGCGAAAACCAGGAGGAGGTCTTCCTCGGCCATTCGGTCGCCCGCTCGCAGAACATCTCCGAGGAGACGGCGCGTTTGATCGATGCCGAATGCCGCCGGCTGGTCGATGCCGGGGAGGCCAGGGCGCGCGAGGTGCTGAGCACCCGCATAAAGGATCTCCATGCGCTCGCCGCGGCGCTGCTCGAATATGAGACGTTGACCAATGAGGAGGTGCAGAAGGTCCTCAATGGCGAGCCCATCGAGCGCAAGGACGGCAGCGACGACCGCCAGACCCCGACCGCCTCCTCGGTCCCGGTAACCAAGCGGCCCTCGCGCGGTCCCAAGGGCGCTGGCGATATGGAGCCCCAGCCTCAGGCTTGATTAGGCAGTAGGCAGTAGGCAGTAGGGAAGAGTTCGGTCACTGCCCATCGCCTATTGCCTATTGCCTTTTGTCTCTAATCTCTATCATCGCCCTATGACACCCTCCACCCTCTACCTCCGTCCCCTCGGCCTGTGCTGGGGCGAGGATGCCCGGCGCGCCGTTGCGGCGGGGAGCGCTGGTCGTCTCGCCGGGCTCGACATCGCCTTTACCGAGATCGAGGTGATCGAGCGCGACGCCAACCGCGAAGCCCGCAGCCTGCGCCGCCATGCCGACCTCGCCGCCTCGACCGACCCGGCCATTGCCGCCGCCCTGGCCCGGATTGCCGCGCCGCGTGCCGACGTCGCCGGCTTCGCCATGGACCGCACCCTGATCATGGGGATTGTCAACGTCACCCCGGACAGCTTCTCCGACGGCGGCACCTATGCCGACACCACGAGTGCCGTCGAGCATGGCCGCAGCCTCGCCGCCGCGGGGGCGGCCATCCTCGACGTCGGCGGCGAGTCCACGCGACCCTATTCCGAGCCCGTGCCGGTCGAGGAGGAGCGTCGTCGCGCCATCCCGGTCGTTGCCGCGCTCGCCGAGTCGGGCTACTGCGTTTCCGCCGATTCGCGCAAAGCAGCCATCCTCGAGGCGGCCGTCGCCGCCGGCGCCCGCATGCTCAACGACGTCTCGGCGCTCACCCACGATGCCGCGAGCCTCGATGCCGCGGCCCGCTCGGGCCTGCCGATCGTGCTGATGCATGCCCTGAGCGATCCGCGCACCATGCAGGACGACCCCCGCTACCGCGACGTGGCGCTCGACATCTACGACTATCTCGCGGCTCGGCTCTATGCCTGCGAGGCCCATGGCATCGCCCGCGATCGCCTCATTGCCGACCCCGGCATCGGCTTCGGCAAGACCCATGAGCACAATATGGACCTGATGCGGCAGATATCGCTGTTTCACGGCCTCGGCGTGCCCCTCCTCATCGGCGCCTCGCGCAAGGGCTTCATCGGCACCCTCACCGGCGAGACCGTGGCCGGCCGGCGCGATGCCGGATCGGTCGGGGCTGCCCTGGTCGCAGCCATGCAGGGCGCCCAGATCATTCGCGTTCATGACGTCCGTGCCAGCCGCCATGCCCTCCATGTGTGGGCCGGAAGCTTCGGTCTGCGTTACTGAGCGAAGCGCTGTTTCTTAACCCCCGATCGGCTATTCTGGTCGAAGGGGGGCCAACAGGGGCCAAGCGAATGAGCCGCAATTATTTTGGCACGGACGGGATACGGGGCAGGGCCAACAGCTGGCCCATGGATGCCGCAACGGTGCTCAAGGTTGGAGCCGCCGCCGGGACCAAGTATCGCCGCGGCAGCCACCGTCATCGCGTGGTGGTGGGCAAGGATACGCGTCTGTCGGGCTACATGATCGAGCAGGCCCTCACTGCCGGCTTCCTGTCCGCCGGCATGGACGTGTTCCTGTTCGGTCCGCTGCCGACCCCGGCGGTCGCCATGCTGACCCGCTCGCTTCGTGCCGATCTTGGAGTGATGATCTCCGCCTCGCACAACCCTTTCCACGACAACGGCATCAAGATCTTCGGCCCGGACGGATTCAAGCTTTCCGACGAGGATGAGGCGGCAATCGAGGCGCTGGTCGAGAGCGGCGACAACATGACCTTGGCCAAGCCCGATAAGATGGGCCGCGCCAAGCGGATCGAGGATGCCCAGGCCCGCTACATCGAATTCGCCAAGCACACCTTTCCCAAGGAGCTAAGCCTTTCGGGCCTGCGGGTCGTGATCGATTGCGCCAACGGCGCCGCCTATCGCGTCGCCCCGGATGCGCTATGGGAGCTCGGCGCCGAGGTCATCGCCATCGGCATCGAGCCGAACGGCTTCAACATCAACGACAATTGCGGCTCAACCGCGCCCGACAAGCTGCAGGACAAGGTCCGCGAGCTCAGGGCCGACATCGGCATCGCGCTAGACGGCGATGCCGACCGGCTGATCCTCGTCGATGAACGCGGCAATCTGATCAACGGCGACCAGGTGATGGCGCTCATTGCCACCCAGTGGCACCAGAGCGGCAGGCTGCGCGGCGGCGGCATCGTTGCCACCGTCCTGTCCAATCTCGGCCTGGAGCGTTATCTGTCGAGCCTTGATCTCGGCCTGCTGCGCACCCGCGTGGGCGACCGCTATGTGGTCGAGCACATGCGCGCCAAGGGCTGCAATGTCGGCGGTGAGCAATCCGGCCATATCGTGCTGTCCGATTTCGGCACCACCGGCGATGGGCTTGTCGCCGCCCTCCAGGTCATGGCGGCGGTCAAGCAGAGCGACAAGCCCGTGAGCCAGGTCACCCAGCTCTTCACGCCCCTGCCGCAGGTCCAGCGCAACGCCCGTTATGGCGAGTTCAACCCGCTCGACACCGACCAGGTGCGCCAGGCGATCGCCGAGGCGATGTCGCGGCTCGACCAGAATGGCGGCCGCCTTCTCGTGCGCCCGTCCGGCACCGAGCCGCTGATCCGCGTCATGGCCGAGGGCGAGGACCCCTCGCTGATCGGCAAGCTGGTCGACGAACTCGTGTCCCTGATCGAGAAGCAGGCCGCGTGAGCTGCCTTCTTCTTTCCCTGCACCGAACACCTTTATGCCAATCGCGACGCCATGGAGACTTTTCCAAGCCGTTACAGGCTCTTGCGGATACTGTCGATTTTCTGTCTACTACTGTGAGTTGGCGGAAGAGGCTGGACTTGTTCGGCTCATCTCCCCCGGCAGGGCCGGCAATGCCAGTCTTCTTCCGCCAACCCTCGAAGCTCCTCCGCTGTCCACGCTTAAGCCCTCCTTAAAGTCTTCCTGACAATTTCATGTTGGAAAGCGCCGTCGGCATGCCTCGGGTTGAGGCCGATTGCTGCCGGCGCTTCACGGGAGTGGACGGCATCATGTTACGCTTGATCATCGGGGCGCTGCTGACCGCAGCGCTCGCGACAGCCTCGGCCGTTCCGGCCATGGCCGTCGATCTTCTGCCGCCGCCGGAACCGGCTGCGGTCGGCTGTTTCTACGCCAGGCTCGATGGTGGCGGCGCGTTTTACAATCGCCCCACCGTGTTCCGCAATCTGCCGCAAGACTATGACTTGGAGCGCGGCTTCGGCAGCGGCACCGGCGAGGCGCTGAACGAGGAGCTGGACGATACCGGCTTCATCGAAGGCGGCCTCGGCTGCCAGGTCAACGATCTGCTGCGCGTCGATGCGACGGCCGGCTATCGCTTTCGCCAGTCGCTCACCGACGGCAACGACACGCTGAACGCCGAACTCCAGACCGTGACGGTCTTCGCCAATGCCTATTGGGACATCACCAATTATGGCGGCTTCACGCCCTATGTCGGTGGTGGCGTCGGTGCGGCCTTCCATCGCCTGAGCGACATCACCGCGCCGCTCGATGCCTCGGACGGCGACAACACTTCCTTTGCCTGGAACGTCACCGCGGGCGTGAGCTACGACCTCTCGCCGGAGCTCAAGATCGACGTCAGCTATCGCTACACCGATCTCGGCTCGGCGATCTCCGGTGGCTCGGTGCCGCTCGATGTCGATGATCTGACCGCCAACGAGATCAAGATCGGCCTGCGCTACTATTTCTGGTGATCGTGTCCGCGCTGCGCTTCGGCGCGAGTCCAACGCGACTCATGGTCGCAATGGCTGTCGCATTTGCTACGCATTTGAGCCAGCCTTGCGTCATCTCGCGCCTTTAGACCGGCCCGCCAAAGTCGGTTGTGTCGTGAGCGGAGGTGCGTGGTGAGGCAGCGTAAAGCGATTGTGGTCGGCGTAGGCCTCTTGATGGCAAGCGCCGGAGCGGCAGCGGCAGCCGACTATCGTCCGGTGCCGGAGCCGCCCACGGCCGAGACCTATGCCGCTTCGGGCTTCTATCTCAGAGGCGATGCCGGCTGGTCCTGGCTCGATTGGAGCGCAGCGGAGAACAATGCCAATTCGCCGATCGCTGGCGGCGGCGTCGGCTATCAGTGGGGCCCGATGTTCCGCACCGATGTCCGGTTCGATTATGGCTTCGACTATGATCTCGGACACGACGACAACGCCAGCATCGGCACCGTGACCGCCAACGGCTATGTCGACGTGCCGCTTGGCTTCCCTGTCACGCCCTATGTCGGCGCCGGCCTTGGCTGGGGCTTCGTCACCGGCGATGCCGGAGATGACAAGAACGGGCTTGCCGCGGCGTTGACGGGCGGCGTCACCTTCGACGTGAATCAGAGCATTGCCGTGGATGTCGGTTATCGCTTCCGCACCATCGCCACCGATGGGAGCCTCTTTTCCAGTGACAGCGTCAACGACCACTCGGTGACGGGCGGGCTGCGCTTCAAGTTCTGACGCCAGGCACGGCCCGTCCATAAGCGTGACGCATTGTCGCGATGGTTGTCTAAGCGGCTTATACTCGCGCCATCGTTGTGCCATCACCTGCCCCTAGTCAGTCCGATGCCGGGCGATTCTCGCTCGGCAGGATCTGAACACGGGGGAAGACAGTGAAGCAGTGCAGAGGAATTGCGGTTGCGGCGGCATGGCTCGTCGCAACGGCCGGATCGGCGGCGGCAGCCGACGCCTATGGGGCGCCGCCGACGGCGGAGGCCTATGCCGCATCGGGCTTCTATCTCAGGGGCGATGCCGGCTGGTCCTGGCTCGATGGGCGCGACGACTTAAACTTCGATTCGGTGACCGCCGGCGGCGGCATCGGCTATCAATGGAGCCCGATGTTCCGCACCGATCTCCGTTTCGATCATGCCTTCGATTTCAATATCGGGGGGGACAACGCCAGCCTCAACACCGCCACGGCCAACATCTACCTCGATCTGCCTCTCAGTTCCGTGGTCAAGCCCTATGTCGGCGGCGGCGTCGGTTACAGTTTCTTCAACAATGATTTTGACCACGGCTTGTTTGCGGCCGCGCTGATGGGCGGCGTCAGCGTCGATGTAAATCAGTATGTTGCCGTCGATGTCGGCTATCGTTTCCTGACCTTTTTCGACAAGGACAATTTCGATCACATCGATGTCAATGACCATTCGGTGATGGCCGGACTCCGCTTCAAATTCTAGCCACTTGGCAGTCGGCACTCGGGAAGTGCACCGGTCACTTCCTATGGCCTGATTTCTTTCGACCAAGGGAGATTCACGTGAAGCAGTGCAGAGGAATTGCGGGTGCGGCGGCATGGCTGGTCGCAACGGCCGGATCGGCGGCGGCAGCCGACGCCTATGGTGCGCCGCCGGCCGAGGCCTATGCCCCATCGGGCTTCTATCTCAGGGGCGATGCCGGCTGGTCGTGGCTCGATTCGAACACGATCGATGACGGTTCCATATCCGCTGGCCTGGGCATCGGCTACGAGTGGAACCCGATGTTCCGCACCGATGTGCGAGCTGACTATTATACCACCGACCCTGATTGGAACCGCGGTGGGCCGGCCCTCGGCACCATCACGGCCAACGGCTATATCGACCTTCCGTTGGATTCGGTGATCAAGCCCTATGTCGGCGCCGGTATCGGCTACGGCGTCGCCACCACCAAGTTCGATAACGAGCACGGGATCGCAGCGGTACTGATGGGCGGCATCACTTTCGACCTCAATCACTATGTTGCCCTCGATGTCGGTTATCGCTTCCGGACCATTGCGACCGACGGTGGACTCTTCGACGATGACAATGTCCGCGACCACTCGGTAATGGCCGGAGTCCGCTTCAGATTCTAGCGGACACCACCGGGATGGCGATTGACCACCCGGGGCGGTTGCTGTAGTGACCGCCGCGGGACACCCCTCCCCAACGAGGGGCATCCATCTGAGAGGGTGGTCGAATGACGATCGAGAAGCCGGCCGTGCGGCCGCAGAACCCGCGTTTCTCTTCGGGGCCTTGCGCAAAAATTCCAGGATGGGCAGTCGGCGAGCTGGGCAGCGCCCTGACCGGCCGTTCGCATCGCTCCGCCCCCGGCAAGGCCCGGCTGAAGCAGGCGATCGCGCTCACCCGCGAGGTTCTCGAGGTCCCCGCGAGCCATCTCCTCGCCATCGTGCCGGCATCCGACACCGGGGCCGTCGAGATGGCGCTGTGGTCGCTCCTCGGCGCCCGCGGCGTCGATCTCCTGGCCTGGGAGAGCTTCGGCGAGGGCTGGGTCAAGGACGTGGTGAGCGAGCTCAGGCTTGCCGACGCCCGCATCCTCGAGGCTCCCTATGGCCACCTGCCCGATCTCGCAGCGGTCGACTTCTCTCACGATGTGGTGTTCACCTGGAACGGCACCACCTCGGGCGTGCGCGTTCCCGATGCATCCTGGATCGCCGCCGACCGGCAGGGCCTCGCCATCTGCGATGCCACCTCCGCCGCTTTCGCCCAGCGGCTCGATTTTGCCAGGCTCGATGTCGTGACCTTTTCCTGGCAGAAGGCGCTCGGCGGCGAGGCGGCCCATGGCATGCTGGTCCTGTCCCCCCGTGCCGTCGAGCGGCTCGAGACCTATCGCCCGCGCTGGCCGCTGCCCAAGATCTTCCGCCTGACCAAGGGCGGCAAGGTCGATCGCGCCCTGTTCGAGGGCGAGACCATCAACACGCCCTCCATGCTGTGCGTCGAGGACTGGATCCTCGCTCTCGAATGGGCGCGCGCCCTCGGCGGCCTCGATGCGCTCATCGCCCGCGCCGACGGCAATTCAGCGCTCCTCCATGACTGGGCCGATCGATCGCCCTGGGCGAAGGTGCTCGCGGTCGTCCCGCAAACCCGCTCCAACACCTCCGTGTGCCTTTCCCTGCGCGATCCGGCTCACGCCCCGCGCGGCCGCGACATCGCGAGGTTCCTTGAAGGGGAGGGGGTCGCCTTGGACATAGCGAGCCACCGCGACGCCCCGCCGGGCTTGCGGATCTGGTGCGGCGCCACCATCGAGCGCGCCGACATCGAAGCCCTCCTGCCGTGGCTCGACTACGCCTATGACAAGGTCATTGCCGAAGGGGATTGAAGCTCATGACAGGACGCGTGCTGGTCTCCGACCGACTGAGCGAAACCGCCGTTCAGGTCATGCGCGACCGCGGCCTTGCGGTCGACTACGAGCCGGAGCTCGGGGCCGACAAGGACGGCCTTCTGGCCAGGATCGGCGGCTATGACGGGCTCGCCATCCGCTCCGCCACCAAGGTGACCGACAAGCTCCTGAGCCGCGCCGAGCGGCTGAAGGTGGTGGGCCGCGCCGGCATCGGCATCGACAATGTCGAGCTCGCCGCCGCCACGAGCCGCGGCATCGTCGTCATGAACACCCCCTTCGGCAATGCCATCACCACCGCCGAGCACACGGTGGCCCTGATGATGGCGCTGGCCCGCCAGATCCCCGAGGCCGACCACAGCATGCGGGCCGGCAAGTGGCTGAAGAACCGCTTCATCGGCGTCGAGCTCTACAGCAAGACGCTCGGCATCATTGGCTGCGGCAATATCGGCTCGATCGTTGCCGAGCGCGCCATCGGGCTCAGAATGAAGGTGATCGCCTTCGATCCCTTCCTGTCCCCCGAGCGGGCGATCGAGCTCGGCGTCGAGAAGGTGACCTTCGAGGAACTGCTGCGCCGGGCCGATTTCATTTCGCTGCACACCCCGCTCACCGACAAGACCCGCAACATCATCGATGCCGCCGCCATTGCCCGCATGCGGCGCGGCGTCAGGATCATCAACTGTGCCCGCGGCGGCCTCCTCGTCGAGAGCGCCCTTATCGAAGCCCTGCGCTCCGGTCATGTCGCCGGCGCCGCCCTCGATGTCTTCGAAACCGAGCCGCCGACGGACAATCCTCTGACCGCCATGGAGCAGGTGGTGATGACGCCGCATCTCGGCGCCTCGACCAGCGAGGCGCAGGAGAATGTGGCGGTGCAGATCGCCAACCAGCTGGCCGATTTCCTGATTTCGGGTGCGGTGTCGAACGCCCTCAACATGCCCTCGATCTCGGTCGAGGAGGCGCCGCGTCTCAAGCCCTATGTCGCCCTTGCCGAGCAGCTCGGCTCCTTTGCCGGCCAGCTCACCGAGAGCTCCCTTGTCGGCATCGCCATCGAATATGCCGGCGAGGTCGGCGAGCTCAACACCCGGGCCTTGACATCGGCACTGCTCGCAGCGCTGCTGCGGCCGATGCTTGGCGACGTCAACATGGTATCGGCTCCCGCCGTGGCCCGCGAGCGCGGGATCAGGGTGGACGAGATCCGGCAGACCCACCGCGGCGTCTATGACAGCTACATCCGGCTGACGGTCAGGACCGAATCGCTCGAGCGCAGCATCGCCGGCACCGTGTTCTCCGACGGCAAGCCGCGTGTCATCCAGATCAAGGGCATCAACATGGAGGCCGAGCTTGGCCCCCATATGCTCTACGTCACCAATGCCGACAAGCCGGGCTTCATCGGCGCCTTTGGCACGATCCTGGGCGATCGCGGCGTCAATATCGCGACCTTTCACCTCGGCCGCGACCAGCCGGGGGGCAATGCCATCGCCCTCGTCGAGGTCGACGGCCCGGTGCCGCCGTCGGTGCTGGCTGCCGTCGAGGCCCTGCCGCAGGTAAAGCAGGCGAGAGCGCTGAGATTCTGAAAGGGAACGACGATGGCCAATGTGGTGGTTGTCGGCGCCCAATGGGGCGACGAGGGCAAGGGCAAGATCGTCGACTGGCTGTCCGAGCGCGCCGATGTCGTGGTGCGCTTCCAGGGTGGGCACAATGCCGGCCACACCCTCGTCATCGACAAGATCACCTACAAGCTGTCGCTGCTGCCCTCCGGCATCGTCCGGCCGGGCAAGCTCGCCATCATCGGCAACGGCGTCGTCGTCGATCCCTGGGCGCTGATCGACGAGATCGACACCGTCCGCCGCCAGGGCGTCGCGGTCAGCCGGGACAATCTGCGGGTTGCCGACAATGCCGTGCTGATCCTGCCGCTCCACCGCGAGCTCGACGTCATTCGCGAGAATGCTGCCGGTGCCGGCAAGATCGGCACCACCGGCCGCGGCATCGGCCCCGCCTATGAGGACAAGGTCGGCCGCCGCGCGCTCAGGGTCGCCGACCTCAAGGATCTCATGAGCCTCGATACCAAGATCCAGCGGCTGCTCACGCATCACAATGCCCTCCGCCGCGGCCTCGGCATGCCCGAGCTCACCGGCGACGAGCTCCATGCCCAGCTGTCAGGGATCGCGCCGCGGATTCTCGAATTTTCCGACACGGTTTTCGATCTGCTCGATCGCCAGCGCCGCGCCGGCAAGCGCATCCTGTTCGAGGGCGCGCAAGGGGTCATGCTCGACATCGACCACGGCACCTTTCCCTTCGTGACCTCGTCCAACACCGTGGCGGCGCAGGCCGCGTCCGGCTCCGGCGTCGGCCCAGGCGCGCTCTCCTATGTGCTCGGCATTGCCAAGGCCTACACCACCCGCGTCGGCGCCGGCCCGTTCCCGACCGAGCAGGACAATGCGGTCGGCGACGAGATCGGCGCCCGCGGCCGCGAATTCGGCACGGTCACCGGCCGCAAGCGCCGTTGCGGCTGGTTCGATGCCGTGCTCGTCCGCCAGGCCATCAAGACCTCGGGCATCCACGGGATTGCCTTGACCAAGCTCGATGTCCTGGACGGGCTCGGCGAGATCAAGGTATCGACCGGCTACATGCTCGATGGCGAGCGGATCGACCGCCTGCCCGCAAGCCCGAGCGAGCAGGCCCGCGTCGAGCCCGTCTATGAAAGCTTCGAGGGCTGGCAGACTTCGACCGCCGGCGCCCGCTCCTGGGCGGCCCTGCCGGCTCAGGCGGTCAAATATGTCCGCTCGATCGAGGAGATGATCGAATGCCCCGTCACCCTGCTCTCCACGAGCCCCGAGCGCGAGGACACGATCTCGATGCGTGACCCGTTCGAGGACTGACGCCGTCAGGCATCATGACCCACCATTCGATCATCAAAGGCACCCCCCACCCCCGGCCCCTCCCCAAATTGGGGGAGGGGATTAGCAACACCCCTCCCCCTTGTGGGGAGGGTGGCCGAGCGCAAGCGAGGCCGGGTGGGGGGCGCTGTCGAAGCCGATTCATGCTCTGATGATTCGCAAAGCGGTTCGCGGCGATCTCCCCCAGCTTGCCGAGATTGAAACGCAGGCATTCGCAAGCGACCGGCTGTCGCAACGCGCCCTAGCGCGTCATCTCAGATCCCCGAGCGCCAACCTCCTCGTCGCCGTCGCGGCGGACGGCAAGGTCGACGCCTATGCCCTTCTGCTGTTCCGCCGCAACGCCGCGGTTGCCCGCCTCTATTCCCTCGCCGTCGACCGTGCTGCACGCGGCCAGGGGCTCGCCCGCCGGCTCATCGCCGCCGCCGAAGCAGCGGCAGCAAGCCGGGGCGCTTGCATCCTGCGGCTCGAGGTCCGGGTCGACAACCGCCTCGCCATCCGCCTCTATGAAGAGCTGGGCTATGCCTGCTTCGCCCGCCAGGCCGCCTATTACCAGGACGGCACCGACGCGCTCCGCTACCAAAAGCCGCTGGCCTGCAGCACCTGAGCAGAATTCGCAATGGATCGTGGAATATGGTCGCGAACGGCGTTATATGCCGCCTTGATCGCGAGCGCCCCGAAGGCAGTCCGCATGCTGGAGACCGAATTCCGAAGATGACTTGGCTCGTCTTGGTTGACCAGGACCGCGACCTCTCGAACGCGGACACGCCGCACAAAGTCATGAGCACCCGCGACTATCTGTCTCGGCCGCAGCTGTTCGGCGGCCAGAAGCCGAAGATCATCAATCTCTCGCGTTCCTATGGCTATCAGGGCGCCGGCTATTACTGCTCGCTCTTGGCCGAGGCGCGGGGCCACCGCATCATCCCGACCATCGAGACCATCGCCGAATTGTCGCGCAAGACGCTCTACGAGCAGTCGCTGCCCGATCTCGAGGCCATGCTGGCCAAATGCTACGAGAAGACCACCCCGCCGCCCGGCCAGGTCAAGCTGTTCATCTGTTTCGGGCAGATCGCCCAAACCAATCTCATGCCGTTCGCGCGGCTCCTGTTCGACTGGTATAGGGTGCCGATCCTCAGGGTGACCCTGGATGGCCAGGGCTACAAGGAGATCGACCGCATCGTGCCGGTCGCGATCAACGCCTTGAACGAAGAGGAGCGCGCCTTCTTCCTCAGGGCGCTCGAGGTCCACACCCGCCGCACCTGGAAGACCGCCAAGACCAGGACGCCGGCCAAGTACACCCTTGCCGTGCTGCACGATCCCCAGGAGAAGCTGCCGCCGTCGAGCCAGGAGAGCATCCGTCATTTCGCCAAGGTTGCCCAGCGCTTCTCGATCGATGTCGAGCCGATCCAGAAAGGCGACCTCGACAAGCTTGCCGAATATGACGCGCTGTTCATCCGCGTCACCACCTCGATCGACAATTACACCTATCGCTTTGCCAGGCGCGCCCAGCAGGAGGGCATGCCGGTCATCGACGACCCGCAGTCGATGATTCGGTGCACCAACAAGGTCTATCTGGCCGAGCGCCTCAATGCCGAGCGCGTGCCGACGCCGAGGACCATGGTGGTCCAGAGCGAGAAGCAGGCTGGCGAGATCGGCGAACGGATCGGCTGGCCGGTGGTGCTGAAGATTCCCGACGGCTCGTTCAGCCGCGGCGTCTACAAATGCGACGATGCCCAGGAGCTGAAGGCGAGGCTCAAGCAGCTGCTGCAGGACTCCGACCTTCTGATCGGCCAGGAGTTTCTGCCCACCGCCTTCGACTGGCGCATCGGCGTGCTCGACGGGGAGGCGATCTTCGCCTGCAAGTACCACATGGTCGACGAGCATTGGCAGGTCATGAAATATGACGGCGACAAGAAGGTCGGCGAGGGCGATGCGACGACGCTCGCGCTCGACAACGTCCCCATGGGGGTCGTCGAGACGGCGGTGAAGGCAGC
>DATAOT010000110.1:0-5739 GCA_036265615.1 Aestuariivirgaceae bacterium
GCCACCGCTCGGATAGCAGATCAGGCCTTCATCCATGGCTGTTGCCTTGACTCGGGCCCATAGCTTGGCCGCGGCGGGAAATGGGCGCTTGTCGGCGCGATCCTCAACAAGCTCCATGGCAAGCATCAGGCCACGGCCGCGTATATCGCCGACATGAGGGTGGTCGCCGAAGCGCTCGCGCAGGATGGCGGC
Organism: Aestuariivirgaceae bacterium; assembly: GCA_036265615.1. Lineage (GTDB taxonomy): Bacteria > Pseudomonadota > Alphaproteobacteria > Rhizobiales > Aestuariivirgaceae > DATAFF01. The sequence goes on from DATAOT010000110.1 coordinate 193, forward strand.
CATGGCATCGCCGGTGCGTGCCACCCGCTCGACGAGTCCGTCCTGCTCGATGATTTCCTGAACGGCGAGGCCGGCGGCACAGGCCACCGCGTGACCGACATAGGTATGGCCGTGCTGGAAGGCGCCGGAGCCGCGCTCGAGCTCGCCGACGATTCTCTCGTTTACCATCAATGCGCCGATCGGCTGATAGCCGGCACCAAGCCCCTTGGCCAGCGTGATCATGTCAGGGACGACGCCCTCCTGCTCGAAGGCAAATCGGCTGCCGCATCGCGCCATTCCGCACATGACCTCGTCGAGGATCAGCAGCACGCCATGGCGATCGCAGATCGAGCGGATCTCCCGGAAGTAGCCAGGCGTGGCCGGAACGGCGCCGAGGGTCGCACCGACCACCGTCTCGGCGATGAAGGCAATGACGCGGTCCGAACCGACCTCGTCGACGACGTCGGCAAGCGTGCGCGCCATGCGCAGCCCATATGCTTCGGCGGTCTCGCCGGCCTGTTGATGGCGATAGGCATAGACCGGCGGGATGTGACGGACATTCGGCGAGAGGATCGGACCATAGAGCTTGCGTCTTCCGGCGTGGCCGCCGACCGACAAGGCGCCGAGCGTGTTGCCGTGATACGAGAAGTGCCGCGAGACGAAATGATCGCGCGAGGCCTGGCCGCGCTCCACGTGAATCTGCCGCGCAAGCTTGAGGGCGGCCTCGGTCGCCTCCGACCCGCCCGACACGAAGAATACCCGCCAGGGGCCTCCGGGCGCCGCGGCAGACAGGCGATCGGCGAGCTCCTCCGCCACGCCCGTGGTGAAAAAAGACGTGTGCGTATAGGCAAGACGGTCGAGCTGCCGGCGGATCGCCTGGGCCACCCGACGGTCGCCGTGGCCAAGGCAGGAAACGGCGGCGCCGCCGGAGGCATCGAGGTAAGCGCGGCCCGCGCCATCGTAGATCCAGCAACCACGCCCCGAGACGGCTTCGGGATAGTCGTGGGCGAGGGCGCGATGAAAGACACGGGAGGCGTTCGAACGCGACGGCATGTCCATTCTCCAGAAGTGGCTCGCCACCTATTATCCTTCGGTTAAGCGAAACCGCAAAGCTGCTCAAGCCATTGGCACATCATGATCCAGCGCCGCACCGAGCCGTTGCTCAGAAGCCTGTTCAATGCGGCAGTCACTGCCGCCGATCCGGCGGTGCGGTTGCCCGAGCATCTGCCGCCGCCACCCAAGGGGCGGACCATCGTCGTGGGAGCCGGCAAGGCATCGGCAGCGATGGCGGCGGCGGTCGAAGCACATTGGAGGCATTCGCTCGAGGGCCTGGTCGTGACGCGCTACGGCCATGCGGTGCCATGCCGGCGGATCGAGATCGTCGAGGCCGCCCACCCAGTGCCGGATCAGGCGGGCAGCGAGGCGGCGGCCCGCATTGCCCAGATGGTCCGCGGCTTGAGCGAGGATGATCTCGTTCTGTGCCTGATCTCGGGCGGCGGCTCGGCCCTGCTCGCTGCCCCGGCGGACGGCCTGACACTCGCCGACAAGCAGGACGTCAATCGCCAGCTCCTGGCCTCGGGAGCACCGATTGCGGCGATGAACTGCGTGCGCAAACATCTCTCGGCGCTCAAAGGCGGCCGGCTTGCCGCAGCCGCTTACCCGGCCAAGGTGGTGTCGCTGATCGTGTCCGACATTCCGGGAGACGATCCCTCGCTGGTGGCGTCGGGCCCGACCCTTGCCGATCCCTCCAGCAGGGCTGAGGCCATGTCCCATATCGCGCGATACGGAATCCGCATTCCCGACCGCGTCGCGGCCTGGCTTGCCGACCCGGCGAGCGAGACACCGAAGCCGGGTGATCCCCGCTTGGCAAGGGCGGAGACGCGCATCATTGCGGCTCCGGCTCTGTCGCTGAAGGCGGCCGCGACGGTTGCCCGCAACGCCGGCTACGAGGTCGTCGATCTCGGCGACCGGGTCGAAGGCGAAAGCCGCGCCGTGGCACGGGAGCACGCGATGCTCGCCCGCGGGGTTGCGCGTGGAACGGTGATCCTGTCCGGAGGCGAAACAACGGTGACGATCAAGGGCGAGGGCAGGGGAGGGCGGAACAGCGAATACGCCCTGGCGTTGGCGCTGGCACTCGCATCGGCGCCTGGCATCTCGGCCATCGCCGGAGACACCGACGGCATCGATGGGTCGGAAGACAATGCCGGCGCCATGATCTTTCCCGACACGCTGGCGCGGGCTGCCGCGGCGGGCCTCGACGCTGCGAAGCTTCTCGAAAACAACGATTCCTACACATTCTTCTCAACTCTCGGCGATCTGCTTGTGACCGGGCCGACCCTCACCAATGTCAATGATTTCAGGGCGATCGTTGTGGGAAACAGCGCGTCCTGAGCACTCATGACTCGCTATTCGCCAGTCGCTCCACGAGCAGTGCGACTGCCGGATGGCCGAGGTCTTCGGGCCTTCCGGCCAGCACCGCCTGCGAGCGCAGGATGACGCCGTCATCCAGCACCTTGAGGCGGTTTGCCCGCAAGGTGGAACCGGTTGTGGTGATGTCAACGATCGCTTCCGCGGTGCCGGCGGCCGGGGCGCCCTCGGTCGCGCCAGCGCTTTCGACGATGCGGTAGCCGGTGACACCCTTCTCGGCGAACCACCGGCGGGTCAGTCCTGGATATTTGGTGGCGATCTTGAGCCGCCGCCCATGCCGGGCATGGAACAGCACCGCCAGATCCTCGAGATCTGCCATGGTTGCGACATCGAGCCAGCACTGCGGCACCGCTACCACCACATCGGCATGACCGAAGCCGAGCCTGAGCAGGATCTCGATGCCGCCCTCGCCCTCAGGGACGGCCTCGCGCAGCAGATCCTCGCCTGTCACCCCAAGCCCGATGCTGCCGTCCTTCAGCGACTGGGCGATCTCGGCGGCCGACAGGAACGTCACCTCGATATCGGGCAGGTCGGCAATGCGGCCCTGGTAGCCGCGCTCGAGGCCGTCACGGATCACCGTGAGACCCGCGTGCTGAAGCCGCGCCTCGGCGGCCTCGAGCAGCCGGCCCTTGGAAGGCATCGCCAGCGTCAGCTTCGGCGTCATCGAACCACCCCGCGGCAGGCCGCCGCGAGCCTCTCGGTGTGAATCGCGCAGCCGACCGCCGGCACCGGATAGGGCGAGCCGATATCGGAAAGCAGCCGGTCGTAGCGCCCGCCGCCGGCAATCGCCAGCTGCGTGCCGTCGGGCCCGTCCGCTTCGAGCTGGAACACGAAGCCGGTGTAATATTCGAGCTGCCGCCCGAACACCCCGGCGAATGTCGGGGCATCGAGCGCAAACCCGCCCGCGGCCAAGAGCGCATTGCGGCGATGGAAACGGCGTACCGCCTCGATCATCGGCGAGCCGAGAGCGGGTGCGAGCCGATCAAGCTCTCTTGCCGCAACGGCCGGCGAGGCGGAAAGCGCGAGATAAGTCTCGATCTGCATCGCATCGGCAGGCGACAGCGGCCTCTCCGTGCGGTCGAGCGCCTTCTCGACGAGCCGGGCCGCGATCTCGGGAACATTGCGCCCGCCGATGAGCGCCAGCCCTTCCGCCTGAAGCTGCCGCTCGACCAGTGCCTCCGGGTCGGCACCACCTGCCTGGGCAAGCTCGTCGATCAAGCCGGAGATCGATGTCCGCGGCCGAGCCGCCGCGCCGGTCAGCTGGTCGAGCAGCGCGCGGAACTGCTTCGGCCGCCAGAATTGATGACTGAGGCGCCGGCGCCAGCGCTCCGGCATGGCGACGGACTGGAGCAGAGCTTCGAACAAGCCGAGATCGCCGAGCCGGATCGTGTAGCGGCGAAGCCCGGCCGCCTCGACCGCCCTGACCGTCATCGCCAGGATCTCGGCTTCGGCAAGCTCGGCATCGCTCGCCCCGAACCATTCCACCCCGGCCTGGTCGAATTCGCTCGGATGAAGCCGATCGGCACCGCCCGGCTGAAAGCGGAATGCCGGTCCGCAATAGCAATAGCGCGCCTCGCAGCGCGGATCGGCCTGATGGGTCAGATGAAACCGGCAGGTCGGCACCGTCAGGTCCGGCCTCAGGCAGAGTTCGGCGCCGGACGGATCGGTGAACACGAAGGTGCGCGAGCGGATGTTCTCGCCCGAGCGGTCGAGAAAGACGTCGGCCGGCTGCAGGATGTCGGGCACGATCGTCTCGAAGGCCCGAGCCGCGAACACCGCCATGACGGCCTGCCGGACAGCCTCGAGCTCCTGCCGCTCGGCTGCCGATCTACCCGCCACCGTATCCCCCTGCTGCGCCAGCGCTCAGGGCCTCGCGCTCCAGCGCGGCTTTCACCGCCGCCACAAGCTCCGATTCCGGCACCGCCACCTGCGCCGGGCGGGCCTCGCGCCATTCCGCGCGGCTGTCGATCTGCCGCGCCATTTCGGCGCCAGCCGCCAGATCCTTGAGCTGGACGATGCCGCGCTCAAGCTCGTCGGGTCCCTGGATGACCACCAGCGGCGCGCCGCGCCGGTCGGCATATTTCATCTGCGCCTTCATACCGCCGGAGCCGAGATACATCTCGGCGCGGATCCCGGCGGCGCGCAGCAGGCTCGTCAGGTGCTGATAATGCGTCACCCGCTCGCGATCCATCACCAGCACCACGACGGGCGCAAGACTGCCGAGATTGACGGCCCGGCCAAGATGCTTCAGCGCAGCATAGAGCCGCGAGACGCCCATCGAGAAGCCGGTTGCAGGCACCGCCTCGCCGCGGAAGCGCGCCACGAGGTCGTCATAGCGCCCGCCGCCGCCGACCGATCCGAACCGCACCAGCTGGCCGGTTTCGTCGTGCGACTCGAATGTCAATTCCGCTTCGAACACCGCGCCAGTGTAATAGTCGAGCCCGCGCACCACCTCGCTGTCGAAGCGAACGCGGTCCTCGCCATAGCCGGCCGCGTCGAACAGGCGCCGCATCTCGGCGAGGTCCGCCATCCCAGCCTCGCCCACCGCGCTGCCTTGGACGAATTTGGCTTCAAAGATCTTGGCTGTGGCGAATGTCAGGCTTTCCCTGATCTGATCGGGACTGAGCCCGGCGCCCGGTGTGAAGTCCCCCGACTCGTCCTTGCGGCCGGGCCCGAGAAGCTCGCCGACCCCCTTCTCGCCGAGCCGGGACAGCTTGTCGATCGAGCGGTACCAGGTCAGGCGATTGATCTCCGGGATCTTAAGCCTCTCCTGAAAACCCTCGGCATATTTGCGGCTGTTGAACTTGATCACATATTTGCCGCGCTCGATCCCCAGCGCCTCCAGCGCATCGGCCGCCATCATGCAGACCTCGGCATCCGCGGCCGGGCTTGCCGTGCCGACGGTGTCGGCGTCAAACTGCATGAATTGGCGGAAGCGGCCGGGCCCCGGCTTCTCGTTGCGGAACACCCAGCCCGAGCGGTAGCTGCGGAACGGCTTCGCCAGGGCTTCGTAATGCTCGGCGACATAGCGGGCGAGGGGCGCCGTCAGATCATAGCGCAGCGACAGCCACTGCTCGTCCTCGTCCTTGATCGAGAAAACGCCCTCGTTGGGCCTATCCTGGTCGGGGAGAAACTTGCCAA